>CAZFQG010000246.1:0-7787 GCA_964520785.1 uncultured Planctomycetaceae bacterium | reverse complement strand
TCAAATTCCCGTCAACCCCAGTTTGCCCAGGTTCCGGGGTTTTTGACAGGCCAGGAACGGCCTCGGCAAAGAAGCACTTATGGGGGATACTCCCGAAAGGTGGCAGGAAGTACCGCCTTCTATCGGATGTCGGCGTGGTACTCTTGCAGGCTCTTCACTTGACCACGCCCTTGCCTGTACGCGGCGACTCCCTTGGCGGCGGCAATCGCGGCGGCGAGCGTGGTAATGTAGGGAATCTTGCGGTTGATCGCCGTCTGGCGAATATAGGCGTCGTCCGCCTGCCCTACCTTGCCTCTCGGGGTGTTGATGACGAGCTGAATCTCGCCGTCGGTGATCGCGTCGGCGATGTTCGGCCGGCCCTCGCGCATTTTGAGGATCAATTCCGACGGAATGCCCTTGGCTTCCAATAGTCGTCTCGTCCCTTCAGTCGACTTGATTCGGAAACCCAGTTCGTGGAATCGCCGAGCGACTTCCAGCACGGCCGGCTTGTCGCGGTCGGCGACCGTGATCAAGACCGTTCCTTCCGAGGGAAGACGCTGGCCGGCGGCTTCCTCGGCTTTGTAGAAGGCCAAACCAAACGAATCCGCCATGCCCAGAACCTCGCCGGTCGAGCGCATCTCCGGTCCCAGAAGCGGGTCGACCTCGTGATACATGTTAAAAGGGAAGACGGCCTCCTTGATACCGAAATGGGAAAACGTCTTGCGGCCGAGATTCAAGTCCGAAAGACGCTTTCCGAGCATTATCTGGGTCGCGATCCGCGCCATCGGGACGCTGCACACCTTGGAAACCAGTGGCACCGTGCGGCTGGCCCTGGGGTTGGCCTCCAGGATATAGACCGTGTCGTTCTGGATGGCGTATTGGATGTTCATCAGCCCGACGACCTGCAGCTCAATCGCGATTTTTCGGTTGTACTGGTAGATCGTGTCGATGTGCTTCGGCGGAATGCTGATCGGCGGGATCACGCAGGCCGAGTCGCCCGAGTGGATGCCGGCGAGTTCGATGTGTTCCATGACCGCCGGAACGAAGGCGTCCTCGCCATCGGCGAGGCAATCGGCTTCGAGTTCGATGGCATTGTCCAAAAACCGATCGATCAGGATGGGCCGCTCGGGGGAAATGTCGACCGCGGCCGCCAAGTATTCGCGGAGCATCTCCTCGTCATGGACGACCTCCATCGCCCGGCCGCCGAGCACGAACGACGGCCGCACCATGAGCGGGTAACCGATCCGGTCGGCGATGGCGAGCGCTTGGTCGAGGTTGCCGGCCATACCGGATTCGGTTTGAGGAATGCCGAGCCGCTGCATCGCTTGGCGGAAGCGGTCCCGGTCCTCGGCCAGGTCGATCATGTCGAAGCAGGTTCCGAGAATCTTCACCCCGGCGGCGGCCAGTTCCGCGGCCAGGTTCAGCGGCGTCTGTCCGCCAAACTGGACGACGACTCCCAGCGGCTTCTCTTTTTCGTAAATACTCAGCACGTCCTCGACCGTGAGCGGCTCGAAGTAGAGCTTGTTCGACGTGTCGTAATCTGTCGAGACGGTCTCCGGATTGCAGTTGACCATGATCGACTCAAAACCTTCGTCGCGCAGGGCGAAGGCGGCGTGGACGCAGCAGTAGTCGAATTCGATCCCCTGCCCGATCCGATTGGGTCCGCCGCCGAGCACCAGAACTTTCTTCGGACTGGACGAGGCCGTGCTCGCGTCCGGCGCGTTGTAGGTGGAGTAGTAGTAAGCCGCGTCGTCGACGCCGCTGACCGGCACGGCTTGCCAGCCCTGAACCACCCCCAAGGTCTTTCGGCGTTCGCGGATCTCGCGCTCCGGCAGGTCCAGGAGCTTCGCGAGATATTTGTCCGCGAAGCCGTCTTTCTTCGCTCGGATCAACAGCTCATCCGGCAGTTGCTTGCCCTTGCAGGCGAGTATTTCCTCCTCCAGCTCGACCAGTTCCTTCATCTGCTCAATGAACCACCGCTTAATGAAGGTCCGCTGGTGCAGGGTCTCGACGTCAGCCCCTTTCCGCAGGGCCTCGTACATCAGGAACTGCCGCTCGCTCGAGGGGTGGGCGAGTCGTTCCATCAGTTCGTCCAGCGAAAGCGAATGGAAATTCCTCGCGAAACCCAGTCCCCACCGGCCGATCTCCAGTGAACGAATCGCCTTCTGAAGCGCCTCCTTGTAGGTTTTTCCAAGGCTCATCACTTCGCCGACGGCCCGCATCTGCGTGCCCAGTTTGTCTTCCAGGCCGCGAAACTTCTCAAAAGCCCACCGGGCGAATTTTACCACGACGTAATCACCGGAGGGCGTATATTTTTCCAGTGTTCCGTCGCGCCAATAGGGAATTTCGTCCAGCGTCAAACCCCCGGCTAACAGGGCCGAAACGTAGGCGATCGGGAAACCGGTCGCCTTCGACGCCAGCGCCGACGACCGCGACGTCCGCGGATTGATTTCGATGACGACGATGCGCCCCGTCTTGGGGTCGTGGGCCAACTGGACGTTCGTCCCGCCGATTACCTGAATCGCCTCGACGATGTCGTACGCGTACTTCTGCAATCGCCGCTGCAACTCCGGGTCGATGGTGAGCATCGGAGCGGTGCAGTAGGAATCGCCCGTGTGAACGCCCATGGCATCGACGTTTTCGATGAAGCACACGGTAATCATTTGGTTCTTGGCGTCGCGGACGACCTCCAGTTCCAATTCCTCCCACCCCTCCACCGACTCCTCGACGAGAACCTGCCCGACGATACTGGCCGAAAGCCCGCGCGCGACGACCCGGCGAAACTCCTCCATGTTGTATACCAATCCTCCCCCGGTTCCGCCCAACGTGTAAGCGGGCCGAATCACCGCCGGGAGGCCGATCCGTTCCAAGATCGCCTCCGCTTCTTCCAGTTGGCGGGCGATCTCGCTTCGGGGCATGGGGACGCCCAAGCGGTCCATCGTGTCCTTGAAGGCCTGGCGGTCCTCGCCCCGTTCGATGGCGTCGGGCTGGACGCCGATCACCTCGACGCCGTATTCCTTCAATACGCCGGCCCCGTGCAACTGCGAGGCGAGGTTCAACCCCGACTGGCCACCGAGATTCGGCAGCAGCGCGTCCGGCCGCTCCTTCTTGATGATCTCGGTCATCGCCTCGAGCGTCAGCGGCTCGACGTAGGTCACGTCGGCGGTGTCGGGGTCGGTCATGATCGTCGCCGGATTGGAGTTGGCCAGGACGATCGTGTAACCGAGGCTGCGCAGGGCTTTGCACGCCTGCGTACCGGAGTAGTCGAACTCGCACGCCTGGCCGATTACGATCGGGCCGGAACCGATAATCATCACCTTTTCTATGTCCGAACGTCGTGGCACGGGTCTCTTCTCCTCTTCAAAGGCGGCTGGGACTGGGGCAACACTCAGGAAACGAATCCGGCCATGAATAAGCCGGCGATTCTCGCCAACGGGAATCAAATGTACTCGATCGTCGCCGGCGGTTTCGGGGTGAGATCGTACAGGCAGCGATTCACGCCGGGAA
This sequence comes from uncultured Planctomycetaceae bacterium, assembly GCA_964520785.1. GTDB lineage: Bacteria > Planctomycetota > Planctomycetia > Pirellulales > Thermoguttaceae > CAZFQG01. The sequence goes on along the minus strand of CAZFQG010000246.1, from coordinate 4,301 downwards.
TATCCGTGATACGCCGGCAGATCCGACGTAGCGTATCCCAGGGCAACTCCACGGTCGTGGCGGTCCTCGCGTCGACGCTGTCGACGCAACGGACGACGATGATCCTGCCGAATTCCCGCTGGTTGTTTCGGATTCCGGTGGCCATATCGCTCAACAATACGGCCATGTACTGAAACGCGTCGACCTCGGCCAGTTCCTCTTCGACGATCGCGGTGGCGGCGCGGACCGTCTCCAACCGCGATTCGGTAACCTCGCCGACGATCCGCGTGGCCAGAGCCGGCCCCGGAAAGGGCATGCGAAGAGCCGCGGCCGGCGGCATGCCCAAAAGGGCGGCCACCTCTCGGACGCCGTCCTTACGTAGGGTCGCCAGCGGTTCGAGCACCTGATAACCGTACTCTACTTGGGGGTCGATCCCCAACTGGGAAAGGATATTATGCTGCCGCTTGATGCCGGCGACGGTCTCTTCGATGTCGGTGAGAATCGTTCCGTGCAGGAGGAACTTCGCGCCGGAATCGCGAACCAACTTGCCGAAAACCTTCGAATAGAACGTATGCGTCACCGCGTGCCGTTTCTCCTCGGGATCGGTCAAACCGGCAAGCGCGTCGAGAAAGCTGCGCCGCGCGTCGACGATCTCCACCGGAATATCGAGTTCGGCGAACATCTTCCGAACCTGCTCCGGCTCGCCCCGTCGCATCAGGGCGTTATCAATAAAAACCGTCTTGAGCCGTTCGCCCAAGGCCCGATGTCCCAAAACGGTGACCACCGCGCTGTCTACCCCCCCACTGAGTGCATTAATAGCCAGTCCGTCACCGACCGTTTTTCTGATCAGCGCGATTTGCTCCTCGACGAATTGCCGGCAGGTCATTCAGTTCCTCCTGTCAACCGCCACGTCCGTTGTGTCCAACCGGCGGCGCAATCGTTCCGCGGTCTCGCCGGCTCGCCGAGCGATCCCATCGGATTAGCATTCGGCGAGAAAACGCCTAGAATAACGGCTCCCTCAAAGGAGTGCAACCGGGCGCGGCGAATTCGCCGCCGGCGACGAGCGTCTCCGGCCACCAGTCCTGTACCGGCGGCCCCAAGCCCCCTCAAGGCAACCCCGCTCCCGGCGCCGGAAGTGTCGGCAATTCGGCGGCCAGGAATCCCCAATAAACCAAATCCCCGAAGCGCCGCGACGACAGCCCGGGGCGTTGGGACGGTGGAGAAGCGGTACGGATGAGCTGGATCAGGTCGGCGATGACGAACAGGTTATCCCCGATGTAAGAGTGCCCCAACATACTCCGGTCCACGTCGGAAACGTCGATCGTGTCGATACCCGGAACGACTTGGAGATTCCCGCCGGACTCCCCCGCGCGGACATACCCCCCGTGAAAAGTCTTCGAGAGAAAGAGGGCCTGATCGTTCGAAGAGGCATAGAGGGTCACCCGCCGGGCCATTCTGACCGCCGCCGGCGCCAGATCGCGCCGAAAGACGTCCGCGTCGACGTCCGGCGCCGCCATGACGATCTGGTCGAACATCTTTTCCGAATCGTCTCCACTCATCCGCTCCGCCAGCCTCTCCAGTACTCGGGAGAGCGCCCGATTCCCCATACTATGGGCAATAACGTGAACGCGCCCGGCACCAGAGCGCTGAACGATGTTTTCCAGGAAACGCCGCAAATGGGGAATCGACCACTCGACGTTATTCTCGTCGAAAATGTATAAGTGCGGATACCCCGCGGAGGGCCAACTGAAAAAGATGGGCGTTCCCTTGAACTCCAAGTCGTAGGACAACTGAGCCGTCCGCAGAGCGGCCGCCTCGAACGTCACGTTGTACCCGTGGACGAACACGAACGCTTCGCCTTCGCCCGCGTCCGCGATGTCCCGACGAAGTTCATCAAGAAACAGCTCTTGAGGCTTCGGCGACGTGGACCGTAAGACCAGGTGCTTCAACGGATTCTCGCGGAACTCCAACCGCAGCAGGGACGGCCGTTCGATCTCGCCCCGCTTGTGGCATTCTGGAATACTCACCTCGCACGTTCCGTACTCCATCTCCCCGCGCCGTCCACCGTAGAGCGTGTCGAGGTTCTTAAAGCGGATGACGGCGATTTGGCCCTGAAGCGAAAGGGCCTGAACCAACGCGGAAACGCTCAGTAGCAGTCCCAAACCGACGAACGCGAACCGCCCCGTTTTTCGCCTAAAGGCCGATGCCTCGGCCTCCCGCGAAGTGCTTCCCGAACGAAACGCGAGGAGAATTCCACCAAACGTCACGGCGGCGAGAACCCCGGCGATCCAATGCCATCCCGTCGGCCCAAACAGCCCCAACGCGTCGATGCCGGCGCGTGCGCGGTCCGTCCCGTAAAAGACCTTAATCACCTTGTATCCCGGGTCTTCCTTCGGCTCCATCGGAACCTGGTCGAGATCCGCCGGGAGTGGCTCCCGCGAAGCCAAAGCGGAGGTAATCCGCGCCATCGAAGCCCGGTGTGCCGGATCGCGTGCCGCGTCCTCGCTCCCGGCGGCGTCGCCAGCCGCGTCCTCCCTCTCGCTATCGTCGGCGGCGTCCGAGATTCCGGGGGGAGAAGAAATGGCGGCTTCCTTCTTGGACCCGCACCCCACCACCGCCGTCAGAACGATCAGCATCGCCACGACCGGCGTTCGTCTGGCATCCATGATCCGTGCTCCTTATCGAAAGTCCGTGTCAAGATCTCGCGCCGCGGCTCGATCTACCGTTCGCGCCGCGCCCGCGCTATTCGAGATTCCTCAAGAAACTGATCGTCATCGCATCGAAAACCGGCTCGAGCGCCCGGAAATCGCGGTCTTCCGCCTGGTAGAACAGAATGTAGGTTTTCTTGTCGTATGTGAATCCGCGGGTCTTGGCGGTGTTCACCAGGTCCAGATAAATGAAATCGAAATCGTAGCCGTTCGTCGGGACTCCCTCGAACTCCTGTCGAGCGTCGAATCTCTCCAACGAATCATATTCATTCGCGAGACTCCTCGCGACGTCATCCATGACCTCGAAGGGGGGGTGGACCGCCGAAAAGGCGCTGAGCATCCAGAACGCCCCCCCGGGGGCCAGAAGCATGACGGTGTCGCTCTCGTCCGTCGACTTCTCTTCGAAGGTCCAGTTCTCCGGATACTCAAAGCGGATTCCGTGTGCGTTGTATTCGTAGGGCATCGTGAAGTAGCGGGCGTGGTATTTCGTTCCATGGTGACCGAACGGGCGGGTCTCCTTCGCTTAGATCGGAACCGTTCCCCAGCGGTCCGTGCGGTAACCCCAGCGGCGTATATATTCCCAGCCGGAGCGGAAATCGTCGCCGGTTTGAGCCAGACACCGCCGCAAATCGTCCTCCAGTTTCCTCTGGATCGCGGCGTAAGACGGGCAACCGCAAAGATTCTCCATCTGATACGGGTCTTTCTCGTTATCGTAGAGCAGCCACGGTCCGTCAAGCGTTCGAGCGTAGGTGTAGCGCACGGTGCGGACGCCACGGTATTCCACGCCGCCGCGCGGCCGGCTCCACTCCCCGAAAGGGCTGGGGCAAGCGATGAGTGCCGCCTCGTCGCCGTCGGGCACCTCGCCGCGCAAGAGGGGCGAGCGATCCATTCCCTCCACCGTCGCCGGAATGCCGATCCCGCACAATCCCAGAACCGTCGGCATGATATCGGGCGAATTAATCGGCGCAATCAGTTTCCTCTCGTCCACCCCCAAACCGCGTGGCCAGTGGACCAGAAATGGCACGCGGATCGACTCGTCCCATGGCTTCTGTTTGCGGATCATGCCTTGCGACCCCAGCATGTCGCCGTGGTCCGAAGTGAAGACGAGAATCGTATTCTCGGTCAAGCGCAACTCGTCGAGCAAACTCCGCAGCCGCCCCACGCACGCGTCGAGCGCGGTACAGTGGGCGTAATATCCGGCCAGGTCGCGGCGCGCCGCCGCCTCGTCGGCTTTTGGAACATTCGGTCGCAGCTTCAACTCGCCCGAATCGAATTTCTGGCGGTACTCCGGCGGCGCCGTTTGATACGGATTGTGCGGCGGCCCCAGCGAAAGAACCAGAGAAAACGGCTTGTCGCGGCTGCGTCGGATGAACGCCTCCGCGTCCCTAGTTTGCGCAAAGGCGTCGTACCCCTCCCAGAAACGCATCTTTGGATCACTACCCCGGTAGTAATGCGACTTATTGTAGTCGTGGGTACACTCGGCGGCCGCCCAATACCGGAAACCTTGCCGTCGCTCTTCCGGCACGAAACTCGACCGTCCATGCCCGTCCAGGTGCCATTTTCCGATGAAACCGGTCTCGTATCCCGCGTCGTTGAAGGCGTCGGCGTACGAAA
>CAZFQG010000245.1:0-7814 GCA_964520785.1 uncultured Planctomycetaceae bacterium | reverse complement strand
CTGAGCGTGACGGCCAGGGGAGTTTCCGACTTGATCCGGTGAACGACGTCCGTGATGAAGCTCGTGGAGAGTCCCGGGTCTTCTCCCGACTGGAGGACGACCGTTCCGTACCCCAATTCCTCGGCCGTCCTCGCGGCGGCGAGGATTTCACCCGCCGTCATGCGGTATCGCTGGATGTGGGTATTGGCGGCGCGGATTCCGCAGTAAAGGCACCGGCGCGTACAGTGGTTCGAAATCTCGACCAGGCCCCGCAAATGGACCGCATCCCCCACGCCCGCGCGCCGCGCGCCGTCTGCGCGGCGCCACAAAAGGGCAAGTGCCTCGGCTTCGGTTTGCAGCAGTGATCCAAGGATTTCGGATGTGTCGTTCATGGGGCGGTCGGAATCGGAAGCCTCCGGCACGGTGATTTGCCCGGCGTTTATTCTACACTTCCGGCGGTCGCGTTTGAAGGCCCTCGGCCGAAACGGACAAAGGGCACCGCCCGCCTTGGATACACCAAAGCGAGCGGCGCCCTATTCCGGGATATTTCGGGATGGCCGGGGCGACTATCTCAGTAAGGATCGCGATCCGGCCGTTTCGACGACCGGAAGACCACGCGGCGCCGGGGCCGACGGCCGGGCGAGGGCCTGTTCTCGCAGCGCGGGGTCGGGGCTGACGAAACTCGGCTCGGTATCGTAGAAGGTCGGCGGTTCGTACGCCCAACCGGCGTCGAGCCGCTTCTCTTCCTTGCGTATCTTGCGGAGCAAATAGCGGCCTCCCACGAGTTGGTAGAATCGCGATTTCCAACCGAACTCCGCTGCTAGTTCGGCCCCAAGGGCCTTCATCTTCGCGTGAAGACGGGGGTTTCCCTTGTAGTAGAGAATGGAGGCGCCGACCAGCGCGGAATACGTAGTCGCCAGACCCTGGCTGTCGAATCCGAACCGGCGTCGGATCGCCGGATTCGGGTGATTCCGGTAACGCCGCCAGCCCTGGAGAACCGTGTCGACGATTCGAACCATGCTCGGCCCGTTCACCTCGAAGTCGCGGTCAAACGCCCTGAGCACCAATTCCGTCTCCATCCCCTGGGGGATGTTCGCGTGCTTGTAGTTGAAGATGTCCTGGCCATGGATGTCCGCCACGTCGTAGGACCCGGCATCCTTGAGACGTCCCGCCGCCTCCATCTCCCGATAGAACGGCGTGCCCGGGAGCGGCGTGTAGAGCATGAACTGATGGAAGTCCGTGTTGTGGCGAACGGCATAGTCGATCGCCGCGTCGATGTTTTTCGGCGTGTGGTTTTCCAGCCCGATGATGGTCGAACCGAGAATGCGTATACCGTGCGACTGGAGCCGCTTGACGAGTTCGAACGTGTCGACGCCGTTGAGTTTGCCATACTGGCTGTTTTCTCCCTCCAGGCCCATCCAGATCCAGGAAACGCCCAGGCGGACGAGTTCCTCCATCCGGTAACTCTCGACGACCTTCGCGGAACTGAAGACGTAGAGGGTCCACGCCTTGTCATGCTCCTCCATGAGTTCCATCAGCCGCAGCGCGCGGTCGCGGTAGAGAAGGAAGTTCTCGTCCATCATGAAGAAGGATGATGCCCTCATTTTCGCTTCGAGCTTGCACATGATGTCAAACAGCTCGTCGCCGGTCTCGTAGAAGTTGACGAACTTCCCCTTGCCGCCGAACATCGCGGAGGTCGAACAGAAATTGCACCCCATGGGGCAGCCGACCGAAGGGATTACGGTCGCGGCCGTCCCCTCGGGGCCCTCGTCCACGTTGATCCCAACCGTCCGCGTGCCGAATCGCGTCGTGATTGTCGGATGATTGATCGGCCGCTCCGGATCCTCGCCCAGGTACTCGCGGAACCAGCGGACGCCGTCTCCCTTGACGATGTGGTCCGCGTCGAGCCGTTCGCCGATGTCCGGGACATTCGCGACATGCCCACCCACCACGATTTCCGCGTCCGGCTGATACCGGCGGATCAGGCGGCACATCTTCTCCACCTTCTTCGTGTTCGGAATGATGCTCGAAATGCCGATCACGTCGTATTGCTTCGTCCGGAGTTCCTCGATGAAGCGGTCGAGCGTCGGGAAATCCAACAGCGTGCAAGGCGCGTCGATATTCGACTGAATCAGCATCAGTCCCCAGCTCCGATGGAACATGCGGAGCGAAAAGGGACCTTGCGTCCGCGTCACCTGATTGTGATACAATTCCATCGGGTTGATCTTGCGGCTCCCGTATTCGTCATCCTGCGCATACGGTCCGAAAACGCTGGTTAGGAGAACGCGAGGAGCGTTTGAATGCTGCCTGTGATAATCGATCATGAGAGAATTCCTTTGCGATAACCCGCGATTCCGTGGTGCCCCTTGGGGACCGCCGGCCCTCAGTCGGCCCGGCGTTACCCCCGTCACAAGAACTCTACCCAGGTTTCGCCAATAAGGCCAAGGGGATTGCGTCAATGTTGTGTAATAGGTGAGTAAATGCCGTGAGAAGGTGCGAACCGCGTAAAACCCGGGTAAAGTTCACGTAATCCTTCGATTGGACCGCGGCGGCGCGGCCTCGGTCGCAAGTCCTCGGCCCCCCGCAAGGAGAAACGGTTGATCCCGCCGGCCCCTCGTGATAAAGTGGGAACAAGGAGTCGAACAGTGTTCGCGGTGGCGGACTCCGGATTCAGTAGTCATGCTGGCTTGGAGGAGTCGAGATAATGAAGAATCCTCACGGTTTTACCTTGGTAGAACTCCTGGTCGTTATTGCGATTATCGGAATTCTAATTGCCTTATTGTTGCCGGCCGTCCAAGCGGCACGAGAAGCGGCGCGCCGAGCCCAGTGCGCGAATCATCTCAAGCAATTGGGGACGGCGATGCACAATCACCACTCGCGATACGGCTGTTTTCCGCCGGGCATCCCGAATTGCACGCGGAACAATTGGAATCAGGGCGGATCGCAAGAGGGGGCATACTGTCAAGGCCCCAATTGGGCGATGAACCTGCTTCCGGAGTTGGAGCAACAGAAATTGTGGGACTACGTCCGCGACGCCATGGAGCACCAAGCGTGCGCGGTCGACGACCTGGAGCACGAAGCGGGCGCCATGGGAACGTTTACCCCGGCGGTCTTCAAATGCCCCAGCGCGCCGGAAATGAAGGAGCCGCTCAACACGTACAGCCACGATTTGGGCGACTTCGGCGGCGGTCTTACCAAAGGGAATTACGCCGCCTGCTTTGGGTCGGGTTACTATCTCGACAAGCCGTCCGGTTCCGGTCCGTGGGACTACAACCCCCAGACCGCCGGGGCCTTCGGCGTCGTGATGCTTAAGGGTTGGGAAAAGGTGGTTCAACGCGAGCATCACCCCACGATGTTCGGAGTGTGGAAGATGGGTAATTCAGAGGGGACGCGGATACGCGATATTTCGGACGGCACCGCCTGCACGCTCATGCTGAGTGAAGTCATCGGATGGGACAGCCACCTCGACGCGCGGGCTATTTGGATCATGCCGGCGATGGGGTCTTCCAGCTTCTCCGCGATGTACCCCCCCAATACGAGTACTGCCGACAGGATCGCGATGTGCGAGCCGAGAATTCCGGCGGGTCACAAAATGCGCTGCGTCCAATGGCGTTCCGACGGCCGGAATTATGCTTCCTCCCGAAGCGAACACCCGGGATTGGTGCAAGCTCTCCTTTGTGACGGATCGGTCAGCTCGGTCAACGACGATATCGCGGCGTACGTATGGAGCGCGATGGGCACGCGCGCGGGAGGAGAAGTTATCGGAAGCGAATAGCCGAATCCCGGGTTAATCGTTTTCTCGCCTCCGTGAAAGCAGAACTCTCCAGGTCTCTTTTGCGTCTATAATTCAGGAAGGCCTTGCCAGAAACGGGATGAACAAACAAGAGAGGATTTTCTATGAATCGACGGCGAAGCATCTCGCTGCCGGCGCTTCTCGCCGTCTTTTGCAGGTGTTCTCCTCCACTAATCGCAACCTTTCTATTCTTTTTCTTTTTTTTCTATGACTCAGTCTTGCTTGGGCAACCAGGTCCCCAATTGCCGGGAATAAGACCCTCTGGTTCGGGGGATTCTCAGGAGAACGCCGATTTTGACGCCTCGGTTTTCCAGCCGCCGGAGCGGGAATTGCTGCGACATTTCAGCGCTGGGAAGAAATACCTCGCCGAAGAGCGCTATAGCGAGGCGGTTCAGCACCTCGGAGTAATTCTAGATCATCCTCGCGATTATTTCTTGCAGCATGGCGGAAGTAAGACCTCGTTCGAGGGAATAAAAAAGGCAGTGCTCGACCTGATCGGCCAAATGAGAGGGAGTGAGCCCGGCCGGAGCGCATACGAACTCCAGTACGGGACGACCGCGAATCGTCGCCTGGAGAATGCGCTTTCGAGTGGAGATTTCTCCGAAATTCTCAATATTGCGCGCCGGTATTTCCACACGGAGGCCGGCTACCGCGCGACGTATCTGGTCGGATTATCGCTGTTGCATCGTGGCGAGCCTCTCGCGGCGGCACTGAAACTGGGTGAACTTCAAGCTTGGCCGCAAGCATGGAAGGCTCTTGAACCGGGATTGTCTCTTGCCGAAGCGTGTTGTTGGCTGCAATGTGAGGATCGTTCCAAGGCGCACGAAGTTCTTGAAGAACTCGTCCGACGGCAGCCGGGATTCCTCGATTCATTACGGCCGGAAGACGGCGCCGGGCCAAAAGACTTGGCTGCGCTGCTCGTGTTGCTGGAGAATGAATTGCCGGTCACCGGCTCCTTTCGCGTCACGACGCTGGACAATTGGATGATGCCCGGCGGCAACCCTTCGCGCAACGGTGAAGCGGAAGGGGGGGTTCCTCTGCTAAGGAGGATATGGTCCGTTCCGCACGCGGATAAACCGTTGACCGACGCCTGTTTGCGGTGGGCGGAAGAGGAGTGTCGGCGCTCCCAATTGGCCGTCCTGCCCTGTGTGCAGCCGATCGTGGTCGGAGACCGGGTCTTCATGCGGAATATCGACACGCTTCTCGCGGTCGATTTCAACTCCGGAAAACGTCTTTGGCGGGCGCCGATTGCGTCTTCACGAGACGAGTCGGATTCGAAGCTGAGCATGCAGGAGCGAACCCACGACGCGGCCGGCGCCAGTCTTCGGATGTGGCTCGACCGTACCTACGGCACGCTCAGTAGCGACGGAGAACGCGTCTTTGCCATCGAGGATTTGACCGCCTTTGCCGACCCGAACCAATTGGCCGTCCGGCGGTTGCAGGCCGTTCCTTTCCTGGGCGGCCGCCCAGGCATCGACTCCGTGGTCCCGGAGTCGAACCGGCTCGTCGCGTACGACGCGGTCACCGGTAAGACCATTTGGCACGTGGGAGGATCCGGCGAGCTGCTCCGTCTCCCGCTGAGTGGAACGTTCTTTCTCGGACCGCCGGTTCCTTGCGACAACCGGATTTACGTCCTTGGGGAACACGAGGGGGAGATCGTCGTACACGCCCTGAAATCCGACTCCGGTGAGCCGCTCTGGCAGCAGCCGGTCGCCACGGTCGGCGCAGAAGGGGGGTTCGACCTCTTGCGAAGAATGGCGGGTCTTTCCCCGGCGATTGCCAAAGGCATTCTGGTCTGTCCGACGAATACGGGCGCCGTGGTGGCGGTCGATGTTTCCACGCACTCCCTTCGGTGGGGTTATCTCTATAATCAAACGAACGATTCTCGCCGATTCGCCCACCTGAACTTCCAGAACATCATGCATCTGAGGATGCATAATCAGCTTACGTGGGCGGACCCGAACCCAATTATCGTCGAAGATCGCGTCCTTGTGATGCCTCCCGATTCCAACGAGATTTACTGCCTGCGTCTAAAAGACGGCACGCTTTTGTGGAAGTCTCCATCCCAGTCCGATTTCTTCATCGCGACGGTGGGGCGGGACAGCGTCGTTCTCGTAGGAGCCAACGGGATTCGAGCGGTCCGCTTGGACAACGGCGAACCGGGTTGGGAAGGTCGAGTCTTGTCGCTGCCCGGCGGAGGCATTCCGGCCGGACGCGGATTCGCCGCGAAGGGTCGCTATGTTCTTCCGCTGGCGAGCGGCGCCGTCTTCAGTTTCGACTCGGCCACCGGAAAGAATCCGGAGACGGTCGTCTCTCCCACCGGTGAATACCCCGGAAACCTCGTGTGCCACAAGGGTCGCGTTTTATCGCAAACTCCTACGGGGCTGACACTGTTCTACCAGAAGGATTTTTTGAACGACTATCTTGCCGGTGCCTTGCGCAAACGACCCGACCACCCCACTTTACTGACGCTCCAGGGTGAAATGGCCGTGGCCGACGGGAACCTCGCCGCCGGCGCCGAGAGTTTCCGCCGTGCCTGGAAAGCTCTTCCCAACGAGCAAAACCGCGGCCGCCTGTGGCGGGTTCTCTATGACCTGCTCGCCGGCGACGCCAGCGCTGGAGAGGACGTTTGGCGCGAAGCGGACGAACTGAGTACGACTTCCGCCCGAAAAGTGGCGATGATGCGATTGCGCGCCCGGCGGGCCCGCGACGCCGGCAACCTGGAGAAGGCGATTCCGATTTACCTCGATCTGCTCTCGATTCGAGAGGAGGGGAATTCGATGATCCGCGTCGATCAGTCGCGATCCCTGTGCGTCGACCGGATGGTCAAACACGACATCGCCGAATTCCGCAAGGCCGATCCGGCGTCGTACGAGAAGGGAATCGCCCCGCTGTTGGATGAATACGTCGACGCGGCGCTGCGGTCGAACGATCGCCGCATGCTTGAGTCTGTGTTGTGGTGCTTCGGCAACATTCCCCGGGCCCGTGCATTGGAGGACCGGTTGCTGAAATCGTATCGTGACGAGGGAGACCTGGTTCGCGCCGAGGGAATTCTCCTGAAGCGCCTGGCTTCAAGCGACCCGGTCGTGGCGGCGCCGGCCGCGGCGGAACTGGCGGTGCTGCTTCACGGGGTGGGTCGTCTGGATGACGCGGCGGTTTGTTACCGGGATTTGGCGGTGAAGTGGACCGACATCCCCTGCCGTGACGGCAAGACCGGACTCGAATTCGTCAAGGCGATTCCCGCCGATGACCCCGTCTGGAAGAGCATCCGTTCCGACCTGGCGTGGCCGGTTGGAGAAATCCGCGTATCGAAGTCGCAAGACGCGACGCCGTCGATGATTGCCCCGGCGGCGCCGCTGCGGCTGGTCGGTTCGCCGCTTCCTTTCGCGGAACACAAGACCTTCAGTTTCGACCACCGCGCCATGGAGCTTCAGGAGCGAGACGGATTGGGACGTCTCGCGTGGAAGCTCCCCCTGGGAGACGCGGATCCGCGAGGTCGCGTCTATGGACGGCTTTCGAGCGAGCTTTCGATCGTGGGCCACCGCGCTTATCTGGTGATCAACAACGTCCTCACCGCGGTCGACATGTTCGATCCGCGCGCTCCGAAGGTCTTATGGCGGCGGCCGCTCTTCGGACGCCTCTCGGTGTCGGCGTCCGCCGACGAGACCGATTCCGATTCCGATCCACTTAGCATCCTTGGCAACGGCGGCTTGGCCCCGCTGCAAAACGCGTTCGGCCTGGGCGGACGCGTTTCGGCCGATTTCTTCGTCGCGGGCGCCGCGCAAATCTGTTTCCGCCAGGACGGCACGCACGCCGCCGCGGATCCGTTTTCCGGTGAGCTGCTTTGGACGAATTCCGCCCGGCCTAGTTCGGGGCCCTTTTTCGGAAACGACGAACTGCTCTTCGCCCTAGACGCCGCCAACCGTCCCAGGACGGCGGGAGCACAGCGAGACCAGGCGCAGACCCTTTCCGCCGAGGACGGGCGGTTCGTCCGCGAGAGAAGCGTTCCGGTCAGGCAGGACGTCGTCGTCTACATGGGGGA
>CAZFQG010000244.1:0-7936 GCA_964520785.1 uncultured Planctomycetaceae bacterium | reverse complement strand
CAGGCCAAGCTGCTTGAGATTGTTCGAGCACTGCATCCGCCGCGCGGCCTCGCGTGCCGCTTGCACCGCCGGGAGCAACAGCGCGATCAGGATCCCGATGATGGCGATGACGACCAGCAGCTCTACGAGCGTAAATCCATTTTTTCGATTCATGGCACTAACCATTTGTCAAAGGAAAGGGAGGGGCGACCATGGGCCGCCCCGGACACTGATTGAACATCCGTCGCGGCGTCGCGGCGTCGCGGCGGAATTACCTTCACCGTCTCTTCCGGCGCGCCGCGACCAAAAAGGCTCCCACGACGAACAGGAGCATGGTGCCCGGTTCGGGGACGGCCGCGCCGGTGGTCGCTCCCCAGTTGGAACGGACGATGTCCAAGTCGGCGCTGTTGACGAAACCGTCGCCGTTCGCGTCTCCCATGGTATTGGGAGTCACCGCGTTTCCCCAGTTTCCGCGAACCATGTCAAGGTCCGCGCTGTTGACGGAACCGTCGCCGTTGAGATCGCCGGGCATAGTCACGACGGTACCACCGTGGTTCTCTTCCGAAATCCCGTAGAGGGCGGCCACCTGGGCGCTGGTGAGGTATTGATCGAAGATCATCAGTTCATCGAATACGCCGGTGCCGTACATGTTGCCGTTGTTGCCGCCGGCGAGATAGAACTCCTCGCCCGGAACGATCCACGTAGCTTCGGAATCAATCGCGTCCGTCATCGCCAAGCGGCCGTCCACGTAGAGGGTGGCGTAACCGGGTCCATCCGCCGTCGGTTTGCGCCACGTATACGTCAGCAGCAGCCAATCGTCGGCCGTCGCGTAGTCGTCGTCGGGATCGGCGTCGTTTCGGTTGATGTCGAAATCGGTTTGACCTTGGCCCCCGTCGATCCGGGCGCGGATCAATGTATTGCCGTAGATCCACATTTCCCAGTCGTCGGGATTGACGGAATTATCCCACACGGAATTGTAGTTGTAGAAGGACTGAGGCTTGTAGTAGACCGAGATCGCTCCGTTGTCGGGGAGCGTGTAGGGAATCGCGATGAATGCGCCGTCGGAGTTGGACGAGCCGGTGTAGTCGAAATCCAACGCCTGGCCCTCGCCGTTTACCCCGGGGACATACGTCGCGGACCCGTTCGCTCCCGAAATGAGGTACCCGTCGTAGGCGGCGCCGCCGGTTCCGTGGTTCGTCACGTCGCCGTCCAACGGCAAGTACACGACCGGCTCCGGCATGGCGTCGGTCGTCACGCCCGGCAGGCTCCGGATTTCATCGCCCGTCAGTCTCTGATCGTAAATACGAACGTCGTCGAACGCCCCCACGCCGTATGTGTTTCCCTCGTTCCCGCCGGCCAAAGTGAATGTCGCCGGCGGATCGACCCAGGCTGTCGGTTTGGCGGAGGCCAATTGGCCGTTGACGAACAGCTTCTGCCCCGTGTCGGACGTATCGGTCTTGTCCCATGTATAAGCCACGTGAATCCAATTCCCGGCTCCACCGTTGGCGTTGAGGTCCGCATCGACCGAGTAAAGGAGATTATCGACGTTCTTCTGGCGGCCGCGGATGACACCGTTGGCATAGATCCACATCTCCCAATCATTCGCCGAATACGGAACCGGAGGATCCACGCTCGTGTCCGTACCGACTACGTCAAAGAGAGTCTGATAATCGTAATAGGGATCGACGTAATACCACATGGCGATCGTTCCGGCGCTCGGCAGCGTGTAGTCGACCGACACGTAGTCTCCATCGGCCATGTTGCCGGCTGCGGAGCCGTTCGCCGGGCTCGAATGGCCGAAGTCGAGCGCCTGTCCGAAGACCCCGGCGGTGAAGCCGTGTGTTCCGCTTGCCCCATCCACCAGAATGGCGTCATAGGCGGAACCTCCCGTTCCGCTGTTGCTAAAATCTCCGTCGAAGTTCCAGTGAATCACCGGGTCCACGGCGGAAGCCGGGCTGCCGATCAAGCCGGCCAGAGTCATTGCGGCTAGGCACCGTACTGCTCGATTCATTGTTGCGTTCTTCTCCATTTTCTCTTGAACTCGTCTTGTTCGTCAACTCATCCGCCCGCGGCGGAAAACCAAACACCAATAAAAAAACCCGCGAGTACTACCACGCGGGCCTATTCACTGTTCTCTCGCCCGAGAGCTAGATCAAACCGGGACGGTCTGAAAACCATGTCAATTTGCGAAATGCTATCCCATACTTTGTTATGTTAAACGTTCGGCGAGGAAATGTCAACGATGAGTTTTCCAAATCCGAACCGCCGTCGCATTGCTCGGCATGGCTCCGCGAGGGGCTCCGCACGCCCCGTCCGGCAACGGTACCCCACACTCGCGTAGTCGCGCGCTCCGCCTCCCGCAAGCCGCCGAATACGCCTTCTTGCGGAGCGTCTGGCGCCATCCGGCCAGGCGATATGTCGCGTTCAAAGAGACGCTCCGTCAATAACCGACTCTCATGACGGGATCAATTCCACCCGGAGAAGGTAGTGTTGTCCCGTTAGCGGCGCCGGCTCGCGTGTTCTTTCGCGAGCAAGCGATAACAATGGCTCTCCTCTTCCCCGGGGTGAGCGAAGAGGAGAGCCGGTGTACATCAAAAGAAGTGAACAGGGGTTCCGGATGTGGGCGTCCCGCCGCCATGGGACTTCCCTTCCGGGTAACGATTTCTCCCTATTTCTTACTTGCGACGGAGCAATCCGAGGACCGCGACGGCCGTCAACAGGACCAGGAAGCCCGGCTCGGGGACGACCGCGGCGGCGGCCGTATTCCCCCAGTTCGCCCGGACGATGTCCAAATCGGCGCTGCCGACGACGCCGTCGCCGGAGGGATCGCCGCAGGAGACGCAGCCGGCCTCGACGGTTTGTCCCCAGTTGGCACGGACGATGTCCAAGTCGGCGCTGCCGACCATTCCGTCGCCGTTGAGGTCGCCGGCGAGGTCTCCGCCCGGCACTCCGCCTTCCATCTCGAGGCTGTACAACAAGGCGGCCTGTTCGAGACTGAACATCGATTCGAATATCTTGAATTCATCAAAGACACCCAGGCCGGAGTTGTTCGCCGGATGACCGCCCGCGATGTACAGCTCATCACCGGGCGTGATCCACTCCTGGCTGGAAATGGCGCCGCTCCCGATGAACTTGCCGTTGACGTACATGGAGGCGATTCCTTCATCCAGGCTCCACGCGTAGCAGATGTGCAGCCATTGATCGAGTCCGCCGTCAAAGGTATTCAAGCTGAACTGGGGGATGTCCCCCTGCCCGTTCGTGATCCGTGTCCGGATGTTCCCGTTGGAATAGACCCACGATTCCCATTGGTTGCCGTCGACGGCGTTGTCGAACAGGGTGAGATAGTTGTACCACTCGGATCCCTTGAACATCAAGGAAATCGTCCCTTCCTCGGGAAGTTTGTATGGCACCGTCACGTAGGCGCCGTTATTGCGAGCCGGATCGCTATTGCCGAATTCGATTCCTTGGCCGGCGGTACCCTCGACGTAACCCGCCGAACCGGTCGTTCCCAGGTTCAAAACGCCGTCGTAAGTGGAACCCCCGGTTCCCTTGTTCGCGACGTTTCCCTCGAAACCGTAGTGGATCAGGGGCCTCGGGAGGGTCGGAGGTTCGACCGGATCGACTCCGGCGAGTTCCGCGATCGTTCCAACGTCGAGAACGGCGTCGTAGATGCGCAGTTCATCCCAGGCGCCGTTGCCGTAGGTATTACCGGCATGACCGCTCGCTAGGTAGAACGAGGGGCCGGGATCCGCCCAGGCGCAATAGTTGAAATCGACCAAACGACCGTCGAGATACAACTTGGTCGCTTGATTGGTCTCATCGTACCGGTCCCACGAATAGGCGATGTGGTACCAGTTCCCGGGGCCGCCGGCGGTGCTCAAGCTGGTCGTGACGTGGGAGCCGTCATAGCCATAAACGGGATGGCTGTTATTCGGCCGCGTCCGAAGCCGCCCGTCGTTGTAAATCCACATCTCCCAGTATTCCGCCGAACCCGTGGCGTTGTCGTAGATCGTTTGATAGTTGTACCATGGCTCCGCGTAGTACCACAAAGCGATCGTCCCTTGGTCGGGCAGAGTATAGTCGACCGCGAGAAACGTGCCGTCCGTCTTCAACGCCCCGTCGTTGTTGATGTCCAGGCACTGTCCCTGACCGGTTGGGCCGGCCGCGAACGCGTAACTGCCGGTACCCCCTTGCACGAGGAACCCGTCGTACAAGGAGCCGCCGGTTCCCTGGTTCGTGAAATCACCCTCGAAGGGCAGATAGACCACCGGGTCTACCGCGTGGGCCTGGCACGCCGCCAGGGCAACCGCGGCCACGGCCGCGATAAAGAATCGTGCTTTTCTCATTTTTCGTCTCCTTAGACTCCAAAACGAACTCATACGGAACACCGTATGGAAAACAGAACCCCACTCGTTAAATCCGGTTCCTCCGAAACCTCCCACCGGCAACCGCCGAAATCATCGCGAGGACGAGAAGGAGCGGAATCCCCGGTTCCGGAATGGCCGCGTTGAGTGCGCGGACTTGTTCGAGGCTCAGCGACTCCTCGAAGACCATGAACTCGTCGAAGATCCCAATGCCGGAGTGATTTCCCCGATTACCGCCGGCGATATAAAACTCGCTTCCCGGAGTAATCCAACCTTGAGAACTGATCGCGCCGCTTCCGGCGTAACGGCCGTTGATGTACATGGAAGCGACCCCGTCCTCCAGGCTCCAGGCGTAGCAGATGTGCAGCCACTGATCGACCCCCCCTTCGAAGGCGATCGTGCTGAACTGGATATCGCCCTGCCCGTTATCGATTCGGGCACGAATGTTGCCGTTGGAGTATATCCATGCCTCCCAGTCATTCGCCTCGACCGGACTGTCGAAAAGCGACAGATAGTTGTAGAAGCGGGAAGCCTTGAAGACCATCGAGATGGTCCCTTCTTCGGGAAGCGTGTAAGGGACGGTGACATACGCGCCGTCGCCGGCAGTCGGATTCGGGTCGTCCAGCTTGAGTCCCTGACCGAGAACGCCGCCGACGTACTCGGCGGAACCGTTGCTGCCCAGCGAGAGCGTGCCGTCGTATGCCGAACCGCCTGTTCCCCTATTGACGATATCCCCTTGGAAATCGTAGTGAATGACCGGATCCGGCACCGTCACCGGTACCGGCGGACCGACTCCGGCGAGTTGTTCGATCGTCGCTACGTCGAGGACCGCGTCGTAAATGCGGACATCGTCCCACGCGCCGTTGCCGTACGTGTTGCCGTCGTTACCGCCGGCAAGGTAGAAGGTCGGCCCGGGATCGGACCAGGCCATATAGTTGAAATCCGCCAGCCGTCCGTTGACGTACAATTTCGTCGCGTCGCGCCCCGAGTCGTAACGATCCCACGTGTAGGCGATGTGATACCAGTTTTCCGCTCCGCCGACGGTGTTCAGATTGGCCGTGACTTGCGCGCCGTCGTATCCGTAAAGCGGGTGGTTGTTGTTCGGCCGAGTGCGAAGCCGACCGTCATTGTAGATCCACATCTCCCAGTGCTCGGGAGACGCGGTCGCGTTGTCATACACCGACTGGTAGTTGTAAAAAGGCTCGGCATAGTACCAAAGCGCAATGGAACCTTGGTCCGGAAGCGTATAGTCGACCGCGAGGTAGGTCCCGCCGGTCTTCAAGGACCCCGTGTTGTCGATGTTCAGGCTTTGGCCCAAACCACCCGGCCCGGCGACAAAGCTGTAGCCGCCGGTATCCCCCTGCACGATGGCGGCGTCATACGCCGAGCCGCCGGTTCCCTGATTCGTCAAATCACCCTCGAACGGCAAATAGACCACCGGGTCTACCGCCGCGGCTTGACCGGCAATCAGGCCGATCAAGATCACCACCCCAAGAAGAACATTCGGCTTTCTCATGTTGCACACTCCTCTTTCAAAAATCACAAGGACAGACAAAAACGGCCCGCGTGGACTACCACGCGGGCCTATTCACAATATCTCTTACCCGTGAGCTAGATGGTTCAGAACAGAAAACGGTATCAATTGTCACACCTGTATCGTCTAGGTTATTCCAGATGATCCTTTCCTGTCAATAGTCGCGAAAAAATAATCTCGGCGTCGAACGCGAGGCTGGGGCTCTCCCGACCAGGACTGGCATTATCATAACCGCAGCCGGGACGATAATCAACGACCGTAACGTTAAGCGAAAGTTAGACTTGCGCGAGATTATCGTTTTCAGAATCACGATACGGACCTCTGCCCCTCCAGGTGGGGTGCATCACACCATCCGAGGATATCCCTCACTTCATATCTATAAGCGTTCGCGCCGTCATCCGTTGATTCTCTACAGACCGTACCCGAAAAAGAACACGACGGCGATGATGATCAGTGCGATCGCCGGCCCCAACATCATCTTCCAAATCGATTGCGGCGCGTGTCCCGTCGCACGACCCGTCTGGCCGTTCACCAAAAAACGGTAGGTCCTATCCCCATACCGATAGGCCATTATCCACACCGGAAGAAGGACCGGCTCACTCGAAAGCGCTTCGATTCGGGCGTTTACACGGACGTTCCGAGCGCGTCCCGGGACATATCGGCCCTGACAGGCCTCTACCTCCCGAGCCTCCAGGCTTTGCCTCGCGAGGGGACGCGCATATTTCCTGGGGACGGCAAATCGTTCCACCGTGATGTCCGTGAGATTAACCTCCTCCGGCGGAACGCCCTGTGTCAGGTCAGACGGACCGATGGCGGAGGTTTCTCCAGGAGCGAGCACGCCGCTGGCCCCCACGAGCAGCCCCTCGTATGTCCCGTGATGTTCGCCCGACAATGGATGCCAATCCCCCCTTGCACCGGGGGGTGTATGGCTCGAATCGGCCGTCCAGTACGTATGCGTCTTCGCCTGGAACACCCAGTACGGCACGTAGACCGGCATGATCTCGGTGATCACGGCGCTTTCGGAAAGATCGCTCGGGCGAAACCAGCCTCTCCCCAGCCACGCTCGGAGTGACGCCACCGCCTGGTCTCGATTGAGCCGGAATGGAATCACTCGCTTCGGAGCAAGCGTTTTCGAATCCTTGCGGGATTCCAGCCTGACGGACCCGCAGAAGGGGCACTTGGGCCTCCCTTCGCGCGCGTCAAAACTCATCGATGCTCCGCAGCCGGAACACTCGAAGTTGTGCGTCGTGAGCAACGCGGAACCCCTTTTTGTTGTAGGGGACCGCCCTTGTTTGGGGGCTTCAGTTCCGCAGTTCGCGCAAAAGAGATCCTCCTCATCCAAGAGGCTTTGGCAGACCTCGCACTTGGCCGTGATGTCGGACATGGCAAAACGGGGGGACGACCGGGATAGGATCAGGGGTCAAACCACCCTATTGTACCGGGAAATCGGGCCGGACTCCACCGGGCGATCTCTCGCGTTGCCACGTCACTTCAAGACCTCCAATTCTCCCTGGTTCATCGATCCGGTCGCCTTGTAGACCCGTATCGAGCAGTCTTCGTCCACGAAGGAGACGCTCCCGTCGCACTTGGCGAATTGCGCGCCGCCGGGGTGGTCACTGTAAAAGGCCATGTCGTTGAACCGGTCGGACGGCATGTTGATTCCGACCGCAAGGTTTTTCGCCGCGGAAAGCCCCTCGTAGACCGGCGGCCAGGCGACGCCCCGGAGCCAGTTCGCCCCGTCGCCGCCGTAGAAGGTCGTCCCGCTCGTCGTTTTCCATTCCATCTTGGAGATTTCTCCGATCAGGAACGTGTTACTGGTTCCGTCCGTGATTTCGCTCAACTTCGTCTCCCTATCACCACTCTTGACGCGGCGGAGGACCCCGGTCGTCGCGAACCCGCCGTGTTGGTGGGATATCTCTTCCGCGGGATACATGCCGCCATTCGGGGATATTCCCTTGGGGCCCGCGATTCCATAGTAGTGCGACGTGTATGTCTTGCGGACGGGATTGTCCAAGGTGGCCGAAGGGTGCGACGCATAAACCATGTCGGTGCTGGGGCA
>CAZFQG010000243.1:0-7976 GCA_964520785.1 uncultured Planctomycetaceae bacterium | reverse complement strand
CCCGAGCATCGAGACGAAACCGAGTATGGAATAACGGATCGTCGGATCGTCGGCCATTCTCGGAACTTCGGAACGCTGGAACAGACGCACCCGGTCGGGAGACCGCAGCTCGACTCGGAGTTTCTCGCGTTCCTCGGCGAGGCTCATGACGAGGGCGCCCAATTGCTCGTGTTCGGCGCGCATGATTTCGAGGTCGACGGAAGACTCGCCGATCTTCTCGGCTTCCTCCCGGAGACCCTCGACGTCCGCCTCCATCTGGCTCCTTTGTTCGTTGAGGATGGCGACCTGGGCCTCGAATTCCTGGATGGCGGTCTCCAATTCGACGTGCTTGCGAATGCGGAGATTCTCGCGGAGTTCCTCTTTGCGTGCCTCGATCTGCTGCGTAATCGCCATCAGGTCGCGGCTACGGCGGTCGGCGGAGGTGGAGATTCCCGCCTCGGTCGCGCTGGCGGCGTCGAAGGCCATCCGCTGCCGCATGGCCGCTTGCACCATATACAACTGCTGGCCGACGACGTCCTCTTGGGTGGCTATTTGCAATTCGAACTCCGAAACTTCCATCGCTTCGGCGTTATCCATCATTTGCCGCTGGGTCTTCAACGCCCCCTCCGCCTGCATCAGCTCGAAACTGACCCGCGTCAGCTCCTTGCGGAACTGGGAGAACGTCTCCAAGGCGATCTGCTGTTTCAGAGTGAGGGCTTCGGTGTCTCCGGTGCCCAACCGCGTCGCGAGATTCTTGATCGCGTTCCGCTTACTACGAAGTTCAAGCTCCTTCTCGTTGCACAGATGCTCCAATTCGCTCAATCGCCGCCGCTTGGTACTGCGTTCCTGGTCTACGATTTCATCCATGTAAGTCTGGACGACCGCGCTGACGAGCGCATGCACCTCGTTCTTGTCGTAATCAGTCAAGGTGATCCGCATGACTTCCGAATTCCCGGGAAACGTGACCGACAGGTTTTCCTGCAACCACGCGATGGGGTCGATCCTTTCATC
This sequence comes from uncultured Planctomycetaceae bacterium, assembly GCA_964520785.1. Classification (GTDB taxonomy): domain Bacteria; phylum Planctomycetota; class Planctomycetia; order Pirellulales; family Thermoguttaceae; genus CAZFQG01. The sequence goes on along the minus strand of CAZFQG010000243.1, from coordinate 6,986 downwards.
TTGGGCGATCGAGGTCCGGCTGGCGGCCGGATTCCGCAGCGCGGCGTTGAGCACGAATCGGCTCAATAACTGGGTACGCTGCGTCTGCTTGTATACATCGAACTCGGTCTCGGTCCGGATCTGGTTCGGATTCCGGAAAACGAGTTCCGGTTCTCGCATCGAAACCATCACCAGAGACTCCGCCGTGAATTGCGGTGGCAGAAGGAAGAAGGTGACGCTACCGAAAAAGGCCGCGAAAGAGATTCCCAGCGCGGAGGCGAGGAGCCAGTGGCGGCGCAATCCGTGAAGGAACCTTGTCGCCGGAGAGACCTCCGGCTCCGGGGCATTCGCCATCGGGCCGCCGACCCAGTCGACGTCGATGGCCCGGTGGCCGTTTCCACCGGGGTCATGAGATAGCGGGGCGGGTAACGAGGAGTCGTTCGTGGGCATGGATTTCTCCTTACGTGGATGAGGTGGGATAGACCTGAGACTGTGGATGAGAAAACGAAAAGGCGAACAACTTTGTCAGGGTCCTTGCCGCGGCCGTGTCTCCAAACACGCGCGGCTCAAAAAACCGTACGGCCTCCATGCCGGCTCTCTCACGTTTCATTTCCGCGATTCGATGCGCTGTTTTTCGCCGCCAAACTGAAATTCCGCCGCGGCGCCAGCGACGCGTCTCCTCCGGAAGAACCGAATTCCACCGTATCGACGAAAAGCGCCGAAAGCAGTTCCAGCTCCAGCCAGAGCAACCCGATGGCGATGGGCATCATGAACCAACCGGCCAAGTCATGCGAAAACTTGTGACCAATCTCGGAACTGACCGCGGAATACAAAATGCCGGTCAACGCGATCCGGGCGATATTCGAAATGACGGCGATCACGGGTGCGCTCAAGAAGACGACGATTCGTTCCCAGGCCGGCCGGTGCCGCATGAACAGGGCGGCTCCGGTACACGCCGCGAAGAACAACATCAGCATTCGAATTCCACTGCATGCGTCCGCGACGTCCAGCGAGGCGTTTTCCAGCAGGATGACGTTGCCTTGAGAGACGGCGGGAATTCCCAGCGTTTGGAGGGTCATGACGCTGATGACCGCGCCGATCCGTTGGAGCTGCATTGCCAAAAGGCCCGCGAACGCCCCCGGTAGGGGCACCATGAAGGCGAGAAACACGACGGAAGGCCAGGCCCACCGAAGACCCCGCCATCCGCCCGCCAACAGGGTGATACCGCCGACGACCGGGATGATGGAATAGGGATCGGCGATGATGTAAAAATACCAACGAGATGCGGCACGCATCGCCAAGCCGAAAAGAACCAATCCGATACCGGCGCCGATGGAAGCCCGTCGGACTTGGGGAGTGTCCTCCTCGCCGTTGATGTAAATCTCGCGGCGTTCCCAAAGCATGTAGAGCGAGAACGGCACGATCAGGAATCCGTAAACGTAGTCCGACTGGGTAATCCAGTCGTTGACCAACCTCGAAAGCGGATCCCAGTAAATGAACAACACGACGCCGACGATTACCAGCCAAGCCACGATCATGAGGGGGTCGAGATTGCCCGGGAACCCCTTGTTTCGCGAAAGTTCCGCCGAGGCGGAGCCTCCGGCGCGACGGGAAGGAGTGCGTTCGGCGGAAGGTCGCTTCTTGGTTTCGTCGTTCATCATTGCCGGCTAACTTCGATTTCGCTGAATAGACTCTCAAGGTACCCCGAAACTCATTCGTCTCGACCGTGTCCGAATGATTCGACCTCGGCGACCGCCGGTTTCCGGAGGATTTCCTCGAAAAACGGGCTTGGCGTCCGAGTCATGTTCATCCAGCTTGATTACGTCAGACACGAATGTCAACAATCCGCCAGCCCGAAAAGCGGGTCCAAACAAAATTCACACAACCCGCAGGCTGAATAATCGTAAATTCCTTCCCGATCTCCATTTGGGCTAATTTCCTTGAAATCGGCCCGTAGCGAACTCCTCTGCGAACCGAGAAACCGCGGCATCAAGTGACACGGCGGGCGCGATCACGAAACGGAGCCCTACAATCGAAATACGACCTACGACCGCCCTTGGTTCATCCGCCCAATCCAAAAAGCCCGAATAATCGGGTGGTTGACGAATCCCTCTCCAACGTAGAGACTGTTAGGAGCCTCTTGAAGAACCGGGTGAACTGCAATTCCGGATGGAACGAATTCGAGGATAAGAAAATGCAACTAAGGATTAGGGCCTCCCTCTTGATGGGGGGGCTTATAATTATTTTGGGGATAGCGGGATGCCGGAATCCGGAGGAGCCGACCTCCAAAGAGGGCCCGACGGTAACGGTTTCGGACAACGGCATGGTCCCACGAAACCAGGCGATTTCCGAAGGCGGCGCCGACAACGAGAATCCCCTTTCACCAGAAAACGGTCTGAATGCGACCGGCGATGCGTCGGACGAGCCTACCCCGCCTCCCACCATACCAACGGTCGCGCTCGACGCGGCAAGCGAAGCGACCTGCCTCGTCAAGGTCTCCGATCCCTTCCCCGCCGGAACACTCGTCGACGTCGCGGGCAATAGTGTACCGCTGAAGCCTCTTTTGGATGACAGGTTAGTGGTGGTCTATTTCTGGACAAGCAAGAACCCGTATGCGGTTGCCGGGCTCAAGGATCTAGGCTCGCTCGTTCCGAGGGAGCTTAGTGATGAGGGTGCCGTCCGCGTAATCGCCGTGAACGAAGGAGATACCCCCGCCGGCGTAAAACCGTTGCTCGACGAAACCGGCGAGCATGTGATGAATCTGTTTGATCCAGAGGGTGAATTCTTTCGAACCGTGGCGACAAGCATCTTGCCGAGGGTTTATCTGATTGACTCCGAAGGGAGAATAGTCTGGTTCGACATCGAGTATTCTCAAAGCATGAAGCGGGACCTCCGGCAGGCGCTGGAAGTCGCCTTGAGTACGAAACCGGCGTCTCAACAGGCCTCGCCCTGACGCCCTTGAAAACAAACCGAAATGAAACGGACGGAATCACCCACACGGCCGGTTCGCGTTGCCATGGCGCAAATTGCGCCCCGTCTGGGGGATTTACCCCACAATCTCGAACTGCACCTCGAACAAATCGCCCAGGCAAAGGCTGCCGGCGCGGACGTCATCCTTTTTCCGGAGCTTTCGCTCACTGGGTATTTTGTCCGCGACATGGTCCCCGATTTGGCAATCGGGTCGGATTCGAAGGAAATCGGCGCCATTCTTGAGGCAGCCGGCGAAATGTCGGTCGTGGCTGGGTTCATTGAGGAGACGGCGAATCACCGTTTCTACAACGCCGCCTTCTACTCCGAGGGGGGGCGTGTTCTGCACATTCATCGCAAGGTCTACCTCCCCACGTATGGGCTGTTCGACGAGCAGCGGTACTTCGCGGCGGGGGAACGGATCAGGGCGTTTGACACGGCCCTTTTCGGCAAGACGGGAATACTCATTTGTGAGGATTTCTGGCATCTTAGCGCGGCGGCGATCATGCAAGCAGAAGGCGTGAACCTGCTGATCTGTGTTTCCAATAGCCCTGCCAGGGGGATCGCTACCGAGCGGATTCAAACCGCCGAAACGGTCGAACAACTCGCTAAGGCGTTCGGCCACTTGCTCGGCGCGGTCGTCGTCGTCGTGAACCGGAGCGGTTTCGAGGATGGCCTATGTTTTTGGGGGGGCAGTTGTGTCGCCGGTCCGGAAGGAAACGTCATCGCGAAGGCCCCCATGTTCGACGACGCCATGGAGATATTCGAGTTCGATCCCGCCACGCTCCGCCGCCAAAGGGTCATCGCCCCGTTGGCCCGAGACGAGCGACTTCTGCTGACCATCGAGGAATTCAAGCGGATCAAGAGGCGGCAATATGAAGAATGATGGGAATTGGCATATGTGTATGAGGGGTTGGTGAGAAGCAGTGACTAGCGTGGAAGATAGCAAGGCTGGTAAAAGTCCGCCGGTGGTGGACCTTTCGATCAATTGTGAATTGGCGACCGAGATTCTGACGCGGTTCATTCGCGCGGAGATTCACCGTGCCGGATTCGAGCGCGCCCTCTTGGGAATATCCGGGGGGATCGATTCCTCCGTGGTTGCGTACTTGGCCGCCAAGGCGTTGGGGCCGGAAAACATTTTGGGGATTACCATGCCTTACTCCACTTCGAGCGAGGCGACGCGGACGGACGGTCAGTTGGTGATCGATCACTTGGGTATCCACGGCCTGGAGGTGCCCATCTCGGCCCAAGTCGACGCCTATTTCGTTATGTTCCCGGATGCCTCTCGGATGCGCCGCGCGAACAAATGTGCGCGGGAACGGATGACCGTTCTCTACGACCACAGCGCCGCGTTCGGCGGTCTTGTGCTGGGGACGAGCAACAAGAGTGAGTTGCTCTTGGGTTACGGTACGCAATTCGGCGATCTGGCCTCGGCCATCAACCCCATCGGCGATCTTTACAAGACCCAACTGTACCAACTGGCCGCGTTCTTGGGGGTTCCGGGGTCGATTCGCCAAAAGACCCCCACCGGAGACCTCTGGGTCGGCCAGACCGATGAGGACGAACTGGGGTTCAAGTACGCCGAGGTCGATCCTCTTCTGGCACTGATGGTCGACCGCCGTTGGCACCGGTCCGAATTGATCGAGGCCGGGTTCGCCGCGTCCCTCGTCGACAAAGTGGCCCACTTAATCCGCAAGAACCATTACAAACGTCGGATGCCGGTCATCGCGAAGTTGTCGCACCGCACGGTCGACCGCGATTTCCGGTATGCGCGCGACTGGGGAACTTAATCGCCATGAACATCGTCGTCCTCGACGGATACACGCTCAACCCGGGCGACCTTTCTTGGGATGCGCTGGCCCGACTCGGCGAGTTGCGGGTGTACGAACGCTCGACGCCCGAGGAGGTCATCGATCGGGCCAAGGACGCGGAAGCCATCCTCACGAACAAGACGCCTCTGCGTGCGCGGATTTTGGACCGTTTGCCGAAGCTGCGGTATATCGGCGTCTTGGCCACCGGATACAATGTCGTCGACGTGGAGGCGGCACGGTCGCAGGGGGTCCTGGTGACGAACATCCCGGCCTATAGCACCCCTTCGGTCGCGCAGATGGTCTTCGCCCATCTGCTGAATCTCTCGTTCCACTTGGCGGAGCATCACCGCGCGGTCCTGGACGGGGAGTGGATCGCCTCCGGCGAGTTCTGTTTCTGGAAACATCCGCTGATCGAACTGGCCGGGAAGACCTTCGGCATCGTCGGTTTCGGAAGGATCGGCCAAAGCGTCGCCAAGATCGCCGCGGCGATGGAGATGAAGACGCTCGTCGTGACTCGCCCGCCACCGGAGGCACTCCCGCCGGACGTGCGACTTGCCGACTTGGACACGGTCTTCCGCGAAAGCGACGTGGTCAGCTTGCATTGCCCCTTGACGGACGAAACACGGCATCTGGTGAATGCCGGCCGCCTGGCGATGATGAAGCCCGGCGCCTTTTTGATCAACACCGGCCGCGGCGACTTGGTGGACGAAGCGGCCCTCGCCGCGGCTCTCAACGAAGGCCGCCTCGCCGGTGCCGGCGTGGATGTTCTGTCAAGTGAGCCGATCGAGCCGACGAATCCGCTGGCGGGGGCGAGAAACTGCTTCATTACCCCGCACATCGCTTGGGCGACCTTTGAGTCGCGCCGGCGGTTGATGGACATCTGCGTGTCGAACGTGGCCGCGTTCATCCACGGCAAACCGAAAAACGTGGTCAACCGCGAATGACCCCGCCCTGGGAAACCTGCCGCCTGGCCGTCGCCGGCCTCGCCGCGCGGCTCCGCGGGACGCCCTGGTCCCTTTTGGCCGCGGCGGCGGTCCTCCTCGCCTTCGGCTGGCTGGGAATTCATCGTTTCGAGGAAATCCACCGTGAGTCGCACTTCTTTCTGAAACGTCAGATCGTCTGGTCGGCTCTTGCCTTCCTGGTAATGGGGTTCATCGGTTTCGGACCGTGGCGGCGCATTCCCGCGTGGGCCTATCCGCTATACGGGCTCTCGTTGGTACTGCTGATCGCTGTCTTCGCGTTCCCGCCGATCAATGGGGCCCACCGGTGGATTCGTCTGGGCCCGGTCGGATTCCAACCGTCGGAGCCGGCCAAACTGGCCGTCGTTTTGGCCGTGGCCCGCTGCTTGATGACCCCGGCGGACCATCTCCCCTGGAGGGGGCTCTTCGTCGCGACGGCTCTCGCCGGCGGCGCCATGCTCCTGGTCGCAATCGAGCCCGACCTGGGAACGGCACTCGTTCTGGTGCCGATGTTGGGGGCGATGCTCTTTGTCGGCGGCGCGAGGAAACGCCAACTCGCCATGCTGCTCCTGGCCGGAGCCGTCGCCCTGCCTCTCGTCTGGAACGGAATGAACCGCGAGCAGCGTTCCCGCGTGACGGCCCTCTTCGAAGCGATCACGCCGGAGGTTACCCCCAGCGCGGATGCCTATCATCTGTACCAGGCGCGGCGGACTTTCGCCTTTGGCGGTTTCTTTGGAAGCTTCTCCGGCGGGGATGCCGTGGATGACTTAGATGCTTTCCCCCTTCCCGAGGGACAGGGAGATTTTGTCCTCTGTATGATCGCGGAACGGTTCGGACTGCTCGGAGTGGGGGTCGTCTTCACCGCGTGCGCGTTTTACGTCCGTGCCGGACTCCGGATCGCCCAGAGAACCGAGGACGCCTTTGTCCGACTCGCGGCGACCGGGATCGTCGCCGTCACCGCGGTCCAAGTGGTTATCAACGCCGGAATGCTCGCCGGGCTGCTTCCCGTCACCGGGCTGCCGTTTCCGTTTCTGAGCTACGGGGGTTCGAGCCTCCTGGTGCAGGGCGCGTTCCTGGGGCTGCTCGTCCATTTCGGGCGGCAAGGGGAGCAAAAGCGTTTCCCCCATCCGATCCAATCGAAAAAGCTTGACCGTCACGCCGCGATTTGGTAGGCTTGAGTCAAGTGGTCATATCACCATATAAGTAAGCTCCCTATCAACCATTGCGGAATCCGGACCGATGAAGGTGGTTTCTCCTGCTTTCGTGCTCG
>CAZFQG010000242.1:0-8010 GCA_964520785.1 uncultured Planctomycetaceae bacterium | reverse complement strand
CCCATGGCGGCAAGAGACTCGTCGGCCGACGCGACGGTCAATTCGGCCGCCTCGCTGGGGGTCGCCGCGCGGACGTCCGCGGCCAGGTCACTCAGGGTGACGTCGATTTCGTGTCCCACCGCCGAAACGACCGGTATCCGCGACGCGAAGACCGCGCGGACCAGCGGTTCTTCGTTGAAAGCCCACAGGTCCTCCATGCTGCCTCCCCCGCGCGTCAACACGATGCAGTCGGGTGGGTCGGCCAGCATGTTGACCATGGCGATTCCGCGCGCCATTTGCAGCGCCGCCCCTTCTCCCTGGACCAGCGTCGGAACGATCAGCACGTCCACGCCGCCCCCGCGGCGGGTAAGCACCTGCAAGAAGTCGCGAATCGCCGCCCCGGTCGGACTGGTGATGACCGCGATCCGGGTGATCGTCTCGGGGAGCGGTTTTTTGTGCCTCGCGTCGAAAAGCCCCTCCTTCGCCAGTTTTTCCTGGAGCTTCCGCAGCGCGGCTTCGAGCACTCCCAACCCCAGCGGTTCGATCCGCCGTACGATTAGTTGGTAGGTGCCCCGAGGGGCATAAACGTCCAGGCCTCCGTTGCAGACTACTTCCTGGCCGTCTTCGAGTTCGAACCGCAGCGCCGCCGCGGCCGAACGCCAGACGACGCCCCGAATTTGCGCCGCGTCGTCTTTAAGAGAAAAATAGACGTGCCCCGAGCGGGGCCGCGCCAGATCGGAGATCTCTCCGGAAACCCAAACGTCGGGAAAGGCGGTTTCCAGCAATCCCTGGATTCCCGCGGTCAGCCGCGAAACGGTCAAAACGATCTGTTCTTCCATGAGTTTCCCTTCGTGAAGGTACGAGACGCGCAAAGTTTTCGCGCGCCGCGCGGCTCCTACTGGTTCTTCATTTTCGGATCCAACGCATCCCTCAGACCGTCACCCAGAAAATTGAGCGCAAGGAGCGTCAATCCCAGCGCCATTCCGGGGAAAAGGACCAACCACCAGTAGATCCGTACCGGCGTAATCACCTTGACACCCTCGTTCGCGAGTAGGCCCCATGAAACGTCCGGCGGCTCCACCCCGAGCCCCAGGAATGACAGAAACGCCTCGAAGAGCATTACCCGCGGAATGGTCATCGTAAGGTAGACGATGACCACGCTCATCAGATTCGGCACCAGGTGCAGAAAAATGATCCGAGTTTGCGACGCGCCGATCGCGCGGGCCGCCTCCACGAATGGCTCGTTCTTCAATGAAATGACCTGCCCTCGCACTACCCGGGCCATCGTCAACCAGTAGATAGCGCCGACGACGAGGAAGAAAATGACGATCCGGTTGATTCCGAACGCTTCAAGCGGCTCCTTGATCCCCTCGGTGCCGAGGATCGTCAAAAGGAATATGACGACGAAGATGAACGGGATCGAATACCCCACGTCCACCAGCCGCATCATGAGATTGTCGGTCCGCCCCCCTTTGTATCCCGCGATCGCGCCGTAAGAGACGCCGATTACCAGCGAGACGAGCGTGGCGATCAGGCCGACGGCCAGCGAAATGCGTGATCCCCAAAACAACCGTGAAAGGAGGTCTCGGCCCAGCTTGTCCGTGCCCCCCAACGAGTTGACTTGCCATTTTCCGAAGATTGCGATCCTCGCTTGTAGGAGGGCATGGCTGAAAGGGTCTAACCCGCCGAAGCCTTCGGCAAGCGTCCGTCGCGATTCCTCTCCGTCGTCCGAAGGGAACGTATCGACGAACACCGGGAAGAAGACGGGGGACTCGTATTGCCGTTTGGTCTCAACCAGGCGGGGAGGCTGAAGCGGCAATAGTGGGGTAAGAATCGAAAGCAACACCAGCGCAATGAGGAACCTTAGCGAGAGCATCGCCGCGGTACTCTTCTTCAGTCGCCGCCATGCCTCCTTTGTCGGAGAGACACCCTGGGGCATCGGTGAGGGTTCAGCGGTAGGCGGAGACATCCGATTCGAGGTTAAGTTCCTTCTATTTCTCTTGTGCCGCCGGCGGTCCCGGGCCAAACACGTCGCGGACGGCCTCGAGATATCGCATTCCATGCACCGTGTCGGGTTCGAGATAAGAACCCTCGGTCCACTCGTTCCAACAGTTGATGTTCAGAATCCGCTCGGCCCCTCGCCGAACCATTTCGAACTTCATCTTCGCCAGAGCCTGCCGGAACTTCTCCGGCGTGTTTCCCGAGATCGTATGCATAAACGGATACCCGAAGTCACCGAATTCCTGCGACTGGTCCGCCCTGGGACTCGAATCCCAACCCATCGTAACGTTCGGGTAGTAGGGAACGTCGAACTTCAAGTCGGCGATGTTCCAATAAGCGAAATAGTGCTTCTGGACATACTCGTAGTCGGTCCGCATCTTCGGAAGCGCGACGTGATGAATCCAAACGTACGACGTCACCGAATCGAAGCCGAGCTTCTCGACCAGCAATTTCGCATCGGCGGGCGTCTGCTCTCCCGGCGGGATCGGCGCCCCCCAAACGACGGCGTTGAGATGCAACCCCGCCAGGCCGGCCGCCTCCGCCTTCGCACGGAACCGGTCGAGCGCCGTCCGGGTGGCCTCCACCGAGCCGAAATTCTCCATCAGCTTGGTAAGATCATAGAAGGAGAAATAGGGTCGACCTTGAATCCGCCAATAGGAGGGATGAACGAAGTACTTCTCGATGCAATAGTCGCAAACGGCGTCGAACGTTTCTGGAGTGACCTTTCCGGGATGAAGTACCGCGGCCGGCTCGCCCCGGGAGTAGGGATGGATGTCGAGCCAGTCATGATTGGCCCACATCAGCGCGAACCGCAGACGCGAATGATTCGGCGCCTCCAGAAAACCGCGTTCCAGCGCTTTTTCGAGAAACGGCCCGTCGTCGAACCAATACCAATCGAAAATGAATACGTCAATTCCGTGATCGGCCGCGACATCGATCTTCCGTGCCATCTCCTTGGGATCGGACTCGTCCGTGTATCCCCACGCCGGAACATTCGGCTGGCGGTGGCCGTCAAACCGCGGCCGAGCCGCTTTCACAAGTTCCCACTCACTCCAATCGGGGCCAAATCGGGCCGAATTCCGCGCATCGCCGGGATGATAGTTCGGAAAGTAGTAACACGCGACCGTAAAATCTTCCGCGCGCAGACCCGCGGTATGCACGAGAAGAACAAAACAGCATGCAAATGGAACAAATCGCTTGATCATTCAGACAGGATTTCGTGGTGAACCCCGTAAACTACACGGGGAGGGTCCGGTCCACGCCTAAATAACGAATATAAATAGCTTCCTTACTTAACGCAACCCTTTGATTCGGACGGAACCGGACTCTCGTGGACCGGCCTCAAATCACCAAGACGCTCGATGATATGGGTAGTTGATGTCCACTCGAGGCGAGATAGCCGAAAACAGGTGGCCCTCTTGGACAGGTTGCTGTACACTCATAGGGTATACTGCCGAGGAATTCCCCCTGACGAGGGGTTTCAGGCTCGGCGAGAAGCTTCGCTCTTGGAGCCTATTGAGTCGTGCCCATGCGAACGGGCCGCAACACATCTATTGAGTTAAAGAGTTACGGGAACAGATGACTGATTTCGTCAAATCCGCGGTCTTGCTCTTGGTATTGCTGAATCCGTTTCTTGTCATCGTTTACCTGATTGATATCGTTGAGAAGCTCAGCCTCGCCCAGTTCTTTCGCGTTTTGCTCAGAGCGTCACTCATCAGCTTACCGGTCTTCTGTTGTTTCGCCATACTGGGTGATGCGGTCTTCTCAAACGTTGTTTAGGCGGAATTTGCCTCTTTTCAGATTTTTGGCGGCATCGTGTTCCTTCTCATTGGGCTTCAGTTCGTGTTCAAGGGGCCGACCGCAATCGAGATCTTACGCGGCGAATCGGAGCATCTCGCGGGGGCGATCGCGATGCCCATTCTCATTGGTCCTGGGACCATCAGCGCCAGCGTGATCGCCGGAAAACGACTCGACCCGTTGCCGGCCTGCGGGGCAGTCGTACTGGCGGTTTTCATTTCCGTGACGATCCTGCTGTTCTTGAAGATGGGCCATGACTATGTTCGCCCGCGGCGTGAGCCTCTGATACAGCGCTACTTCGAGATCGCGGGGCGTATCACGGCCCTGTTTGTCGGCACGATCTCGGTCGAGATGATCATGCAAGGTCTTCAGGCCTGGGTCCGCGAGTTCCAGGGACTTTGATCTGGAGCGGCGATTGCACTCCGCTGGGCGGACGCGTTAGAATGGGTTTGGATGTTTTGCGTTTGAGCGTGCAAGCCTTCCTTCAACCCGCGGAGTCACGTTATGTTCGTTTCATTACGAAATCTCGCTATCGGCCTCTATATCACCCTTTCCCAGGCCGCCGTCATGACCGCCGGCGATTACTTTCTTTGGACGCGGACCGCCACGTCGCGATTGTTGCGCGACGCGTCGCCGACCGGGCGGACCGCCGTGGATTTGGCCGCGGCGGGAAATGAATGGGAGTCTTTCCAAATCCTCATGCGTTCGTCGCGGCCGCTCACCGTTACCGCCGTCGAAATGGGCGATTTATCGCTGATCGCTCCCGAAGGGAAGACCGGCACGATATCGGGATCGACTGCTCGGGTTTATCGGCAACACCAGTTTGAAATCACCGTGCCGACGCACCGGAACGAACGTTTCCAGCCCGGGTGGTATCCCGACGCTCTCATACCGGCGGTCCACCCCCTCACCGGCGAGGCGCTTCCGGAGGCGCGGTTCGCCGCGCTACCGTTTGCTCTTCCCGCCGAGGAGACCCATGGATTCCTCGTCGATCTGTACGTCCCGGAAGACGCGACGCCGGGCGATTATCGGGGCGCATGCCGTGTCGTCACGAAGGAGTTGGGGGAGCGCGAAATTCTCGTGACCTTGCGCGTGTGGGGTTTCTCTCTTCCTCCGACACCGACCATGGCGACGGCGCTCGGTTCGCCCGCTTCGCGGATGCGAGGTTACTATCAAAAACGCAAAAGTGCCAACAAGGAAGAACCACCGGAAGACTGGGAAGCCGTCGACGCCCAGTGTGCCGAACTGCTCAGCCGCCACCGCGTAAACGCCACGCCCCCGACCGAGATGCTCACGCCGGTGAAGCAGCCGGAGGGATCGTACCGCGTTCCGGATGAAAGGATCGACGCGCTTCGCGATTTCATCGACCGGCACCGCGTCAACGCTTTGCAGACCCCGCATCCCAGGAGCGTCGTCCAAGACCCGATCGCCGAGAAGGAGACCCTGCATGCATGGCTGGAAGCCTTCGACTCGGCGGCGGAGAGACTGGACAGGCCGGAGGTGGTATTCTTCACCTATCTGCTGGACGAGCCGAATGACGAGGAGGCGTACCGGTATGTTCAGAAATGGGGCCAAGCGATCAAAGAAGCCGATTCGGCGCTGAAGGTCCTCGTCGTGGAACAAACGTGGCCGCAGAACGAGAACTGGGGCGACCTGTACGGCGCGGTCGACATCTGGTGTCCGCTCTTTTCACTCTGTAAACCCGAAAGCCTCGAGAGACGACTTGCCGAAGGGGAGACCGCGTGGACGTACACGGCGCTGTGCCAGCTCGACCCGACACCCTGGTGGCATACCGATTATCCGCTATTGAACTATCGCGTTCCGGCGTGGACCTCATGGAAATACGGAATCACCGGCATCCTCTATTGGGGAGGAATGGTCTATTGGAACGACGTGGATGATGTGTGGACCGAGCCGGGCACGCTCGACCGCCGCGATCGACGCGAAGACCTCATGTATAACGGCGAGGGGAGTCTGCTCTACCCCGGCCGGGCAGTGGGGTACGACGGCGTCGCGCCAAGCCTCCGGCTTAAAGCCCTTCGCGACGGAATCGAGGACTACGAGTACATGGCCATCCTCGACCGCCTCGGCGAGAGGGAGACGGCCGCCGGTCACGTTATGCCGCTCGTCGAATCCTGGTTCCAGTGGAACCCCGACCCGGCCGCCTATGAATCGGCCCGCCGCGAACTTGCCAAGGAGATCGAATCGGCGGTGATGCCGTAGGCGGACGAAATAAGTCATTGTCGAGGATGTTCGAGCGATCCGCTCCGCCGCGCCAACGATGGCGATTCAAAAAAAAGCCCCGCGTGGATCAGGTCCGGGCGGGGCGTTGGTTTGTCGATCGAGGGCGATTTTTCTTCTTTAGAAGATGCCGATTGCCTCGAGGCTGTAGCGGACGATGAGTCCGGCGGCGACGACGCTGACCATGCTCATCAGCTTGATGAGGATGTTCAGGCTGGGACCGCTGGTGTCCTTGAACGGATCACCGACGGTATCGCCGACGACGGCCGCCTTATGGGCATCGGTCCCCTTCCCGCCATGGGCGCCGGCCTCGATATACTTCTTGGCGTTGTCCCACGAGCCGCCGGCGTTTGCCATGAAGACGGCGACGCAGAAGCCGCAGGTGAGGGCGCCGACCAAGAGACCGACGACTCCGGCGACTCCGAGGACCAATCCAACCAGGACAGGAGTGGCCAAACCCAGAATCGAAGGAATAATCATTTCCTTTTGGGCCGCCGCCGTACTGATCGCGACCGGGGCCTTGTAGTCCGGCTTCTCCGTTCCCTGCATGATACCGGGCTTCTCCTTGAACTGCCGCCGCACTTCCTCGACCATACCGAAAGCCGCGCGTCCGACCGCCTTCATCGTCAGCGCGCAGAAGACGAAGGTCGCCATCGCGCCCAGGAAGACTCCGACGAGCACCTTGGGATTCATGAGGTTGCAGGAGTAGTAGTTCATCCAGTCGACCATCGTCGCCGTGTGGACCGGAACCAACTCCCCGTGAGACGCCTTGAAGGAGACGATCTCGTCAATATGAGCCGCGGTGGATTCCTCCCTGACGAACATCTTCTCATGATCGATCTTGGCCGGACCCTTGGCGTGGTCCGCGGCCTCCCAGTCCTCGCGGATGTCACGGTGGATCATGTCGCGCGGCATGACGAGGTAGCCTTTGAACTCGAGCGCTTCCGCTCCCGGTTTTTTGACCGCTTCGACGAGGAACTGGTGGTTGATCTTGTAGAAGTCCCCTTCCTGGACGTCCTCGACCACCGCCATCGCGGAAGGTCCCCATCGCTCGAAACCGATCCGGACCTCCTCGATGTAAGCGGCCAGAAGGGCCAGCGCCGTCAGGGCGGCCGAACCGATGGCGAACCCCTTTCCGGTCGCGGCCGTGGTATTGCCGAGGCTGTCGAGGGCGTCCGTCCGGCGGCGTACCTCCGGATCGAGGCCGGCCATTTCGGCGTTGCCGCCGGCGTTGTCGGCGATAGGGCCGTAAGCGTCCGTCGCCAGCGTGATGCCGAGCGTACTCAACATGCCGACCGCGGCGATCCCCACGCCGTAAAGACCCAGCGCGAAGCTATCGACGTTCGTGAAGTCCCAGTCCGTGGCAAAACCAAAGGCGCAGAGCGTGGCGACGCAAACGATCATCACGGGGAACCAGACGCTCATCATCCCGTTGGCGATACCGCCGATGATGATCGTCGCCGGGCCGGTCAGGGACTGGTCGGCGAGCTTCTTGGTCGGATTGAATTCATCGCTCGTCGAGTATTCGGTCCACTTTCCGATGAGCCAGCCGGCCAACAGTCCGACCACCACGCTAAAGGCAACCTTCCAATTGTCGGGCATGAGCCATCCGGCAAAGATGAACGCGGCGACCGCGATCGCGATGCTGGACGCGTTCACGCCGCGGGCGAGCGCCCTCAAAAGCGTGCCCTGATCGGCCTGCTCTTCGGTTCTCACCAGAAAGATGCCGCCGATCGACAGGACGATACCGACGGCCGCGAGAACGATCGGAAGGAAAAGGGCCGCCAACTGCATATCGATGATTTCTTTGCCCTCGGGCACCAACGCGCCGCTGGCAAACGCCGCGACGCCGAGGGCGGCCGTCGCGAGAATGGAACCGCAATAGGATTCGTATAGGTCGGCCCCCATGCCGGCGATGTCGCCGGCGTTTTGGCCGGCGTTATACGCGATGGTTGGCGGGGTGCTTTTTTGGGCTTACGGAATTGCCGCGTC
>CAZFQG010000241.1:0-8160 GCA_964520785.1 uncultured Planctomycetaceae bacterium | reverse complement strand
AGCCGATTCCCAACGGCATTCAAATCGACTGGGACATGTGGCTGGGTCCGTGCCCCGTATACCCCTACAACTACCAGTACCATCACGCCGGCCGGCCCC
Source organism: uncultured Planctomycetaceae bacterium (assembly GCA_964520785.1). Lineage (GTDB taxonomy): Bacteria > Planctomycetota > Planctomycetia > Pirellulales > Thermoguttaceae > CAZFQG01. The sequence goes on along the minus strand of CAZFQG010000241.1, from coordinate 8,061 downwards.
AGAATGTCGTACCGTGGAGCTGCAACCGCGCGTTCGGGGCCGGAGGCATGACATCGGGGCTCGTCCACAACCTCGACTCGGCCCACGCGGGGCTCCGCAAGGACGGCGATGGTCCCATCGCGATCACCCCTCGCGGCATCAACGGGGCCCCCTCGCTGACGTTCACCTACGCCGACGGCACTCGGATCGTTTGTACGAACCGTCTCGAGCCGGGAAACCACCCGATCCCCGAGGGTTGGGATCCGCAAACGCCGATCCAGAATTTCGGCGTCGTATTCGTCGGCGACCAGGGTTGGGTGCATGTCGAGCGGTTCGGCGTCTTGAACTGCTATCCGAGGAACATTCTGGACAAGCCGTTTTCCAAGGCCCATTCGGTCGCGGCGAACCATCAAAACTGGCTCGATTGCATCCGCACGCGGCGGCGGCCCAGGGCCGATGTGGAAATCGGTGCCTGTTCGACCATCCTCTCGCACTTGGGGTGCATCGCCCTGTGGACCGGCCGGGCCCTCACCTGGGACCCGGTCGCGGAGGAGTTCTTCAACGACTCCGAGGCGAATACGCTTCGCGCAAGGCCCAGCCGCGAGCCCTGGAGCGTCTAATTCCATTCAAGCCGACTTTCGAAACGCATTTCAGGAGAGTATCAGTCATGAAGCCATTTACGCGATACCCGGCCTTTCTCGTCGCGGGCGCATTCACCGGCCTTCTTCTTTCCGCGGCGGCCGAGGCTCAGGGGCAGCGCCCCCGCCAAGACGTTCCGCGGGCCGAGAAAGATCAAATAGAAAGAGTCTTGCCCGCCGAGGCGCCCGCGGATCCGGTTCAGCCGCGCAAGCTCCTCATTTACGACGGCAACGTCGGATACCCGGGGCACGCCTCCATCGAGTACGCCAACCATGCCTTCGCGCGGATGGGAGAGAAGACCGGCGCGTTCTCCGTCACCGTCAGCCGCGATCCGGCCGTCTTCGAGCGGGAGAACCTCAAACAGTATGATGCCGTCTGTTTGAACAACACCGTGGGCAACTTATTCACGGACTCCCAATTGCGGAAGAACCTCGTCGAGTTCGTCCTCGGCGGCGGGGGCCTGCTCGGAATCCACGGCACGACGGTCGCCTTTACCGATTTCGCCCAGGGGGCCAAGGAAGACTGGCCCGAGTTCGGGCGAATGATCGGCGGACGCGGCGCCGCACACCTGGCCCAGGACGAGCGGGTCGTCGTGAAGCTCGACGCGCCCGACCATCCGCTGAATCGTCCCTTCGGCGGCGCGGGGTTCGAGCATGTCAGCGAGTTCTTCCGCGTGCAGTATCCCTATTCGCGAAACCGCGTCCGAGTCCTCTTCAGTATCGACAACCAGAAGACGCCTCCTCCGGCGACCCGATTCCGCGAGGACGATGATTACGCCTTGGCGTGGACGCGAAACTACGGCCGCGGCCGCGTCGTCTATTGCACGATCGGCCATAGCGCGCGGGACTTCATGGACCCGAAGATTCTGGAGTTCTATCTGGGGGCGATTCAATTCGTTCTGGGTGATTTGGAGGGTTCGACGATTCCCAGCGCGGCCCTCTCCCCTTCCGTCGTGGCGCAGGAGAAGCTTGGTTGGCGTCTGGCCTTGACCGCTTGGGGATTGCACCCGTTTACGCTGTTCGAGACCTTGGAGAAGGCGCGGGAGCTGGGGCTGTACTACGTGGAGGGCCTGAGCTTCCAGAAGGTCAGCGGCGACATTCCCAAGAATTTCGATAGCGATTTGTCCGACGAGGAACTCACCGCAGTCCGTCTGAAGATGGACGAACTCGGCCTGAGGATGCCGACCTGTTACTACGCCACCATCCCGGGTGACGAAGCCGGATGCCGCAAGGTGTTCGAATTCGGCCGCAAAATGGGTATCGAGACATTCATCTCCGAGCCGCCGCCGGAGTCGCTCGACATGATCGAGCGGTTTTGCGACGAATACGACATCAAACTGGCGATCCACAACCACGGCCCCAACGAATCCCCCGCCTATTGGAGTCCCGAGGGAATTCTGGAGGTCTGCGAGGGCCGAAGCAAACGCATCGGCGCGTGCCCGGACACGGGCTACTGGATGCGCAGTGGAATCGATCCCGTCGAAGGCATCAAGAAGCTGGGCGACCGGCTGATTACCATCCAGCCCCACGATCTGAACGAAATTACCCCGGAAGGGCATGACGTTCCGTGGGGAACCGGCAAGGGGCGATTCGCGGCGCAACTAGAGGAACTCCACCGACTCGGGATCAAGCCGACGGTCGTCGGACTGGAATTCTCGCATGACTATTCCGACAACCTTCCGGAAAGCGCGGAGTGCAAGAAGTTCTTCGACGAACTGGTCCGCCGGCTGGCCGAGTAGGTAGGATGCACGGCGCACGAAACCGTGAGAAGCCCAATCACGGTTTTCGAAATCCCGAAGGGGGGCGGAGGGACGGTAAAAGACGCCGCGAGAGGCGCGCACCCCGCGGGGTTGCCCGCGCGCATGTGATAGGTTTCCAATGACGGAAGGCCGGCTCGCCACCGGCCTTCCGGTTCACTGGACAATCGAGATTACGGCAGTCGCAATGCTTTCTTCTCGATTTCGCTGCGGTAGTCTTCGTCGAATTTGAAGGGTCCCGCCCGCATTCGCACCTTAACGAAGTATTTGTCGGCGACTTCCTCTGGCACTCGCCACGAGTACCGGCAGGTGAAGCCTCACCCATACTCGAAAGCGCCGCTTTCGACCTCTTTCCCGTCCTCTGTGGTAATCGTGAACTCCGGCTTCGGAGGACGGCCACCGTTGACGATCAGGTTTTCGCACACCTCATCCGCGACGCCGACCAGGGTCAAGCCGAGCGCCACTTGCCGTTCTTGCGGATTCGAGTATTGGGCCGAAACCACCGTCCGGTAGGGTGGGCCAAAGGGCAATTCCACCGTTTCGTCCTGCTTGACCGTCACCGGTTTGTAGTCCGGCGTCGCCCTAGCGGAGATCATCGTCGGTCCGGTGCGCCGCGCCGAGGGAGCCCCCGGAGCGGAGGGAGTAACCGCTTTCAAGAGAACGCCAAGAAGTGACGCAGCCGGTCTTTCGGATTTCTCGGCCGCCTGTTCCTCCGGCGGGTCTTCCGCTTTTTCGGGTTCCTCGAATCCGGTTTGGTCGATCGTATAGCAGAGCAGCATCCACTCCCCCTTGGGAAGCGCGGACAGACCCGCCTCGTCGCCGGCAACCTTGAGCAACCCATTTTCACCGTACACGACGGCACGATAGCCCTTATTCGGATTCCGCACGAAGCCGGTCGCTAACGAGGACGGGGAAAGCGTCAACCGGTCTCCGGAAGGGGTGACCTTCAGGTCGTGAAAAACGCCGCCGAGATTGATCAACTTGCCGACGTAATGCAAAGCGTCGTTTCCCGAAACGTCGTACGGATTTCCGCGAATCTGCCCGGCTTCCTGGTCAATAACGTAGAGCTGATCGCCCGGGGTCGGGTAGACGGTTCGGTTCGAGCCTCCGTCGCTGACCAGAGGCGCGTCGTTGAATACTCCGTTGCTATTGAAGTCGACGAGGACGACGCGATGTTTCTTGCCGTCCAAGGCAATCTCCCCTTCGCGATAGGCGGCCGCGTTCAATGAGGCATTGGCATACGTGAATTCACCGGATGAATGCGTGTATACCCGCATGGTGAACGCGTAATCAACCTTGCTGCCATCGACGTCGATCGTCAGATCTGCGCGCGGAAACGAAGACTGAGCATAGTTGACGCCATGCTGGCGGGTGGACTCCGCTTCGATCACTCCGTCATCGGTCAAATCGCCGTTATGGTTGAGGTCGAAGTAGAGGCGAGAGTAGGGGGTTGCCTTCGGCGCAGGATTCCCCTTCTGCTCGACTTTCTTCTCCACCCCCTCCTCGTTCTCCTCCGCCGTCTCCGGTGGGGCGGAGTCGAAGACGAAGCCGTAGTAGCCAGAACCCAACTTGGCGACGCCCCGGAACGGATGCGCCGCCTGGTAGACGGCCGGTTCCTTCTTGATGAGCGTGGAGAACTCGGGTTTATCCTTGTCTCCAGGCCGCACTGCGCGTCCCTCGGGTCCCCCAATCTGCATGAAGAACCCCTGGGAGGAGGTGGAACGGAACATGTATTCCAACGGGGAACCCCCGCGGCTGGACGTGTCCACCTTCTTCATTTCGAGCTTGCATGTCTCCTCGGCGGCACCGGTCACGGCGGTAAGCAACCCCGTGACCGCAACCACGCCGACGAAGGGACGTAGCCACTTTCTCATAAAAAAGACCTCCATGGTTATGGTAAAGGAGTGTAACGACATGTCGTCCTATTCGGACTACGCTGTTTCTCGGTATTATCCGTGGAGAAGGGTCGCACGTCCAAAAGCACGTGGACCTCGAATTCGCCCTTCCGTTCAGATGGCACTTGCCACAAGTGCCGAAATTCGTCACCAAGCATCGCGCGAGGGCACCCCGCGCTCGGACGTCGAATCGGACCGCTGCTATTGTCGGCTACCGAAACTCCTTGGAGCAGTGCATAAGCTCATGAAATCGCCAGACGTTTATGCTAGCAAAACCAAAACGAGGAGTATATAGTTATTTCGGTGTATGCAACATAACTCTACGGTGGCTTTTCTTTCAAGGAGGCCCGGGCCGGTCAGAGGTCAGCGGGCCTCTGATCGCTCGGTGGACGGTACCGAACCCGTTTGACCGTACGACCCCGGTCTGATATGCTCGATTTTGAACCTTGCCCAACCGGCGCCGGTTTTTCGTTCCCCGGTCTCCATCCTCCGCCCATTCCGTGAAACACGCCATGTATCGATCGATCTTCGTGCCATGTGTTCTTTTCGCCCTCTTCTGTTCCTTGGGCGCGCTGGGTGACGACGTTGCCCCGGCGAAGCTGCCGAAGACGGAAGCGCTGACGATGCCCGGTGACATCGCGTCCGAGTTGGTAAACGGCGCGGATCGGTTCCTACTCGATGAGACCACCAAGTCGGTCGGACGCAGAAACAAGTATTGGCGGCGAAGACCCGGTTCCGTGGAGGAATACAACAAGTCCATCGCCCCGAACCGGGCTCGCCTGACGCATATTCTTGGCTTGCGGGACGAGCGGGTTCCGTTTGAGTCGCCGGAACTCGTGGCGACGACGAAGTCGGCGGCTCTGCTGGGGGAGGGGGACGAGTTCAAGGCGTATGCCGTTCGGTGGCCCGCGTTCGGGGGCGTTCATGGAGAGGGAGTGTTGCTTGTTCCCGAGAGAGAGCCGGTCGCCGACATCGTTGCCCTGCCGGATTGCGAGCAGACGCCGGAAATGCTCGCGGGGCTGGCCGAAGGGATTCCTGGCGAGTCGCAATTCGCGCGGCGCCTGGCGGAGTCTGGCTGCCGCGTGATCATCCCGGTCCTCATCAACCGGCAAGTGGAACAGCACGGCCGGGCGAAGCTGTCGAATCGCGAATACCTCTACCGAAGCGCGTTCGAACTGGGCCGCCATTTGACGGGCTATGAGATTCAGAAGGTCTTGGCGTGCGTCGACTGGTTCGAGAAGGAGTCGGATCGGCCGATCGGCGTGATTGGTTACGGCGAGGGGGGACGGCTGAGTTTGTTCTGCGGTGCGCTCGACCCGCGCATCGACGCCGTCGGCGTTAGCGGCTATTTCGACAAGCGGGAATCGCTTTGGCAGGAGCCGATCGACCGGAATGTCTATGGGCTGCTCGAACAATTCGGTGACGCGGAACTGGCGACGATGGTCTGGCCGCGGACGCTCGTCGTCGAAGCGGCGAAGGGACCGGAGGGGGAGATGGACCGCGGAACCGTCGGCGGGCCGGGACGATTGGTGTCGCCGGTTCCGGAGAACGTGGAAGCGGAGCTGGCCCGGGGGGGTGAGCTATTGGGAACTTCAGCCGGAGAGAAACTCGTTTGCATTTCCGACGACGGCGCCGGCGGACCGTTTGGAAGCGGGGAGTTCCTCGCGCGGTTTCTTGGAAGTCTCGATCCGAAGGCCGCCCTTGCGGCAAACGGGAATCCACCCGCAAAAACGAGGGAACCGGTCGACGCAACGGCCCGGCACGCTCGGCAACTGGCGGAGATGGACCGCCATAGCCAGGAAATACTCGCCGCGTGCCAGTACGACCGGGTCAAGTTCATGTCCAAGCTGGATACGTCGTCCCTCGATGCCTACGCGAAGTCGGTTGAGTGGTACCGCGACTATTTCCGCGAAGAGACGATCGGCCGTTTCGATTACCCCTTGGACGCGCCGAATCCGCGGTCGCGAAAGATCGTCGAGACCGACCGGTACGTCGGGTACGAAGTCGTTCTGGACGTTTATCACGGCGTGACCGCCTACGGCATCCTCTTGCTACCCAAAGGTATCCAGGAGGGGGAGACCCGACCCGTCGTCGTGTGCCAGCACGGTCTGGAGGGGCGACCGGCGGACGTTCTCGAAGGAGGCCACGCGGCGTACAAGGCGTATGGCTCCCGGTTGGCCGAGGAGGGCTTCATCGTCTTCGCCCCACAGAATCTCTACATCTTCGAAGACCGGTTCCGTGCGCTGCAGCGCAAGGCCAATCCGCTGAAGAAAACGCTCTTTTCGATCATCGTTCCCCAGCACGAACAGATCACGCGGTGGCTGAAGACTTTGCCGCAAGTGGACGACGAACGAATCGCGTTTTATGGACTCTCGTACGGCGGCAAGTCGGCGATGCGGATTCCGCCGCTGGTCGACGCCTACTGCCTTTCAATCTGCTCGGCCGATTTCAATGAATGGGTGTGGAAAAATGCCTCGACGCTCGATCAGCGGTATCCCTACGTTTGGACCGGCGAATACGAGATTTACGAGTTCGACCTGGGGACGACGTTCAACTACGCGGAGATGGCCGCCTTGATTGCGCCGCGGCCGTTCATGGTCGAACGGGGACATTTCGACGGGGTTGCGCCGGATGAGATGGTTGCGTATGAATTCGCGAAGGTTCGGCACCTGTACCAGGCGAGGCTGAAGCTGAAGCACCGGTGCGAAATCGAATGGTTCGACGGTCCGCACGCGATCAACCTGGAGGGAACGCTGGAGTTCTTGAAGAGGCACCTCGGGAAATAGGGAAAGCCCTCAAGAAAGAGGCGTCCATTCTCCCGGGGTTTCCATCGTTTCAAGCGGTCCGACCGTCATCACGAGGCTTTCCGCCGGCGGGAACTCCGCCAGCACCGCGTGCAAGTGGTCCAGTTGGATCGACTCGAGCGCGTCCAGTTCTTCCTCGAGACTCATGTATCGCCGGCGGACGCTCCACTCCAGGCCGAGGCCGAAAATCCGGTTTCGGGGGAGTTCACTGCCGAGGACGAGCCGCGACCGGACTTTATTCTTCGCTTGGGCGAGTTCGCGCGGCGCGATTCCGTCGCTTGCCGCCTTGCGGAACAGCCGGCCGATTCGCGTCAGGTTCTCCGCGGCGGACTCCGGGGCGCAGCTCATGGTCGTGAGGAACATGGCGGCCCCTTCGAATTCGGCGTGGCTCATCCCGGCGTGGTCGGCGAGACCGGTCTCGATCAGTTCCCAGTAGAGGCGGCTGCCGGTGTCGTCTCCCAGGACGGTCCCCAGGAGTTTGGCGGCGTAGCGGTCGCGGTCTTCGGCGAACGGGGCCTCCGAGAGCAACAGCGAATACTGCTGGGCGGCGATCTCCTTTTGGACCAGATGGAATCCCATGTGGGCGGCCGCGGGCCTGATGGCACGGTCGGCTTCGAGGGGCTCCCAGTCGCCGCAGAAGGCGCCGGCGAGGTGCGTCAGGTCGTCGAAGTCGACGGCGCCGGTCGCGGCCAAAATGATATTGCCGGGCGCATAGCGGCGGCGAAAGTAATCCCGCATGCGATCGGCGGAAAGGGCGCCGATCGTTTCGGTCGTTCCCAGGACGGATTTCTCCAAGGGGTGCCCCGCCCAGAAGGCGGCGCGCGCCTTCTCGTCGGCACCGAACGGAGGCTGATCTTCGTACATGAAGATCTCCTCGAGGATCACCTGCTTCTCCATCTCGAAATCCTCTTCGCGAAGGGAAGGACGCATGATGTCCGCCAGAAGGGCCACGACCTGATCGAGGTATTCCGGCAACACGGCCGCGTAG
>CAZFQG010000240.1:0-8207 GCA_964520785.1 uncultured Planctomycetaceae bacterium | reverse complement strand
GCTCAGCCTGGGGGAACGGACGTTCGAGGAATTCGCCCTGTGGCGGGCCGCCGGCGCTGACCGCTACCTGATGCGGTTCGAAACGTCCAACGCCGATCTCTTTGCTCGAATTCACCCTCCTCTGGGCACTAGAGTTTATTCTCGCGTCGAGGCGCTCGAGGAGCTGCATCGGATCGGCTACGAAGTCGGCAGTGGTTTCTTGATCGGGATTCCCGGCCAGACGTTTACCGACCTAGCCAACGACTTGAGACTAGTGGTGCGCCTGGAATTGGATATGATCGGCGTGGGGCCTTTCGTCCCCCATCCGGAAACACCGCTGGGCCGGCTCGATGCCGGTAACGACGCCGCGAGCGGCGCGGAGCAAGGACGCGACCTGAAAGCCGAGGACCAGGTCCCCAATGACGAATTGACCACCTACAAAGTCCTCGCGATTATCCGCATTCTCTGTCCGACGACGAACATCCCCAGCACGACCGCGCTGGCGACGATCAACGACCGCGAAGGCCGCGAACTGGGCCTGCTCCGCGGGGCGAATGTCATCATGCCGAATGTCACCCCTTGGGAGTATCGAGCGGAATACGAAATCTATCCCAAGAAGGCCTGCTTGAATGAGACGCCCGGCGTGTTTGCCCAACGGCTCAAGAAGCGAATCGCCGAATTGGGTCGGACGGTCGGCATTGGTTCCGGTGCCTCGGAGCATTTTTTGTCGCGGGATCAGAACCCAAGCGCGAGCAGGAACAGGACAACCCGTCACACCTTATGAGCGAATCATTGCGAATTCAATTCGAGCGAAATCTCGCGGCCGTTCGTGAGCGCATCGCCGGTGCCGCCACACGGAGCGGACGCGGCGCTAAGGCGGTGACGCTCGTCGCGGTCACGAAGTACGTTGATGCGGCGACCACGAGGCTCCTCGCCCAGGCCGGGGCGAGCGCCTTGGGGGAGAGCCGGCCGCAACAACTGCTGTCCAAGGTGCAGGCAATTTCAGACCCCCCGATCGAATGGCACCTCATCGGGCATCTCCAAAGAAACAAAATCCGCCGGGTTCTCCCCGTCGTCTCGCTGATTCATTCGGTCGACAGTCTCCGTCTCCTGGAAGCGATCGACCGCGTGGCGGCCGAGGGGGGCCTGCGCCCTCGGGTGCTTCTGGAGGTGAATGTCTCCCACGAACGGGCGAAGCACGGGTTTTCCGAGAGTGACATGCCCGAAGCGGTAGAGCGTCTGGCGGCGATTTCCAACGTCACCGTATGCGGCCTGATGGCGATGGCGGGGCTCGAAAGCGACCAAGACGAAACCCGGCGCGAGTTCGCGCGGCTTCGGGAACTGCGGGACCGACTCCGGAGGGCCGTGCCGGAGGGGCACTCGCTGGATGCCCTTTCCATGGGAATGAGCGGAGACTTCGAAGAGGCGATCGAAGAGGGGGCTACAATCGTTCGCGTCGGCAGCGCGCTGTTCGAGGGAATCGGCCCATGATCGATATCGAACCCCATCCGGAAGGGGTCTTGCTGCCGGTTCGTGCCTCCGCCGGCGCGAAGGAGAACAGCGTCCGCGGCGAGCAGGATGGGGCGCTAAAAGTCAGCGTGACCCAAGCCCCGGAGAAGGGCAAGGCGAATAAGGCGTTGATTCAGGTCCTGAGCAAGGAACTGGGACTGAAGCAATCCGCGATACTGCTCTATTCAGGAGAGACAACCCGTGTCAAGAAGTTTCTTGTCTTGGGAATCGCGACGAAAGAGCTTAGGCGGCGTTTGGAGAGATTCTCGGATTAGGGCTTCTGGAAGTTCTGAGAATTCTGGGTGATTTTTGCGCCATTCCCCCTCTTCCCAGTGGCCCGATCGGGGTGGCTCGCCGTCGTTTCTTGCGCAGTTTTCCGGTTCGTCATTGATTCCACGCTTACCGGCGGCGGCGTGGGATCAGGTTGAATATGCCTGATTATTCTGCCGAATGAAACAGATGTGCGGATATCTACTGGAACGCGCAACATCCCGCGTTGAATGCATTCGAGGGAAAACAGGCAGTGTACGAAAAGTTTTTTGGATTCCGAAGACGCCCGTTCGTTTCCGTACCCGACGTCGAACTCTACTATCCGGGAGAGACGATCGAAGCCGCCAGACAGACCCTCGTTCGCTGTATCGAACGGGGAGAAGGCCCCGGGCTGCTGCTTGGGCCCTCCGGATCGGGAAAGACCTTGCTATGCAAGCTTCTGGCGAACCATTTCGCGAAACGAATGCCGGTCGCGTTGCTCTGCGCGGGCCGGCTCGGAAGCCGGTTGGACCTGCTTCGGACTCTCTTGTACGAGTTGGGACAGCCGTATCGCGGCCTCGACGAAGGAGAAGCCCGCATCGCCATGGTCGATTATTTGACCTCGGTGGATGACTCCGCCCCCGGTGTTTTGGTACTCGTGGACGAGGCCCAGACACTGCCGCTGCGACTGCTCGACGAATTACGGATGCTGGGCAATCTGCACGCCGGCACCGCCCCGGTGCCGCGGATGGTTCTGGCGGGAGGTATGACCCTGGAGGAACATCTGGCGAACCCGAAACTCGAGTGTCTCAGCCAGAGGATCACGGGGCGCTGCTATCTGGAGCCTTTCGACGGGGGCGAGACCGCCGCTTACATTGGGTATCAGGTGGACGCGGTCCGCCGGTCGCATCAGCGCCACGCGGTCGATCTGTTCGACAAAGAGGCGGTCCGCGCCGTCTTTCACGCGACGGATGGGGTTCCGCGTCTGGTGAATCAGATTTGCGACCGCGCGCTTTTGCTCACGTACAACCGGGGCGAATCGGCCGTGTCGGCCGAGGACGTCGAGGAAGCATGGGCGGAGCTCCAGCAGTTACCGAGCCCCTGGAGCGACGAACCGAGCGAAACGTCCGGCGGCGTTATCGAATTCGGCAGTTTGGATGATGAGGCGGAGGGGACTATCGATAGCGAGGAGTCCTCGGACGACTCCGACGAACGCCCGCGCCTCCAGATACTGAAAGAGTCGCGAGACGAATCGAGGCCGCGACCCCTTAGCGCGACGGTTTTCATCTCCGACGATGAAGAGACGGCCGGATCGGAACGAGGCAAGCCGGGTGGCGCTCGCACGGTCAGAGCGTTGAATCCGTTCGCGGAGATATTCGAAGTCGAAGAAATAGTCGCTCCTCGATCCGCCACGATAGATTCGGTTTTCAACGCGATCGAACCTTGCCCGCCGCCCAGCCCCTCGTTGCCGCTGCACAAGGCGGCGACATGTTCCCGAGACGAGATCGAGCCGCGAGGTCTGCCGGAGCGGGCGGAGGCCTGCAATGTGAACGCAGGGGTCCGCCCCGCACGACCCGTCGCGGTCGCGTTTTCTCCCGGATTCCCCCTGCCGGAGTTCAGTTGGCCCGACCCCCAATACGGGCACTCGCCTCTGCCGCGGAGCACATCGATTCGCGGTCCGGTTCCGGGAACGGGGCACCTGAAGCGTCCGGGTTGAACGGTATCGCAGGGGACCGTTTCCGGCGATACCCGCTGGCGGATGCCCCGGAGGAAAACCATGGAACGTACTACTCAGGAAACGATCGAATCTTCGCACGGCGCGGACGCGGGAGGCTTGCACCGCGCGGACCGGTTCATTACCGCGGCGCGGCGAACGCGATTGGCCGTGAGCGTGCGCCAGGGTGATTCGCGGTCCAATCGTCGCGTCGCGCCGCGCGTGCGGGAGGAGACGGCACTCCCGTCGCGCGAGTCGGAACCGACCGCCCTTTCGTCGCTCATCGACGACTACCCGATGGACCCGTGGTCGCGGGCCTACATCCATCTGGCCGAAACGATATCCGCTTCGTTGCCGCTCACCGGGGAGGCGATCCTGGCCGTCTTGACTCCGGGCGGAACTCCACCCTACGCGACGATCATGCTCACCGCCGCGTCGGTCGCCGACAAATTGGCGTGCGACATCCTGCTGATCGACGGGAACTACGGCGAGTCGCGGTTGGCGCGTCGGATCGGGATCACCGCGCAACGGGGTCTTGGGGAAGTCCTCGCTGGAACCGCGGATTGGACGCGGATCATCGTCAAAACGAACGTCCCGCGGTTATGGCTGCTTCCCGCTTCGGATTTTCGTCGAGCCGACCGCTGCGCGGATTCTCGCTGGGCGCGTGCTTTTTTGAACGCGCTGCGAAATCGCTACCGGCTCATCCTCTTCACGGCCGGAAAACCCCGGCACCCGGGAGTGCGCTGTTTTCTTCCCTACTGCGCCGGTGCGTACGTGGTCGTGCGGCTCGGGCTGACGACGGACCGGCTCGCCAAAAAGACGGTCCGGCAGGCCGAGGATTCCGGTTGCCGAATCTTGGGGTGCGTCGTAACGCACGACTGACCGGCGTTTACTCGACGAATTGGAGGGCGTAGAGGTCGGCGTCTCGCAGTTGGAAACGGAGACGGACCGGCTTGCCGGCGAGGGCACTGACGTCGGTTTTTTCTTTCCAGACGACCCTGCGGTCAATCTCGTTGCCGATAATCTCCTGGCAATCGCCGAAGGCATGGCCGTCGATCGGTTTCCCGTCGGGCGATTCGATTTGGACTTTGATCCCGCCGGCCGCGGAGGTGGCGAAGTTCAGCGAAAGCTCCTTACCGGAAAAGACGAGCGGCTTCGTCAAGAGCGTTCCGCCGTCGTAACCGGCGCGGACGGAGGCGAACCCGTCAAGCCGCATCGAATAGCGGCGGAGGCTGTTCGTCGGTTGCCCGTAGTTGATACTGACGTAGCAGGACATGCGATCCGCTCCGGTTTGAACCACGTTGAGCGCCGGGTAGTTCGTCCGCGAAACCCAGTTTTCGTACCCGATCCCGGGACGAATGAAACCTTCCATGAACGTCCGCTGGTAAGTCCAACCGCCGCGGCTGGTCAGAAGGACGCCGTCGGAAATATCGCCGAAGTACTTCGGATCGACGCTCACCGCTTTCGCCTGAGCCTCGGAGAGAACCCGCCGGCCGGGTAAAAATCGGGCGGCCGTGCCGACGTAGATATGCGGGGCGCGGAAGTAGGGAGAGGTCTGGTTGGTATAGAGATGTTCCTTCGGCGCAGGTTCGCCGTCGCGAACGAACTCCATGTCCTTGATCGGCGTCCAGTTCACATAGTCCTCGCTCGTCGTCCGGGCGATCCACCGGTAGCCGCCCCAAGGCTTGGTCGACCACGAGCGCAAATAGCAGACGTAGCACTGCTCGGCCTCCGACCAGAACGAGACATTCTGTGAATCGAGGGCGGCTGCCTGTTCGTCGTGAATGACCGGCGTGTTCTCTTGAAGCTTCTTCCAATGGAAGCCATCCTCGGAAACAAACGCGATAAGCCCGGATTTCCAAGTACCGCCGAGCGCCTTGAATCGCTGTTCCTTGGGAACGCCGGGACGGGTGTCGAGCATGGGACAGAAATTGTGCGTGTAGGGGGCGCAATCGGCGAGGATGACGTTGTTTTCCTTGTTCCCGTCGATCTCGTAGATGCCGAGGTTCGGTTTGGTCCAATTGATTCCATCCTTGGAGACGGCCGTGCACGTCTTTTCCAGCTCGTTGCCGTCACTGCCGGACTGAGGCACGCCCCGATAGAACATACGGTAGTCCTCGTCGTCAACCTTGATCACGGTGACGTACCCGCAAAAACGGCCCTCCCAAGGTTTGTCGAATCGGATACACACCCCCTCGTCCTTGGGACGGTTCAAGGTGAGTTTCGCATCGCCGTCGATGCCTTCGACGAGGTGGTGGTCGATGAAGAGTTCGCGGCGCGACCCGATATCGATGGGATCGGCGTAGAGGATAGACGACACGGCCGCTACGGCCATCGCGGCGAGAGCCGGAAAGGGACGGAGTACTTGTCTGAGTGTTCTTCTCATGGGAATCAATCCTTTACGTTGCGTGAAAATGAAAGTGAGAGTGAGAGTGAGAGTGAAAGTGCAGTTTTTCGAATTAGTCTGGTGAGCCTAAATGAAGTCGCTGGAGCAGGGCCACCGCCTTCTCCGCCATCATTTCACCGGTGCCCGGCGCGATTCTGGAATTAATCACTTCATAACTCCCCTCCTCGTGGCCCTTTCGGGTGGGGATGTAGCCGATGACATCGTCAGTGAGATTATAGATCAACGTCACGGGGAAGGGAGAACGGCGTTTGATTTCAAGGCCGAGTTCCACGAACATCTGTCCCGGCGTCGCGATGACCGCGGCGCGATCGGAGAGGCGAATGGCGCGGATTGTCATGGGAAGGCGGTCGGAATCCCGATCGGCCAGATCCAGAATGACGCGGGCCAGGGCGCGGTCCGAAGTGGAAATCGGTCGTTTCCCGACGTGGCTCATCGTCTCTTTCGCCCAGGCGATTTGGGAGCGGTATTCACGGACGCCGGCGTCGACGACGGCCGAGGCGACCGCGAGTCGCGGTGGTTCGGGTTCGCGATATTCCAGTTCCCTAATACACCCGGCCGCCAGGTTTGTTCCGATCAATCGGGTTTCGAGCCTCTTGCCGGCGGCAAAATCGCAGTGGTTGATGTCGCCGCAGGCGCCCAGGCCGAATCCGGAGCAGAAGTCGGCCCCCCATTTCTCGCGCAGACGCTCGGCGATGACCGCGGGGTAGTCGCCATCGTATTCCTTGCCGCCGACCGTGTCGGTATGCGTGGTAAAGACGCCCAACGACGCGAACGGCTTTCCGTCGGATGCGCGGAAAAGCACGAATTCCGCGTTTGGATCGACCGGCCCGGCGGGACGGTCCATTCCGGGGTTCTTCATGCCGGGATTCGTCCTGACGGGACCGTTCTTCATATGCCAGCGGCGGTTGAAGGACAGCTCGGGCGCGGGAACAACGGCCGAAGCGACGTCTGCCGTCTTCAGGGCGGCGTCCGCCTTGTTGACCGCGCAAGCGATGCGTTCGACAAGGAACGAAACGTAGTCGAGCGACTCGTGGGGGTCCTCGCCCTGGCGTGCGACGGCGCGCCGGTGAAACTCGTCGCGGACCGGTCCGAAATAGAGTGGCCCCGTGTGGACGTGCGTCGCGGCGATGCAAATACCATCCGAAGCAATCCCCGTCTCACGTTCGATTCGCTCTTTGGCGGGGCCCGTTACGAAACTGGGCGTACCGATGAGGTCACAGAAGACGAAAACGGCGGCGCAGTCTCCCTGACGCATTACCAACGCCTTCGCCAGCAGCGGTTTTCGCGTGCCGGTGTTGAATCTTTCCGAAAAATAGCCGGCCATTCTCCAGCCTTTAGGCGGGGTGATCTCCTCGACCGCCGTGCCCAGCCGGAATTCGGCGCCGAAGGCACCGGCCGAGGTGGTGGCGAGCCAACTTGCCATAAACAGCAATCCGCCGGTGAGACTTCGCTTCATCGTATCGGTGCTCCTCCTCAATCTGACACTCAACTCATTGCTCGTGCAAAGCTCCATAATCGCCGAATCGACATCCGTACGATCGGGTCACTCGAACTGGAAAGAATACAAATCGGCGTCCTTGAGTTCAAAGACGAGCCGGACCGGTTTTCCGGCGAGGGGGGAAACGTCGGTCGTGACGTCGTCAACGTTTTCTCCTCGTTTCCATTCGACCACGCGATCTATGAAATCCCCGTAGATCCAGGGGCAGTCGTCCAGGGAGTAGCCGGCCGCCGGGTTGCCCTCGGCGTCGAGAACTCCGACGCGGATGCCGCCTCTGGCCGAGGTGGAAATGTTCAGGGTCAACGTCGTTCCGTCAAACTTGAGCGGCTTCGTCGTGAGTGTTCCACCACTCATGGGAGCCGCGACGGAAACGAAGCCGTCCAAGCGGAGGGTGTAGCGGCGAAGCTCGATTCCGCGGTCGTTTTGCTTTCCCCCCTCCGTCGAATACATCGAAAGCTCGTTGGGGGCGTCGGCCGCGATGGAAGACTTCGTTTCCACCAGGTTGAGTGCCTGATACCCGTCACCGTAGAACCACGCGTTCTGCGTCCGGGGCCCGGGGCGGATAAAGGCTTCTTCCCAAACGTGGAAGTTCTTGCCGTCCCGGCTCGCCATGAACAGCCCCTCCGTGACGGCCGTCCCTTCGCGTTTGGACTTCTTCATGCGGAGCCGGCGGAATTCCCACTGCGGAAGATGTTTCGTCGAGGGCGTCAGGCCGCGGTCTTCATAGCGGGTCGGGAATCCGAGAAAAACGTGCGGTGCCCGGTGATAGGGGGTGATCTGATTCGTGTAGAGTTGCCCACCCCGGTTGGGGACATACTCAAGCCACTCCGCCGCCGTCCAATCGTCGAAGA
>CAZFQG010000239.1:0-8287 GCA_964520785.1 uncultured Planctomycetaceae bacterium | reverse complement strand
GTGACATGGCCGAGGTTGTGTCGCGCCCTGTCGGCTGAGCCACTCCACGGCCGCTTCATCCAGCCGTTCGTGGCCCCCTTCGAAGATCGTCACTCGTGCCTTGCCGGCCGTGCGGCGCAGGTAGATATCTCTTTTGTACGTCGGATCGGCTTCCTGGTCCGATGGCTTCGGCCGGGCGAGGCGCCCGTCGGGACGGCTCAATTGCCGGATTTCCTCTTCCGTCACCAGTGGTGCTTGGACCGCCTTCGCGATGACGTTGAACGCCTCGAGCGCGTGCCGGATGGGAACCGAGCCGGTGTGTCCGTCGTGAATTCCGGCCGCGATCTCCAGGGGCAAGCCGGCGGCGTTTTGGAGGAAGTGGATCGGTGAACGCTCATAATACTGTTTGTCGACCTCGGGGGAGTCGCCCGGCTTGCCGCCGCACACGTCGATCACGTTTTTGCCGTAACTCTTTTCGCCGTGGAATCGCTGCCAGGCGGCCAGATCGGTAATGGGAACCCACGCGCTGACGGCCGTCCAGCGATTTGGATGCCGGCCCGCCATGACCAGCGCCATATGCCCTCCGCCGGAGGAGCCGGTCAGGTAGATGCGGTCTTTGTCGACGGAATAAGTCGCGATCGCCCAGTCGACGGCGTCCAAGATATCTTGCCTCGCGGCCGCGGAGGCACACGCTCCGGGATTACGATTGGGCCCGCGAAACTGGGGAGACAGACAGATCCAGCCTCGTTTGGCCGCCTCCTGCTCCACGACCGGATGCCGCTGTTCGACGCCGTTGCTCCACGTGTGGAGCGAAACGAGCAGGGGAACGGGCTTTCCGTTGGGATCGAACCCTTCCGGGAGAATCACGTGGACCGGTTGTTCGGTTCCATCCGCGGTACTGGTAACGGACACCCTCGTCAGTTCAGCCGCCGGAAGGAAACCGGCGAAAAGAAGATACGGCAGGAATGGGCACAAAAGGCGGCGATGGGCATGCATGGCGGAATGTCGTCCTAAGGGAAACGGCGAACCAAGGGCTCAAACCAGCTTCGTAATCCCCGGCCTGGGGAGCGGATAGTTCCCGGTGGCATCGAGTTCGACCGGGGGCTTAGTGGCGAAGGTCGATTCCTCCGGCGGTGGTCCGAACTGGAATTCGGCGTTGTAGGCCTGATCCCAGGTGACCATCTTGCCGGTGTAGCAGGCGATCTGGCCGAGGACGCCGATCATCGTGCTGTTGGCCATGTAGGGGCCGCTGTTGACCGGCTTTCCGCCGCGGAGCGATTCGACGAAGGCAACCTGTTCCAGGTCGTAAGGGCTCGGCCTGGGCCCCTCGTACCGCCAGTTCGTTTCCCCTTCGATCTTGCAGGCGTTCAGGTCGCACCGGCCCTTGGTGCCGATGAACAAATCGCTGTACGAGTTGTGGCAGTTCAACTGGGTGCGGCACATGGCGTACATCCGCGCGCCGTTTTCGTACTCGTAAACGGCCGTGTGGTGGTCGAACATATCGCCGTAGACCTCCCCGAACGAAGAGGACCGCCCGGCCAGGCCGAACGCCTGCACCGGCATTTTCTCCTGCATCGCCCAGGACGCCCTATCGACGTTGTGGACGAGCGACTGGGTGACGTCGTCGCCGGAGAGCCACGCGAAGTGGTACCAGTTGCTGAACTGGTATTCCGTCTCACTCAATCTCGGGTCGCGCTGTACCAGTTGGTATGGTCCACGGAGGAAACAACCTTGGATCGTCGTAATCTCGCCGATGGCGCCGTCCCAAATCCGCTTCATCGTCTCCTGCCAGCCGGCGTCGTAACGGCTTTGCAGTCCCGAGACGATGCTGAGCCCCTTTTCTTGGGCGAGTTTGCACGCGGCCTCCATTCGACGGACACCGACCGGGTCAATTCCGTGCGGTTTTTCGACGAAGACGTGCTTCCCGGCCTGGACGGCCGCCTCGGAGTACATCGGGTGGAACTTCGACGCGCAAGCGATGAGGACCGCGTCGCTCGCCTCGATGACCTTCTTGTATCCTTCGAAATCGGCGAAACAGTGGTCGTCGTCGACCTGAACCTGTTCCGGCGATTGCGTCCGCAGCGCCGCCCGGCTCGCGTGGACGCGGTCCATAAAGACGTCCGCCATCGCGACGAGCCGGACGCTGGGGTGGACCTTCATCGCCTGCGCGGCGGCCCCGGAGCAGCGGCCTCCGCAACCGATCATTCCGATCTTGATCGTTTCCTCCCCCGCCGCGTGAACCGCCGGGACCGCCAACGCCGTGGCGGCCGCGGCACCCAAGGCCGAAGTCTTCAAGAACGTACGCCGGTTCAGATTCGCTTGAGTCATCATTTTAGCTCCTAAAGGAAGTCGAACCCACCCGCCTTCGCGGGATGGAGGAATGCCGGGAATGGAAACACGTTTCACGGTTCGCGGCCGCCGGCCCACAGGCAGGCGCGCCGCATCAGTTCGCCCAAGCCGGGGGCCTTGACCGCTTCGACGTCGTGGCCCAAGACCGTGTGGAAAACGCGGCCCTTTCCGACGTCGAAGACGAACGCCATGGGATAGGGCTTGCCGTCGACCTTGGATATCGCCTCGGCAAGGACGTGAATCGAAAGATCGCCGCCGAGGCAAGTGTATAATTCATCTCGGATTTCGAAGTCATCGAATCCCTTCGTAACCGGATGTTCTCGATCCACGATGCGGACCGTGAAGGGCCCGTGCGGATCGTGGGCCCGTTTTTGGGGATCCCAGACGCGACCGGCGATCTCGACGAAGCCATCCCATTCTTGAAACGCGCCGCAGGCGAAGTGGAAGTAGACCAGTCCGCCCCCTTCCCCGACGAACCGCGTGAGGTTCTTCTGGATGGCTTCGAACCGCTTCGGGACGTCGTAGTTCTTGAAGTGCATCAGAAGGACGTCGTAGTCGAAAACCGTGTCGCAGGCGAGGAACTCGATATCGTCGACGATCCGGACCTCTAGGCGATCCTCCTGTTCCAGGACGGCGCGGAGGACCGGGGAGGTCTCCTTCCAGTGGTGTCCCTCGTAGTCGCAACCGGTGACGAGAAGGACGCGGACGGGTTCCGGGGTACCGGTATCGCCGGCGACACAACGACCGGCGACGACTACCATGCAGCACATCGCGAGAAGGAACGGCCCGCGGCACATTCGGGGCCGCAAAAGGGCAGGAGTCGGACGTATCATGGGAAGCCTCATTCAAGATAGAGGGAAGTTTCTATTCTACCACATCGGGCCGTCCACTTAGATGATCGACCGGAGAAATTCCACGCTCTTGCGCGTGTTTTCGTCACTGCCGGCGCATTCGATCGAGACGGCGCCGTCCCAATCGGTCTCTTTGAGAAACGCGATGCACGCCTTGATGTTCTCGGCGTTAACGCCTCCGCCGATGGGGACCTCGCTCGTGGCGATGCCGGTCTCCTCGCCCCGGACCGCGGCCGCGAGGGATTCGCTGACATCCTTGATGTGGGCGTGGGAAAGATACTTGCGGAACCGCTTCGTGTACTCGACCGGATCGAGCCCGGCGATGAACGAATTGCCGGTGTCCATGTTGAAACGGAGGTACTCCGACTCGAAGTGGGAGAAGAGCTTCTCCATGAAGTCTCCGTCGCAGGTGTACGGGCCGTGCGGTTCGACGTTGATGACGATCTTGTAGTCCTCCGCCCACGCGAGGACCTCGCGGTAGTTGTCGCAGGTGATGCGGAAAACCTCGTCCCGACTAAGCCCCTCGATCTCGAACGCCCCGTCCGTCGTATCGACCATGGGGCAGTCGATCTCCGCGGCAAAGCGGATTCCCTGCTGCACGTACTGCACACCGAACGTGGACCCCTTGGGGCCCATCAGCGGATAGGCGCTGTCGATCTGCGAGACGGCTAGTCCCATCCTGTCCAAGTAGCGGCGGACGGCCCTGGGGTTGGACTGCATCGACACCGCCGGGTCGTACCCCATCGCGTTGACGAAGTACTCCCCGTGGATGACGGCGAATTCGATGTGCGAAAGCCCGAACTTCACCGCCTGCTCGCATCCGGCGGCGAAACTGCCGCTTAGACACCGCAGATTGTCCGTGTGCAAACCGAGTTGAATCATGAGTTCTCTCCGTGAGAGGTTGAGGGAATTCCGGACACCATTTCCATGAGATGTCCGACGATATGATCTCGATGCGCCGCGTTGCATATTTCCGGCTCGAACACGGCGCGCTGCTTGAATCCTTCGATCGCGGCGAGCATCCAGTTGACCGATTCGACCGGGTTCTCCGAGTGGAATTCGCCCGCCTTGCCGGCGGCCGTGACGAGGCCGGCGAACAGCTCGCGGACGGAATCGTAGAATTGGGCCCATCCGGCGCGGATTTCCCTGTCGTGGACGGCCAGGGCGAAGAGCTCCGTCGTGAAGACCCGGTTCCGTTCGTCAAACAGGCATCGCTCCACCGACATCCGCAACACCCGGCGGAGCTGCTCCTTGGGGGAACGCACTTTGGCCATCTCCGAGAACGCGTCGCGCTGCCAATTCCGGTAATAATAGGCGCATGTCTCGACGATGAGTTCCTTTTTCGACGCGAAGTGCCAGCAGAGACTCCCCTTCGTGACCCCCACCGCCGCGGCGATGGAGTCCAGCGTCACCCCGCCGAATCCCTCGCGGGAAAACAGGTCGAACGCGGCCTCGGTGAAACGCTCCCGCGCGTGGACGCGGACGGCGTCCTCCGTGGCGGAGGGGGCGGAAATCGGTGCCGGAGGGGGCATGAAAGGTCGCTCTGGCGGATGAATCGGCATGAACCATCACCGAGTATACTGGTCGGTATGGCGCGGCCGCAAGGGGGGTGCCGCAAAGTTGCTGGCAATGCGGCGTAACGCCAATTCATCGGCGGCCGTCCGGCGGAGGATTCGTTCGGCGTCTCCGGCACAATCAACCAAAACGGAAATGGTGAACATCTCGGCTTCGCGCCTTTTGAAACCCCTTCCCTTCCGCCGCGGCGAAAAAAAACCGATACTTCGCTTGTGGAAGTGACCTACCGAGAAGAACAGATGCCCGACCCCGCCCAATGTGCGGTCCCCACCGATTCCACGGACGCTCACCGGGGGGATGCGCTGGCCGCGAGTGTCGTCATTCTTCTGGGGATTAACGTCGTTCAGCGGTCAATCGGCTTCGTCCGGTCGGTCTTCTTCTGTAGGCTCCTCTCCCCGGAGGAGTTGGGGAAATGGGACCTCGTCTTCAATTTCGTCCTCTTAGCCGCTCCGTTCGTCTCGTTGGCGATTCCGGCGGCCTTCGGCCGGTATGCCGAGTATTTTCGCGGCCGCGGCCAATTGCGGACGATGGTCCGCCGGACCGCGCCAGCGTGTTTTCTCCTGACACTCGTGGGGAGCACGGCGGTCTACCTTTTCCGCCCGGAGTTCTCCTTGCTGATCTTCGGCAGCCGCGACCAGACCGGGCTGGTGGTCCTGACCGCCGCGTGCCTCTTCGTAACGATCCTCACGCACTACGTCATCGAACTTCTCAACGGCCTCCGCCGCGCGAAGGTCCTCGCTTTGGTTCACCTTTCGAACTGCGTCGTTTTCGCCGCCGTCGGGATCGGCTTCCTCTATGCTTGGGAACGGTCGGCGGACGCGGTCGTGATCGCCAATACCATCGCATGCGCCGTCAGCCTCGCCGGCGCCCTGCTTTACCTCCGCCCCGCTTATCTCGGTCTCTCCATCCCTTCGGAAACACCGTCGCAGGCGGAGTTTTGGAAGAAGATCATGCCGTTCGTCGGCTGGATCACGCTGACGAACCTCATGGCGAATCTGTTTATCGTGTGCGACCGGTACATGATCGTCCACTACGCCGACGCCGGTCCGAACGAAGCGCTCGCCCTGGTGGGCCAGTACCACAGCTCGCGGGTCGTGCCGCTACTGTTGATCTCGATCTGCTTCCTGTTAGGGAGCGTCCTCCTGCCCCATTTAAGCGACGACTGGGAATCGGGTCGGCGCGAACGGGTTCAAGAGCGGATGAACCTGTTCCTCAAGCTGTGCGCAATCGGACTGACCGGAGCGGGCTTGGCCGTTCTGCTCTTTCGGCCGCTCATTTTCGACTGGGCTTTCAAGGGGAAATACTCGGACGGTCTCGCCGTCTTGCCGCTGACACTGACGTATTGCGTCTGGTTCGGACTGACGGCGATCTTGCAGAACTACCTGTTCTGCGTGGAAAAAGCCCGGTTGACGAGTTGGGCCTTCGCAACCGGCTTGGTCCTCAATGTCTTTCTAAACTACCTATTGCTCCCCCGCTTCGGACTTTTCGGAGCCGTGACGGCGACCACCCTCGCGAATTTCGTCGTCCTCGTGCTGATCGCGTGGTTCAGTCATCTGCTCGGCCTGCGGTTCGATCCCGCGTCACTCGCGGTGCTCGCGATGCCGGCACTGCTCCTGCTGGGGATTATTCCGAGTTTGGTCGGCATGACACTTCTCTGTCTCCTATCGCTTCGGACGCACGCGATCTTCTCGGAAAGACAAAAAATGCTATTTCTCGAAAAAGCGAGGGAGATGACGGCAAAGTTTCGGGGACGCCGCGGGCAATGACGGCGCCCGCCCAAGGTTATCCGTCTTCGCGGGTGTGTCGGATATCTCGTCGATGTCCCCTATTTCGGCCGCCCGTTTCCGCTGTGCGCCCAATGCGCCGGAATCGTCGGTTGCCGCGAAGAAGCAAGTGTGTTAAAGTACGTTCCACGCGATCGTCTCCTTGCTCGCCGAAGGTGACCAACGGACGGACGTTGCCGGCCGGGGAGCGCCTGAAACGGGCGGAGTCGGCTCGAGCCGGTTTGGAGTCTTTTGACCCTTCATGAGAGATTGGAACCAGCAATGAACGAATTCTCTTTCGAGGAGCACGATCCGTTCGCCAGTCCGGCGAGTACGGTCATGAACTCACGGCAAGACACCCGGACGAAGCTTCCCCCTTACTGCACGACGATGTTCATCGTGTCCCTCGTGTTCAGCGTTATCCGCGTGCCGTTGGTTTTTCTGTCCGCGGTCGGCATTGCTGGTCTCGTCGCCGGCGAGGCTTCCACCGGAATCATCGTGGCCGGTTTTCTTGAGTTGTTCAGCGGGATGGGAATGGCCGTTTTCGGGATCGCGGGGAATATCGCCCTTTTGTTACGCAAGACTTGGGGGCTCACGCTCGCCTACTGTCTGGTAGCTTCGGTGCTCCTCTCGTATCTCGGCGCCTTTCTGAGCGTGATGCGCATGGCGGAGACGGCCGAGGATCCGGCCATGCGTATCGGGATGTTCGTGGGCGCGCTGGGCATGTTGACGATCCGCGCCGCGATCCTGGTCGCCTATGTGGTTGCCATCTTGAAGTTCTCGGAGTGGATCAAATCGGCCGGAAACATACGGAACCAATTCTAATCGCACGCAGAATCCGCCGCGGCGCCGCGAATTCCACGACGCCGTTTTACGGCGGTTTGAAGGACGATGTCCAAGTTGCCCACCGTGGCGGACAATTACCCGCCCGCTTCCTCCATCGCGCGCCTTAGTGCCCAGGCGATGTATTGGCAATCGTCTTTGGTCGTGTGAGGGAATATCGGCAGCGTGAAGACCTGCCGGCAGGCCTTTGCCGCCAGGGGGCAACCGGCCGAATCCTCGTCGTATCCCAAATCGGCCAGGGCCTCCCACGACCAGACGGCCGGATAATGGTTCGCACAGCCGACCTTGTACTTGCTTTTCAGAATATCCAGCATTTTGCCCCGGTCGAAACCGACCTGGTCCGTGTCGAGCCGGGCAACGTAGATGTGGCAACCGTGCCCTTCGCCGATCCCTCCGGGTCGGATGACCCCGTCAATCCCTTCGAGCGCCTCGTGCATCCAGCGAAACGCTTCCAGACGCCGTGCGACGACACGGTCGATCTTCGCCAACTGCGTGATGCCGACCGCGTATTGGACCTTGGTCAACCGATAGTTGAAGCCGATCGACGCGACGCGCAACTGGGGACCGTACACGTAGCCGAACGTCTTCTTACGCCGGACGACTTCGGCGAAGGCCTCGTCGTCGGTGGTGACGGCGCCTCCTTCGCCCAGAAGCGTCATGTTTTTGTTCGACTGGAAGCTGTAACACGACGCCTTTCCCCGGCCGCCGATGGGCCGGCCGTTGTACCTGGTGCCAACGGCGTGAGCCGCGTCGTAGATTACCGGGATACCGGTGTCGTTCGTGATCGCGTCGAACGCGTCGCAATCGGCGGACAACCCCGCGAAGTGAACCGGGATAATCGCCTTGGTCTTTTTGGTGATGCGTCGGCGGACGTCTTGCGGATCGAGGCAGAGCGTCACCGGGTCGATATCGGCGAAAACGACTCTT
>CAZFQG010000238.1:0-8307 GCA_964520785.1 uncultured Planctomycetaceae bacterium | reverse complement strand
TATCCGGGTTTTGCGCGCCTCTGGTTGCGCGCATTTCCACCCCCTTTGCCGAACGACGCCAAATTCCAATTCGAGAGCCAGCGATGAGCGAGCATTCGACCGGACCAGTCCGATGCCCCCTGTGCTTGGGGACGGTTTCCCCCGAGGATTCCGTCGTCAGGGTGATGTGTCCGTATTGCGGTTTGGAATTCCCGGTGAAGCGGCGGAATCCGGAACCGCCCAAGCCCCGCGCGGAAGAACGGGGACCCAACGGCGAAATCCGGCTTGATTCGTGGCTTCAAGAGGAACCGTACGAGTTCGTATCGCGCGAATCGGTCCGAAGTAGCGCTCACGCGTTCCGCGAGATTTCCCTGCGCGCCGCGGATTCACCACCGTCGGGTCTGCTTCGACCGGTCGTCGGGCTTCTGGCGATGGTCATTTTGGCGGTGGGACTGGTCGGATCCGCGAACTGGTTGAACTCGATCTGGCCACCGACCTCCGCCGAACCGGAACATGTCGGCGGAACCGTTCTTCCGGTGGAACCGGTCCCGGATTTCCATCCCACTTCGCCTCGCCTGAAAACGCACGCGGAGACGGCCCGAATCGTGCCGGAGAAGCCCTCGGCCGGCGAGCCGCGACCGGCCCTTGAGGGTAAACCGGATTCGGAGTCGGAGATTCCGGCCGCCCCCTCCGAGAAGACTCCCATCTGGCTTCTGACGGCCCAGGCCGAGCGGCGATTGGCCGAGAACCCGAAAGAAAGCCTGATTCTTCTGACGGAGGCGGCTCGCCGCGGGATGGATGAAGAAGGCCGTCTCGACCCGAATATCGAACAATTGCTTCGCGATTCGATTCTCGCGGTCCGCGATACCGGCCTGCGGTCTCCACAACCGGTCGTCCGTCTACTGGCGACGACGAGAGATGGGCGCTGGCTCGCGGCGGCGGGGGATTCCGAGCGTGTCCACGCGTGGAATCTGACCTCACTGCACGAGAGCCGCGTTCCGTTCGTCCTCTCCGGACACCGCGAGCCGGTTCTCTCCCTGGCCGCCGATCCGACCGGCCGCGTGCTGGCGTCCGGGGACGCCGGGGGAGATCTGATCCTGTGGGACTTGGACCGGGATGATCCGAACGATTCGCCTCAGCTCCTTTCCCTGTGTAGCGGTCCCGTGACGAGTCTCGCCTTCAGTGGCGACGGCAGCAGGCTCGTCGCGATCGGACGCGAAGACGGGCTGGCCGTCGTGAGCTGGATCGATTTGACTTCTCCCGCGAGGCTTCCGCGATGCCTCGAACGGCTGAGCGAGGAAATCGACACCGTCTCGGTAAACCCGAAGGGAACTTGGGCCGCCGTCAGCGGCGACTCGAAGAAGGTACACGTCTACCGGCTCAACGAGGAGCCCCCCACCCGTAAGAGAATCCTCTCCGGGCACGAAAAGCGGGTAACGGACCTTTGCGTTCTATCCGACGGGAACCGTCTCGTTTCCGCCGGCCGGGACGGCGACGCGTGCCTGTGGGACTTGCGCCGTCCCAAGGAGGTGGAGCCTCTCCGATTCCGCCATGCCGGGGGAGGGATCGCCTCGGTAAAAATCGCCTCGGACGACTCGTGGCTGGCCGCGCTTTCCGAGGAGGGGTCCGTTCGCCTCTGGCCCCTGTCCCGGGTGAATCCCCAAGAGCAAGGATCGATCCTGCCACCGGTAGTCGGGGGCGTCAAAGTGATGGGGTTTTCCGGCGATGGGTCGCTGTTGGTTACCGGCGGCGGAGACGGAACGGTTCACCTATGGCGGCTCTTTGAGAACGGGCCGCTTGAGGAGCCGGTCGTTCTTCGCGGACATTCTCAAGCGGTGCATCGCCTGTTGATTGGATCGAACGCCTGGTTCGCGACCGCGACGGCCCGGCAAGATGCCGGGGGTCCTCCGGCGATCCGGTTTTGGGATACGGACCCCGGGGGATTGCTGAAAACGGCCCAAACGCTGATCTTCAACCAGGTGCCCTCTTCCGTCCGGGAAACGCTTCTCACCGAGCTACCGAGCCGCTCGGCCGTCCGATAGAGAGTCGGTCGGCGTGGCCCTCCACCGGCCGGTTTCGCCAAAAACGGGAAAAGAGGCAAGATACACCGGGGCTCCTCTCTGAGTTGAACGAGGCGCGCCGGTCATGCCGATATTCCGGATTAGTCGGATCATCTCCCGCCGGAATCAGGATGAATCCCGCTAGCATTCTCGTTGAACGCCGTCCGATCGCTTTTCCCGCCCGCGAATACCCCTTTTCCAGTCACGACGATGGACCAGAGACTTCAACATCCGTCTTCGGCCACCACCTCGCCCGGACCGACTTCGTGGACGCGTCGGTCGGCGCTGGCGTCATGCATCGTCGTTATCTGCGTTTCGGCGGGTGGCTGCGCGACGGGAACGACGCGTCCCCACTGGAGCCCGTTCCGCGCACCGGCGTTCGCGGCGGCCGAGGAGCGGCCGAAGCTGGACTTGGCCGCGGCATTCGAACGGCGGGAGTTCTCGCCTTTCGACGACGTCGCTCCGTTGCCGGGGATGCGTCTGCCGGAAGAGAAGCCGCGCATCGTTCCGGTCTCGTGGGAGCGGACTTTTCGGGACTTGGAACCGAAGATCCTCCGTCCTCGCAACGACCGCGACTGGGCGCCGGACATGGAGCGGCCTCCCTGGGCCGAGTTCAACGGAGACTACGTCCACGTTCACAACATCCGGTTTTGCGACTACCGGACCGAAGAGGATTTTACGACGCGGTATTACGACCGGGCATACCGTCTGAGCGACGTGGAGACGGTCGATTTCATCGTCGTCCCGTTCTCCGGAATGGACGTCCTGGCGCATACGATGCTCAGCTTCGGCTTCCGCGACGGGACCTTTCTGTGCTGTTCCGTCGAGATTCGCAAGGAAAAGGGCGAAAAGTACGGCGTCCTCGGCGGGGTGGCGCGGCAGTTCGAGCTGATCTACCTCCTCGGCGACGAGCGCGATCTGATTCCCCTGCGGACGAACTACCGGCGAGTGGAAGTGTTCATCTACCGAACCATCTTCTCGCCGGAGCAATCTCGGGACCTGCTGGTCGATATTCTTCAGCGAGCAAACAAGCTCCACGACGAGCCCGAGTTCTACCACACGCTGACGAACAACTGTACGACGAATCTCGTGAACCACTTCAACAACGTCATGCCCGGCACGATACCGTACGGCTATCAGGTCCTTTTTCCCGGCTTGACGGAACAGCTCTTCTTCGCCCGCGGGCTTCTGGTCGATCGGGGCGGTTTTCGAGAGACGAAGGCCGCGGCCAAGGTGAACTACAAGGCCTACCTCCACCGCGACGCGCGGGACTTCTCGAATCTGATCCGGCGATAGGCGCCATTCAACGCCCCCCACCGCCGCGGGTTCCCTACGATTCCTCCTCCATCACCCGCACGTATTCCGCGGCGAAGAAGAAGATGCTGCTGGCGAAGTAGATCCAGAGCATGAGGGCCAGCAGAGAGCCGACGACTCCATAGGCGGTGTACTTTCCGCCGAACATCAGGAGATTGAGGATCTGCCGTCCGATCTCCCAGAGGATGGCCGCGAGCAAACCTCCGCGGAGCGCGGACGTCCATCTTATCTTGGCCTTGGAGAGGGTCTTATATAAGAGCATCAACAGGCCGGCGTTGACGGCGATACTCAGCGTCGGATGCGCCGCGGCCAGCAGCCACGCCGACCCGAAGAGGTTCCGCGTGAAGGGCCGCGCCGCCGCGACGAACAGACTTACGGCGAACGAAGCCCAAACGAGTAGTCCCACCACGACCAGCATGACGAACGCGCGGAACCGGTAGAACAGCGTCTTCAGCACGGCGTCGAGAATTCCGTCGGTCCGTCTTTCGCGACCCCAGACGCGGTTCATGGCGACGTCGATTTGCAGAAAGACGCCGATGGCCGCCACCAACAGGGCGAGCAGACCGAACGGACCGCCGATCAGGGCGTTGGCGCGGATGCCCGCCAAAGCCGTTTCCAAGTGCTTCGCGAGACCGGGCGAGGCGTTCTCGGCGACCAACCTCAGCAGCTCCGCCTGCGCATCCTGGGCTCCGGCCGAATAGTGCAGGACGAACCCCAGTACCGAAATCAGCAGCAACAGCAGCGGAAAGAACGACAATACCGCGTAATACGCCATCGACGCGGCAATCAGACTCCCGTCGTCGTTCCGCCAACGCTCGAAGGTGCGGTAAAGCTGGAGCAGGCGCGTCTTGATCGGCTCGAACATCGGACGTCTCGTGAAACGGCTTTCGTGGCGGGACGCGGACCATAATACCCGGACCGCGGTCACGGGGCAATGGAGCTTCGGGTGGTTGCGGACGCGACGGCGGCGCGGTATGCTTCCCGATATCGGTATTCCACCCCCAGTCTACCTCGCCGAGGTCCCAATCATGCGATTCGCCCGCCGAATACCCCCTGCCCTGATTCTTCTTTCGGTTCTTCTCGGACCGGCCGCGACCGACCGAACGCCAGTCGTCGCCGCCGAAGCGGAGAACCTGGCCCATGGAAAGACCTATACCTTCTCACCGGCTCCGCGATATCAGCATTGCACCGATGCCGGGGACGCGACGCAACTGACCGACGGGCTGACGACCACCGAGTATTTCTGGACGCAACGCGGGACCGTCGGTTGGCAGAACGCCAATTTCGTCGCCGTCGTCGTCGATCTGGGCAGGATCGAGCCGATCGCCGGGGTTGCCTTCCGCACCGCGGCGGGTACGGCCGGGGTCTCTTGGCCCGCGTGCATCGGGATCCACGTCAGCGACGACGGCGAGCACTGGCGCGACGTCGGCGAGCTGGTCGCGCTCGATTTGAAGGAAAACGGCCCCCTTCCGGAAGGCTACGCGATTCGCCGATTCTCGACCGGGTCCCTCGCGACCCGCGGGCGGTTCGTCCGCTTCATGGTGATCCCGACCGGACCCTATGTCTTCTGTGACGAGGTCGAGGTCTTTCGCGGTCCCGACGCGTTGCTGGACCGGGAGCCGGGGGGTAATCCGGTCGGCGACTACCAGTCGGTGGCGAAGCGGTTCAAGATGCAATCCTCCATTCTTCGCCGCTACGGCTTCGACCTGAAGGGGATTTCCCGGATGATCGAATCGAGCCGCATCGCCGAGCGTGACGCCGGCCCTCTGATGGACGGTCTCGCTCAGGCCTACGAAGCGGCCACGAATGCGCCGATTCCCGATCCCGATTCGTTCAAAACCATCTTCCCCTTCAACGCCTCGCACGCGGCGATGTTTCGGATTCAGGCGTTTGCCTGGGAGACTTTGGGGAGCCCGCCGTTGACCGCCTGGATCGCCGACGCGTGGACGCCCGCGAATCTCTACGCCGTTCCCCCGAAACCCGACGAATCGCCGGATCTCATGGAAATTCACCTGATGCGCGGGGAATACCGGGCGTCGGCGTTGGACCTGGCGAACGCCACGTCGAAGACGAAACAAGTCCGTGTCTTCTTCGACGGCCTCCCCGGCGGACCGGTCCCGCCTTACGTCACCGCGGCCGCGGTTCCCTGGACCGATACGATCATGGGCAGACCGGTCGCCGCCGCGCTTCCGCCGGTCGCCCCGGGGGAAGACGGCTGGAGCGTCTCCGTCGATTCCGGCATCCCCGGGCGCGTCTGGCTGACGTGGCGCGTTACGGATGTCGAACCGGGTACGTACGAAGGGCACGTCGTCGCGCAAGAAGGTACGAAAACCATCGCGAGACTCCCGGTGCGAATGACCGTCTACCCCTTCGAGTTCCCCGAAGAGACGACGCTGCTCTTGGGCGGTTGGAGCTATACCAATGGCGGCGGGTCGTATGGAATCACGGCGGAGAACCGGCCCGCGTTTCTCAAACACATGCACGAGCACTACGTCAATTGTCCCTGGGCGACGCGCGGCGTATTGGGACCGGCGGAATTCGACGGCGCGGGCAATCCGCGGATCAAGACGGCGGAATGGGACGACTGGCGTTCGCAGTGGCCCAACGCGAGGAAGTACTGCATCTTCCTCAGCCTCGGCGGGTTGGACGGTCGCACGGCGCAGACCTTCGGCGGCGCGACCGCGGGGACGCCGGAATTCGATGAGCGCGTCGGTAAATTCTTCTCGGCATGGGCGAAGCATTGGAAAGCGAACGGGATCGACCCGAGCCGGATCGTCATTCTCGGCCATGATGAACCCCGGGGCGACGCCGACGTCGAAGCCATCGGCGTATGGGTGAGGGCGATTCGAAAGGCCGTGCCGGAGATCGTCCATTTCAGCGACCCCGTTTATCCCGATCCCGTGAACGCCCCGGCGGAGTTGTTCGAACTCTTCGATATTCTCTGCCCCAACCGGCCCATGTGGCTCGCGCATCAGAAGGCGTTCGATGATTTCTACGGGAGACGGGCCGCCTCCGGCAAGACGTTGCAGCTCTACTCGTGCAGCGGTCCGGCGCGGCTGTTGGACCCGTACGCGTATTACCGTCTTCAAGCCTGGCACTGCTGGAAGATCGGCGCGACTGGAACGTTCTTCTGGGCGCTCGGAGACAACCAGCGAGAATCCTCGTGGAACGAATACCTCGTCCGAAGCGGCCCCTACACGCCGATTTTCATCGACGCGACCAGCATCACGCCGGGCGTGCAGATGGAGGCGATCCGTGAAAGCATTCAGGATTTCGAGACGCTGGTCATGCTTCGCGACGCCGTCGCGGCGGCGAAGAAGGCCGGGAGATTCGCCGATGCGGCACGAGCCGCCGAGACGCTTCTCGGCGAGGGAGTCGACGGCGTTCTCGACGCCGAAGGCGCAAACAAACTGGGCCTTTACGATCCCAAGGACCGGACCAAGGCGGACGCCCTGCGCGTCGAGGCCCTTGAGCTTCTGAAGGTTTTGAAGTAGTGACCCATGATGGAAAGACGAACTCTCGGTAACACGGACATCCACATCTCCCCCGTCGCGCTCGGTTGTTGGCCGATGACCGGCATGACCAGCCCCGGAGCGACCAAGGAAGGCGGGCTCGCCGCGATTCGGGCCTGTTTTGACCTGGGCATCAACCATCTCGACACCGCGTACATGTATGGTGCCGGCGGCGAAAGCGAACGATTCATCGCCGAAGCGCTCGGCCCGCGCCGCGATGAGATGGTCGTCGCCACCAAAGGCGGACTGCATTGGAAAGACGGCGAGCGAATCCACGATGCGTCTTGCGCAACGCTCCGCCGCGAATGCGAAGAAAGCCTCCGGCGGCTGCAAACGGACCGGGTCGAGGTCTACTATCTGCACGCGCCGGATCCGAAGGTTCCGGTCGCCGAATCCGCGGGGGAACTCAAACGCCTGCTCGACGAGGGGAAGACTCGCGGCGTCGGCGTCTCGAACCTTTCGGTCGAACAACTCGAAGCCTTCGCCGCCGAGTGTCCCATCGCCGTTTGCCAGCCCCCGTACAGCATGCTCCAGCGGGATATCGAAGCGGACGTTCTCCCCTGGTGCCGTGCCCGCGGCGTCTCCGTCGCCTGCTATTGGCCTTTGATGAAGGGCCTCCTTGCCGGCAGGCTCCCCCGGGACCACGTATTCGATCGCGATGACAGCCGCCGTAAGTATCCCATGTTTCGGGGCGAGGAATGGCAGAAGAGCCACGACATGCTCGATAAGCTCCGTCCCATCGCCGAGGAATGCGGCAGGACGCTCGTTCAACTCGTCGTCAACTGGACGATCCACCAGCCCGGCGTGACTGCCGCCGTCTGTGGCGCCAAACGCCCCGAGCAAATCGCGGAAACCGCCGGCGGCGCGGGCTGGAGGCTGACCGAAGACCAGATGGCTCGGATCAATCGGGCGATCGAAGAGCGCGGAGAGACCAGTTCGATTCCACCCGTATGACTGACGATCACATCCATCGCCGCACACGGCTCCGATACACTTCGAAGGTCTCCCCGAACCTCTCTTCGAGCATCCGTTCCTCGGGAGTGATGAACACCCGGTCCATTAATATGGCAAACGCCGCCACGGTGTTCCGCAACCTTCAAGGACATAATAATCTGAGAACCGCCTTCGAGCGGATCATCGACCGGAGCGGCAAAAAGGTCTGGCCGAAGCTATCCCAGAATCTCCGGATGAGCGGGGTCAATGACATCGCCAACCGATTCCCCGGACACGTCTGCGACCGTTGGAACGGCCATTGCGCTGGTGTCGCCGATCAGCACTACAAGAGGGTTCTCGACGAACACTTCCGTCAAGCCCTGGAAGAACCGGCCGAAAAAGCGCTGCAAAATGCGCTGCATCCTGAGACCGTATTAGACCGCGCTCAAGACACAAAAAAACCGCAAGACTCTTGTTTTCCCGAGTCTTGCGGTCCTATGCCCTTACTG
>CAZFQG010000237.1:0-8350 GCA_964520785.1 uncultured Planctomycetaceae bacterium | reverse complement strand
TTGGATCGTTCTGGCCTCCGCTACGATATTCTTCACCTGCCTCGGAGGGGCGGCCCTATGGGATGATGATGAGACCATTTACGCGAGTTGCGCCAGAGAGATGCTCCAACGCGGGGACTGGGTCGTTCCCTGGTTTAACGGCGAGATGTTTCCAGACAAGCCCCCTTTGATGTTCTGGGGGATGATTGCCGGTTTCCGTGTCTTTGGCGAAAGCGAATTCGCGGCGCGGTTCGCCTCCGCGTTCCTGGGCGTGGCGACCTCGCTTCTGGTCTTCCATTTGGGCAGGACCCTGTTTAACGAAAGGGCCGGGTTTTGGGCCGGCCTGGCGACTGCGTCAACGATTATCTTCACGATCTCCGCGAGAGCGGCGACCGTCGACACGGGTCTAACGTTCGTCATTACGTTCGCGTTGGCCGCTTTCGTCTGGGGGATGCGGAGCAGGGCCGCGTCGATGTTGGACTATGACGGACCGATTCCGTGGTTCCACGCGGTTTTGATCTATGCCGCCACCGGCCTGAGCGTACTGGGGAAGGGGCCCGTGGGCGCGATCATGCCTTTGGGCGTCATCGGCATGTTCCTGCTAATTCAGCGATACGCGAAAGAAGAGAAAGTGGCGGATGAAAAGGTTTCCGCCGGACTGATCGGCCGCGCGAGGTATTCCCTCATCGTGGCGCTGCGGGTTTTTTCGCCGTGGAACTTCGTCATCGCCATCCGGCGAATGCGGCCCTTCACGGCGGTCCTCGTTCTATTCACCGTTACCGCTCCGTGGACGATTCTGGTCGCGTTGCGGACCGACGGGGCTTGGATCGATGAGTTCGTCTGGAAATACAATCTGGGGCCCTCGGTCAAGCCCATCTTGGGACACACCGGGCCGTTCTTTTACCACGTCCTTTCAATTATGATCGGATTCTTTCCGTGGGCCGTCTTCCTGACGCCGATGGGGCTGCATCTCGTCCGCCGTCTGCGCGGGACGAACGAAGATCGGGACGGGTACGTCCTGTTGGCATGTTGGATCGGGGTTATCGTGGGGTTCTGGTCGGTGGTCGCCATGAAGCTTCCGCACTACGTGCTTCCCGCCTACCCGGCGATGGCGCTTTTATTGGGGGGAATGATTGCCGGGTGGCTTGAGGAGGAGGTTCCCCGATCCCGCCTGTGGATGCGCAACGCCATGGTGACGAGCATCGCGGTGGGGGTTGGGCTGGCGGTGATCTTTCCCATCGTAGCCTGGTTCGTGCTTCCCGGCGAATGGTGGCTCGGATTGGTCGGGTTGATTCTGGTCGGCGGAGGTTCCCTCTCCTTGTGGTGGAACGGTCGCGGTGATTTGGCGAACGCTCTCGGCGCATACGCGGTGACGGCGGTCGTGTTCTTGACGGCCATCTTCGGATTCGCGACGATCCGGATTGCGCAGTATCGCAACGCTCCGGGGATGATGGCGGAAATGCGCCGCCTCCATCCGGACGGCGTGGATCTGATCGCCTTTCGATTCATGCGGCAGGGGTTCGTTTACTACGGCGGCAAACCGGTGCCGAAAACGCATCATCCGCGGGACTTGAATTTCGCGGTGGAAAGCGCGCGCCGGCCGTATGTTCTCACCCTTGCCGAGCACCTTCCCGCCTTGGAGGAAGCGTATCCGGGACGGTTCCGGGCGGTTTTGGAACAACCCCGGTTTTTGGAACCGGGAACGGTGGTAATCCTGCGACCGAACGAAGCCGCCTCGCGGGCGGCCTCGCGGTCTCCAGCCGATCTCAAACGTTAAGGACGAACGGCTCACGCTATTCGCGCGACGGCAGCGCATCGGCCGCGGGAACGCTGAGCGTCTCCGTTCACGGAACGCTTCCGCCAAGAAATATCCCGGGGGCGACTCGAGGGGAGCCGCCCCCGGGGGTAAGACCGATTGTTTCACGGGTTCTTCGCGGCCCGCCTCAGCGGCGCTTCCAGACGCGGAGCAACCCGACAAGGCCGAGGAGGAGGAAGGCGGACGGTTCGGGAACGGCCGCTGCCGCGGTTGCGCCCCAGTTCGCTCGGACAAGGTCGAGATCGGCGCTGTTGACGATTCCGTCGCCGGAGAGATCGCCGTTGGCGGCGCCGCTAACGCTCTGTCCCCAGTTGCCGCGAACGATGTCCAGGTCGGCGCTGTTGACGAAGCCGTCGCCGTTGCAGTCGCCGGGCAACGTCATGTCGATGAAGTCGGCCGCGTAGAAGTTGTCGAAGTAGGCGGTAACGGGCATCGCCGGTTGGCCGGGATCGTTCGAGCCCATTACACCCACCATGCCGG
This sequence comes from uncultured Planctomycetaceae bacterium, assembly GCA_964520785.1. Lineage (GTDB taxonomy): Bacteria > Planctomycetota > Planctomycetia > Pirellulales > Thermoguttaceae > CAZFQG01. The sequence continues at coordinate 6,075 of CAZFQG010000237.1, read as the reverse complement.
GGACGAGGATTCTCTCGCCGTCCATATCGAGGTATTCGAGAACACCGAAGGGATCGGAGAAATCGGAGTTCAGCGAAATCAAGCCCTTCAGTTGGACGTCGGCGCCGACCGTTTCGACGATCATCTTCAAATAGAGCGGGTTGTTGTCGATCGTGCCGCCGAGCCCGTCGAACGACTGGATCGCCAAGTGGTGTTGCTGGCCGCCGCTGATGCGGTGGATCTGTAGATCGCCGTTCCCGGCGTAGCCGGAAATCGTCACGATATAGGCGTTGCCGGTCACGGCGCCGCTGCCGGCGTCGTAGCCGAGTTGTGCATCACCCCGGGCGACAAGGCCGGCGTAGAAATAGCTGGTATCGCCGTCAAGTTCAAGCATGGAAGTCACGACGGTCGTATCCATGAAGGCGGACGGATTACCGTAGATGGCACCGCCGATCCCGGGAGCAATACCACCCCATGCGGGGACGCCGGCGAAATCGGCGACCATCTTGCCGTTCGAAACGCCGACGGTGACGTTCGGTCCGGACGTAACATATTGCCAGAACGGGCTCGCCGAGGAAAAATCATCTGAGACTTCCACGGCACTCGCGCCGGTCATTCCGAAAAGGGCCGTGAAGCCGGCAACCAAAAACAAGACTTTCATTGGATTCACTTTCACTGTCTTCTAGCCTTTCAAAAAGTACGCGACCTTGTTTCCCGAACGTCTACCGATGGCCGTCCGGACGATAGTAGAATGGTGCCGGATTATGGTGGCACCGCATCGATTCCGCTTCTGGGAGAGTGCCGTTTCTCGCGTCTCCTCGTGTCCATGCGGCTTGCGTGGGGTTAATCGGGTTTTTCTTTTCTAGCGTCTCCCGCACGCGACGAGCAGCCCGGACAGGGCCAACAGGGCGAGCGTCGCCGGCTCCGGCACGACGGCCGCGGAGGCGGTCGCACCCCAATTGCCCCGGATGATGTCGAGGTCCGCGCTGTTGACTACGCCGTCCCCGGAGAGGTCTCCGTCCGCAGGGCCGCTGGCGCTTTGTCCCCAGTTGCCCCGGACGATGTCCAGGTCGGCGCTGTTGACGAAACCGTCCCCATTGCAGTCGCCGGGCAGGCTCATGTCGATGAAGTCGGCCGCGTACAGGTCATCGAAGTAGACGGTCGCCGGCAGACAGGGCTCGCCCTCGTCATTCATCGCGATGAAGCCCACGAGACCCGGACCGACAATCTTCGAAGGATCGGCGTCAATCGCCTCGACCTGCCCGAACGGGCTGGTGAAATCGCTGTAGGTCGAAATGAGACCTTTGATTCGTACGTCGCCGCCCACGATCGTCTCGATGGTGAGCTTCATGTAAAGAGGATTGTTGTCGATGAGGCTACCCAGTCCATCGAAACTGACGATTTCGAGCATGGTCTGCTTGCCATCGGCGATGCGATTGATTTGAAGGTCGCCATTGCCCTTGTAGCCGGAGATGGTCAGAACGTACCCTTGGCCGGTGATGCTGGTGCCGTCGTAGCCCAGATCGGCACTTCCGCGGCCGAGGAGCCCGCCGTAGAGATACGTGCTGTCGCCATCGATCTCCAAAACGCCCGTCATTTCAAGCGTATCCGGCATGAACGTCGGATTGCCGTAAATCGCCCCCACGATCCCTGGCGCAATGCCCCCATACTGAGGTATTCCAAGGAAGTCGGCGACCATCCGGCCGCCGGAGATACCGATCGTCGCATTGGCCGGATAGTTCACGAACTGCCAGGCTGGGCTGGTGGACGAGAAATCGTCCGTTATGACCGCTGCGTCGGAAATCGTGGCACTCGCCGCAAGTATCGCCGGCAAGAGCGTCATCAACAACCACCCGCTCTTCGTCTCATTCATTGCTCAAACCTTTCTCTTGAAAGTGCTGAATACGGAGGAATCGCCACCGCGCAGCGGGAATCCGCGCGAATATCCCGCAATGTTTGAAACTCGCCAAGGGAGACACCCCCCTACCCAGGTAAACGCAAGACTCAAAAGAACTGTCCATCGCCGCATACCGGCGCAACGCTTAACACCATTACTTTTTCGATTTTAGCCACAATCGAAATAAATACAAGCATTTTACAAGCTTTCTTCCGCAATTCTTCGACCGAACGCCGCAAATCTACCTGCGATTCCTGGATTTCCGGGAGACGCGGCGGAATCGCGGTTTTTTTTTTCGCGCCGATTGACACGGTTTCGGTTTTCCATTACGATGTTCGATATATTCGCATATATCGTTAGAATGTCTTCTCCCGATATTTAGTTGGGAATGCGTTTGATTGTTAAGGAAAATGAATATATTTCACGACCTGACGGTGAATGGTGGCCAATGAGTTCTTCGCTGAAAAGCCAAGCGTACCAGCACATCAAGGGCCTCATTTCCGAAGGGGCGCTGTCCGGCGGTGACAAACTCTCCCCCGTCGAAATCGGTAAGGAGATTGGGGTCAGCCATATTCCGGTGCGAGAGGCGATCAGTCGGCTGGAGAGCGAGGGGTTCGTAGTCAATGTAGACCGGCAAGGTTCGTTTGTTCGCAAGTTGGAGCGGCGCGAAATCGAGGACCTGATCGGTCTTCGAGAGATGCTGGAGGTGGCGTCCATCGGCAAGGCGGCAAGGCGGGTCGGGGCCAAGGAACTGGACGAGATCGAGGAATGTCTCCGGGAGCTCGAGACGCTCGTCGGATTGATTCGCCAGGCCGAGGAGGCCGGCGACCGGGATAACCGGACCATGGTTCCTCTCCTAGGGCGCTGGATGCTGGTCGATCTCGCGTTTCATCTTTTATTGCTGCAGGCCGCCGGGAACCGCGAGGTGGTGAAACTGATCGCCGACAAGCAAATCATGATTCAGATGTTCGGCCGACGGACCGATTCCCCCGAGGCCTGGTCCCATTCGTTGGCCGATTGGTACGCAGCCAATTATCAGGTACACGAGGACATTTTCAGCGCCGTCAGACGCAGGGATGCGAAGGGGGCACGGCGCGCGATGCAAGAACACAATGGCCGCGCGCGAGAGAACCTGCTCGCGCGATTGGACTGGCTCGACAGACAAGAGGCGCAGGACAGCCCCCTCTCGCGAGAGTTCCCCGCTTCTATCCAGCAACTGGTCGGAGATATGCAGAGGAGTTTTTTGGAGACGACAAGATAAGGTTTGTGCTTCTTCCGTTTCTTCATTCAAGGGAGGTTTAGGTTATGTGCAAGTATTTCATGTTCCTCGCGGCCGCGGCGGCCATAGTGACGGGTTCGGCGGATGCCGCGATTCTCAACGCCGACGGCGACTTTGGCGCCCAGACAATCGGACTGCCGGTGGGTGGTCCGTGGGATCCGGTGGGGGGAACCCACACTGTTACCGCAGAGGCTCAAAGCCCGTTTACCAATGTCTACCCCGACAACGGCATGGGTGCCTCATTTACGTCGACTGAGGGAAATTCCTATCTGGTCGATTTCTTTTCTCCCGTAACGGCCAACGCCGCACCCACCCTCTATTACAATGTCGACTTCCGCGTCATGGACGATTCGGGAGCCATTAGACGGTTTCAAATCGGACAAGGCGCAGGAGTGTCGGATGCCCTCACCTTTTTTGTAAGCGATACGACGTTTCTCGTATGCGACAGCCACTACGGTAACGGAGCGTTCAACAGCCCCGAAGTGATAACCGATCAGCTCACTCCGGGTCAGTGGTACAACGTCCAACTGGAGGTGGACCTGGCGAACCGCGCGTACTCCGGCACGGTGGCCTCGCCCACGCAGAGCTTCGCGATCACGCCGCGGAATCTGCTCGTCTCCTGGAACGGAACGATTGACAACATCCACACCGATAGTGCCGGGTTCGTCGACGTGGACAACTTCGCACTTTCCACTACCTCGCTTTCGTCGATCGCCACGGTTCCGCCGGTTGCGAAACAGGTGATCAATATCGACTTCAACGGAGTCCGTGACGGCGACGCCGGTTTTGGAGCAACGCATAACGGACCGGGTGCGCCCGGCGGTGGTAACCGATTTAACGGCATTTATGCGGATTCTCGCGGCGGCGACGACAATCTCGCGATCTCTCGGACGAACCTGCTGGACAGCGAAGGCACTCCGACCTCGGTCGGATTTAGTGCCGGGCCGGTCGGCGCGGACAATTTCAATGCCCCGGTCGCCGAGGAGTACACGCCGCAGACGCTCAGTTCGCTCTTCCTCGATTACGTCTTCGTCCATTCGGCAGGAAATGACTCAGATGCCGAATTCACCATCAGCGGACTCGGCAGCGCGGCGACGGCCGATCTGGCGCTCTACTGCAGCGAAGATGCCAGCGCCTACACGTATGTGCAGGGAGCCTCGCTCGGCGTCACGACCGACGCGGGCTACACCTGGCACACGGTTCTCACGTTCGAGGACGTGCCGGTTGTCAACGGCGCGATTACGGGTTACTTTGGCATTGATCACCTCGGCGTTCTTGGCGGATTGAGTCTTTCCACGAGCGACGGAACCATCGTGAATGTCGATTTTGACGGCATCCGCGACGGCGACGCGGACTTCGGCTACACTTATGAAGGGCCTGGATGGCTCGGGGGTGGAACGCTATTCAACAGCGTGCATGCCGACTCCCGTGGAGGAAACGACAATCTGACCATCACGGCGACCGACCTGCTCGATGCGGATGGCGCCCCGACCAACGTCACCCTGAGCATTTCCCCGGTTGGCGGCGACGTGGAGCTGCGGAGTGTCTTGGGGAACAATTATGCGACCGAGTCGCTCTTCGGAGATTATGTTTTCGTACATTCGGCCGACAATACCTCGGATGCGCCGTTTACGATTGACGGTCTGGACGGTGCCGATACGGTCGACCTCTACTTCTACACGGACCATCTTGACCAGGTCACGGTTGATGGAGCGACGGCGACACCGTATTACGGTCGCGGAGTGTACCATGCCGGCAATACGCTCTTCTTCGACGACGTCCCGGTGGTCAATGGGGAAGTAACCGGCGTGTTCGGTGCAGGAAGCGTCGCCGTTATCCGGGGTCTTACCATCGTTCCTTCGGAGGGTGGCTCCGGGCCGGTTCTCGACGGCGATCTCAATGGTGACGGTTTCGTCGGAAGCGCCGATTTGGACATCGTGCGAGGGGCGTGGGGACAGAGCGTCACCGGCGGACCGGCCGAAGGCGATCCGTCAGGCGATGGAATCGTCGGAAGCGCCGATTTGGATATCGTTCGCGCGAACTGGGGGGCGCATAGCCCCGCGTCAGTCCCGGAGCCCGGTACCATCCTGTTGGTGCTTGCCGGACTCGCCGGACTTTCGGCACCGCGAAAACGCTGAAAAGACCTTTCCGTGGCGAGCCGGCTCCCTAGCGGGCCGCTCGCCACGATTGGATTGCGTCGAGTTGAATGATTCCTGTGAATTGAACCGTATAGGGCATGGAAAACCGTTGTGCCGTTGGGGATTCGCGTGACTCCCCAACGGCAGGGAGATCGCTATGAACGCAAAAGGTATGCGGGCTTTTACATTGGTGGAGCTACTGGTCGTGATCGCGATCATCGGGATACTGATCGCGCTTCTGTTGCCGGCGGTCCAGGCGGCGCGGGAGGCGGCCAGACGGATTTCCTGCGCCTCGAATCTGAAACAGATCGGCGTCGCGCTGCACAACTATCACACGGCCCATGGGAGTTTTCCTTTCGGAGGTCTCGGCGCGAACAATCAACCGATGGGCGATCCCGAGTGGCCGACGGTCCACACCTACCTTCTTCCGTTTCTGGAACAGGTGGATTTCGGCGACGAGCTGGAAGACCTTCGTGAAACGCTTATCCGCCCTTGGTATCCGATGGCCAAATATGCGTGGCCCGAGAGCATACAAGACAAGGCGATTTCCGTCTATCTCTGCCCGAGTGACGGCATGGGAGGGGGCACAAAAGCCTGCACGAATGCGACGATCGGGTCCGGCGTCAACCTGTTCATCTCCAACTATCTCGGCGTCTATTCCGGTGTGAACGACGGTGAGTGTTGGAGCGAGGGTACAGGGAGCCCACCCTTCGATGATACCCATCAAGGCGTTTTCGGACTCAACCGCGGCGCCAGTATCCGCGACATCACCGACGGCACGA
>CAZFQG010000236.1:0-8385 GCA_964520785.1 uncultured Planctomycetaceae bacterium | reverse complement strand
AGGGGATGGTCTGGACGGGAACTCTCGAGACATCCGACCTCCAGGCAACACGCCAGGGACGCAGTCTGACGTGGCGCGAACCCATTTCCGTCAAACTGGCTGCGAAGGAAACGAAGAAGGGAGCCTTCTTGGAGCACCTGAGATGCCGTTCCGATTTCCTCACCGTCGACATGGCCGGCTCCGCCGAGGATTTCGGCGTCGCGGCGTCGTTCGACCTGGACAAACTGGCCGCCCAGCTCGACCCGTTTATCGACCTGACGGAGGTCGAGATGTCCGGAAAGGGTTGGCTCAACGGGCGTTGGCGGCAGGAGGATGCGGAGAGATTCGAGACCGATTTCGATTTGCAGCTTCGCGACGTGGTGATCGCCGCCGGGGAGGAGGTCCTCGCGAGGGAGCGGAACCTCGTCGCGTTTCTCAGCGCGAACGGAGCGACCGACTTCGGCGAACGGACTAATTTGGACTCGGCCGAATTCGAGTTGACCTCCGGCGGGGAGCGGCTCAGCGCCAAGTTGACGGGGCCGGTCGCCGGATTGAGTCTTGCCCAGAAGTGGCCGGTAGCCCTCAGCGCGCAAGGCGAACTGCCTCACTGGGTCGGGCGGCTGCGGCCCTGGTTGGGCCTGGGCGAGATGGACGTCGAGGGAGGTTACCGGATCGAAGCCGAGGCGACCGTCTCCTCCGCCGGCGTTACCGTGGCCAAATGCGACATCCAGGTGGACGAGTTCTTCCTGCAGACGCCTGACTTGTATATTTCCGAGCCCAGGGTGACGTTCGACCTGAAAGGGGAATTGGACGCCGTGGCGCGAAGGGTGTTCGTCAAATCGCTGCGAACCGCGTGTTCCACGGTCGCACTGACCGCGACGGATACCACCGTCGGACTGCCCAAGGCGGGAGAAATCGAGATTCTCGGCGACGTCACGTACCGCGCGGATTTGACCCGTCTGCAGCAGTGGTTCGCCGACGCCACCAAGCCAATGAACTGGCGGGTGGAGGGAGACCTGGCCGGTTCCGCCACGCTGAAACACCAGAACGGCCGTGTCGTCGGCCATTGGGACACCACCATCCGCGACTTCGTCACCCAAGCCGTCTCGGGACGCCAATATCACGATCCGAACATCCGCCTGGTCGCCGACGCAGTGTATGACAAAAAGACGGCCACGGTGATCCTCGAAAAGGGAACGCTCGAATCGCGGGTCTGCTCGGCCGAGGCGTCCGCCCGCCTCGACGACCTGGCGGAGAATCCGAACGTAAAGGTCGACGGCTGGATCAGTTACGATCTCGACCGACTCTCCGCCCTGTTGCAGCCGTATTGGGATAACAACGTCCGTATCATCGGCCGGGGCAGGGCGCCGGTATCGCTCATGGGACCGCTGGCACTCGATAAGCTCGAGTCGCGAGCGAAGGTCGAGTGGATCGGCGCAAACGTGGCCGAGTTCCAGGTCGGCCCGGGCACCCTGGACGCGACCCTCAAGGAGGGTCTCGTTCAGGCCGCGCCGCTGAGCGTGGCCGTCAGCGAAGGAACGATGAGCCTGGCGCCGAAGGTCCGGGTTGCACCGGGCCCGATTACGCTGGAACTCCCCTCCGGCCCGCTAGTCGAGCGGGTCCGGATCAACCCGCGGATGTGCGCCTACGGCCTGAAGTTCATCGCGCCGATTCTCTCCGAGGCGACGGCGGCGGACGGCACGTTCTCGATTCATCTCGAGCGGTGCCGCGTTCCGATCACCGATCCGAAGATGGCGGACCTTCAAGGGCGTTTCGTCGTGCATTCGATTCACGTCGGTCCCGGGCCGCTTCTGCGCGATCTGGTCGCCCTGTTCGGCGTCCCGTCGAGCGTGAAACTGGTCGACAACTCGGCGGTCGACTTCCGTATGGCCGAGGGTCGCGTGTATCACGAGAACCTGGAGTTTTTGGTTCCCCATTCGAAGGTCAAAATGCGAGGCTGGGTAGGGCTAGACCAACGCATCAGCCTGTTGGCCGAAGTTCCCATCGCCGCGCCGTGGCTGGACGGTCTCGATTCCAGGGTGAAGTCGCAACTGCAAGGCCGCGTCGTTTCGATCCCGATCACCGGAACGCTGGAGAACCCCCAAATCGATTCCAGAAGCTTGGCACAACTTCAACTCCAAGCGGTCGGTGACCGGGTCCGCGACCGTCTGGAGGAGGAGGCGAACCGAGCGATCAATACCCAGTTGGATAGGGTCAACGAAGAGATCAACCGCCAGTTGGACAAGTTCTTACCACCGTTCAACCGCGGAAGGTATTGAGCCTGTAGTCCCGCCCGCCGGTACACGCAACCTCACCCGAATCGCCGTCAACGATTCTCCCGAAGAAACGGTCTCGACATGCATCACGAGTCCATCAGAGCCACGAACCCCGGAATGCCTCGGTCCGTTCGCGTGGAGGCCCCTACGCTGTGGTTCAGCGCGGCGCACTTCGCGATCTCCGCTTCCGGAGAGGCCGAACCGCTTCATGGGCATGATTATCGTCTCCACGTCGATGTCCGCGGTAGTCTAAACAAGAACGACTTCATCGCGGATTTTCACGACCTGGAACGTGAATCGCGCCGGATCCTCGATCCCTTGGAACACAAGGTGCTTCTCGCGGAACGGAACTCGGCCCTGGGACTCGATCGGACTCCCACGGAAATACGGGTCCATGTCGGGGGGAAGCGGTGGACCTTGCCGTCGGATGATTGCTATCTGCTTCCGGTTGCCAACACGACGACGGAGCTGCTGGCGGAGTACTTCGTCAAATGTATATTAGAAGAACTTCTTGAGAAACGGCTTTGTCCCGGGCTCCGATCGATTGAGGTGCGTCTTTCGGAAAGCTCAGGATTTTCAGCAACGTCAGAAATATCACTTGACTGACCGGCTCTGTCTCTAAACGGCCGGGAGAACCGGCAGAAGTTTCCCAAATACCGTATTCGTTGAAGCCAGGGAGCGGAATTGTCCGATAATTCTCAAACGAGTGCATCCGCGTCGTTGAGGAAACTCCATGGGAACTCCGGAAGGAAACATTCGCAAGGCGGCCATCGTATTGATGAGTCTTCCCAAGGAAGACGCGTCCGCCCTCTTGAGCCGGATGTCGCCGAAGGAGGTCGAATGCGTCACCACGGAAATCGCCAAGCTGGGGGTGGTCCAGGGGGTGGAGCAGGAGGAGGCCCTGCGGGAACTGGCCGAGTCCAATCCGAGCGCGATGATCAGCCAAGTGGGGGGCATACAGGTAGCGAAGGAACTCCTCGAGAAGACGCTTGGCAAGAACGCGGCCACGGCGATTGACAACATTCGTCATTCGATCGAGGCGATTCCATTCGGGTTTCTCCACAAGCTGGACGCGCAGAACGTCTTGACCTACCTCATGGAGGAGCACCCCCAGACCATCGCCCTGGTAATGGCCCACATCCCGGCATCTCTCGCCTCCGAGGTCCTCAAGGGGCTCAAGCCGGAACAGCAACTGGCCGTAATCCGCCGGATCGCCAATATGGACCAGACCAGCCCGGAGATCATCAGCGAGGTGGAACAGGCGCTGAAGACGCGGATGGCCAGTATGATGAACCAGCGGTTCGAAAAGGCCGGCGGCGTCGCGTCCGTCGCCGAAATACTTAACGTGGTTGACCGGACCACCGAAAAGAACCTTCTGGACACGCTGGGGCAGGACGACCCGGATCTCGTCGAAGAAATCCGCCGCTTGATGTTCGTCTTCGACGACATCGTCCGGTTCAACGACAAGGATCTCCAAACCGTCCTCAAAAACGTCGAGACTTCACAGTGGGCGATGGCGCTCAAGGGCGCCTCGGACGAGTTGAAAGACAAAATCTTCCGGAACATGTCGAAACGTGGGGCGAAGCTCCTTCAAGAGGAGATGGAGTTTCTCGGTTCCGTCCGAGTCTCCTCCGTGGAGCAAATGCAGCAGCAAATCGTCGACATCATCCGCCTCCTGGAAGACTCCGGTGAACTGATCCTCAGCGGCGCGGACGAGGAAGAAGTGTTCGTGCAGTAGTCGGGCAGGGACTTTCTCGGCCCCCCTTTCGCGTCATCGGCGCCGGTGGTACCATGCCGTCATGGCTACCGCGACCACTCCCATGATGCGACAATACGACGAAGCGAAGCGGGCGTGCCCCGGGGCGCTGCTCCTGTTTCGCATGGGCGACTTCTACGAGCTGTTTCACGACGACGCGAAGACCGCCGCCAAGGTTCTGGGATTGTCGTTAACGAGCCGCGACAAGGGAGAAAACGCGACGCCAATGGCCGGTTTTCCCCACCACCAGTTGGATGGATACCTGGCGAAGCTTCTCGCGCAGGGGTACAAAGCGGCCGTGTGCGAACAGGTAGAGGATCCCAAAAAGGCCAAGGGGCTCGTCCGTCGCGAGGTCACGCGGATCGTCACCCCCGGTACGGTCACCGACGAAGCCCTTCTTGACCCGCGCGAGCCGAACTATCTGGCCGCCGTCGTTCCGGGGGAACCGGCCGGGGTCGCCTGGGTGGACCTCTCGACGGGCCGTTTCGTGGGCGCCGGCTTTGCTTCGGCGGCACTGTACGATCAGCTTGCCCGAATCGCCCCCGCGGAATGCCTTCTTTTGGAGAATACGGATAAGCTGCCGGACCACCTGTCCCAAAAGATGCTCACCACGCGGCGTCCCGAGTGGGCGTTCGCGGCGAACTCCGCGGAAGAGGCCCTGGCAAAGCATTTCCGGACGAACGCGCTGGACGGGTTCGGCTTTACCGATTCCGATGAAGACCGGCAGGCCATCCGCGCGGCCGGGGCGATTCTAGACTACCTCACCGAGACGCAGAAAGCCTCTCTCGACCACATCGATCGCCTTATCCCCTACCGTTCCTCGGGTACGCTCGAGATCGACGAGGCCAGCCGCCGCAGCCTGGAGATTTCCAAGACCATCCGCGACGGTCGCCGTGAGGGGTCGCTCCTTTCGGTAATCGATCGTTGCGCCACGGCGATGGGGTCGCGGCTCTTGGCGGATTGGATCGCCAACCCGCTCACCGCGCAAGAGGAGATCGAACGGCGCCTCGATGCCGTCGCGGAGCTGAAGGCGCGCGACGCCGCCGCCTCGCGACTTTCGGCCGCCTTGCGAAAAACGTACGACCTCGAACGCCTTCTCGCCCGCGTCACCACTGGCCGCGCCGGTCCGCGAGACCTGAGTTTCCTGGGGCGCACCCTCCGAGAGCTGCCGGCTATCAAGGATCCGCTCGCCGGCCTGGAAAGCGGTCTTCTGAGAACGTTGGACACGGCGGTCGACCCGTGCGGCGAGTCATGCGGACGCCTGGAGAAGGCGCTGACCGATGAATGCCCCCTTTCCAGCCGGGACGGCGGCTTCATCCGGACCGGCTACGACGAACGACTCGATTCGCTTCGCGATCTGGCCCGCGGCGGCAAGCAGTGGATCGCCGAGTACCAGGCGAAGGAGACCGCGCGAACCGGAATCCCGAACCTGAAGGTCGGCTTCAATAAGGTCTTCGGGTATTACCTGGAAATCACCAATGCCCAGCGCGACCGGATTCCGGAAGACTATATCCGCAAGCAGACGCTCAAGAACGCGGAGCGATTCATTACTCCGGAACTGAAGGAGTACGAAGAGCAGGTCCTTTCCGCCGACGAAAAAGCGAAGGAACTCGAATACGACCTTTTCGTCGCCCTCCGCGACGCCGTCGCCGCCGAGCGGAAGCGGATTCAGGCCACCGCCGCGGCGCTGGCCCAACTGGACGTCCTCGTCGGCCTGGCGGATTTGGCCCGCTGCCGCGGCTATTGCCGTCCCGAGATCACCGAAGAGAGGATTCTCTCCATTATCGACGGCCGCCATCCAGTCCTCGACGTCACCGAACCGGAGGGAACGTTCGTACCAAACGACACCCGAATCGGCGGCGAACCGGGGACTATCGCCCTGATCACCGGTCCGAACATGGCCGGCAAGAGCACGTACATCCGGCAGGTCGCCCTGATTACGCTCATGGCTCAGATGGGGAGCTTCGTCCCGGCGAAGGAGGCTACGATCGGCATTGCCGACCGCATTTTCGCGCGGGTTGGCGCCAGTGATGAACTCTCTCGAGGGCTGAGTACGTTTATGGTCGAAATGACCGAGACGGCGCGGATTCTCAACACGGCGACCCCTCGAAGCCTGGTCATCCTCGACGAAATCGGCCGGGGGACGAGCACGTATGACGGAATCTCGCTTGCCTGGGCCGTGGTCGAACACATCAACTCCGCTGTTGAGTGTCGGACGTTCTTCGCCACCCACTATCACGAGCTGACGGACTTGCAGCAGTCGCTCGAAGGGGTGTTCAATCTGAACGTGGCCGTCCGCGAGTGGCAGGACGAGGTCGTCTTCCTCCACAAGATCGTCGACGGGGCCGCTGACAAGAGTTACGGCATCCACGTCGCCCGGCTCGCCGGCGTGCCGAAGAAGGTCGTCGAGCGTGCCAAGGATATCCTCGCCCAACTGGAGGCGGAACACCACGACCCAGACGGCAGGGCCAAGATCGCGTCGGTGAAGCCGGCCGAGACGGAAGCCGGCCGTCCCCACTATTTCCAGCTCAGCCTCTTCGGCCCGGCCGATCATCCGCTGCTGGACGAAATCCGCGAGTTGGAGGTCAACGACCTGACCCCCATGGAAGCGCTCCAGCGAATTCACCGGTGGCGCGAGGAGTTGGAAAAGGAATCGGCAAAGCGGTAGGTGCTTCGCACCGACACGGACGCGACGGTTGCTTATTCCGTCCTAATCACCGACCGCGCCTTGGCCCCAGACCGTAACGACCAATCGCCGCGAACCCGCCCGGCGGCGGTGTTCGCAGAGGAAAATGCCCTGCCAGGTACCCAGGGCGAGGCGGCCTTCGGCGATCGGAATGCTCAGCGAGCAACCCAGAAGCGACGTCTTCACATGAGCCGGCATGTCGTCCGGACCCTCGATCGTGTGCCGGTACGGGAAATCCGCCGGAGCCAGCGCGTCCACGGCCCGCCTCAGGTCGTGAGAAACGTCCGGATCGGCGTTTTCGTTGATGGTTAGCGACGCCGACGTATGCTGGAGAAAGACGTGCATCAGTCCGATTCGGACGCGGGACAGGTCCCCAACGCCCTCGAGTACCTGACGCGTGATCGGGTGGCACCCTTCCGCGAAAGCCGGAAGGCGAATCTCTTCCTGAATCCAAATCATTCCTCTCGTCCTCTTCCGCCGTCTATCGGGCCGGTTTCGCGTACTGCGCCAGATGTGCCGCGATCCACTCCTCCAGCTCGCCCCAGTCGACCGGAGGAAGGCTGTGGATATCGGGACGGAGCCGAGAAGCTTCTCTCAGGTAAACATGCTGTATATCCTTGGCAGGCTTGTCGGTGTTCCAATGAATCAACACGCGAATGCACTTCCGCAGTGCGCCCGGCACCCCCAGTTCGTGCCCGCACAAGAGCGCCACGTTCAGCCAGCCCAACTGCCGCGCGGCCAGCGCGGGGAATTCGGCATCGATATCGGGTGTCGTCGTGAAGATGGCACTGGCGACGTCTTCGGGTTCGATTCCGTTGACGCGGATGAGAATCGCCAAGAGCTGCCGCGTCGCGACAAGGATCTCCTCGCGTTCATTATGCTCCACCGTGGTCGCGCCACGTACGCCTCGACATGCCATGGCCATGTTCGATTCCCGTTCACACTTCTCTCCCGGGCGCCGTCCCCGGGCCAAAAAGCTCTAGTTTACCGCGCCGTTGGTTCCTCCGCAATCCTCGCTTTTCTCATCTCGGACCCCCGGACCCCCTCAGAGAACCACCGACGAAGAAGACGGGCTCGCGGCTCATGCCGGTGCTCCGTCAACACTAAGAACTTGTCCGTAAATTAGTTGGGGGGCCGATCCTGATTTTCACGCAGCGTAGCGGAGTGAAATTCGGGATCGCCCCCGGGAATTCGGGAAGTTAATTCTATACGAGTTCTAAAAGTCTGGGTTGGCGGCACGTCGAAGTATCGCAATCGCTCGGATGAAACCGAAACGTCACCTCCAATTCCTATGTTGGAGAAAGCACTAGTCTAAAACTCCATGGAATCAATACGGCCGCTAAATCTTCAGCCACTCCGGCACCGGGCAGACATGCCCGTCGCGGTCGACGACCACCAACGTCGTGTGCCCGAGGGCGAGCAGTTCTTCCTCCCGGTATAGCTTGTATTCGTGCTCGATCCGGACGCTCGTCGTCCGCAGCACTCGGGTATGCAGCTTCAAGAGATCGTCATACCGGGCCGGACGGTGATATTGGCAATCGACCTTGACGGCGACAACGAATACCCCTTGCTCCTCCATCCGTCTATAACATCCTCCCGCCGCCCTGAGCAGCTCCGTTCGACCCATTTCAAAGTATACTCAACGCGGCCACAATCTGCGGTTTTCGCACGGCTGACCAAAACCGTTG
>CAZFQG010000235.1:0-8395 GCA_964520785.1 uncultured Planctomycetaceae bacterium | reverse complement strand
GGCCGGGCTCTGCCTTCTTGTGGTCGTCATGTGCAGTATCGTAGGGCTTTGGCAACGCGTCGCTCGTCGGAGAGAATGAGCGATCTTCCAGGGGCGAACGTAAGCGAAGCAAACGAACGCCTCGACAGCGACAAGACCGTCCGAGGGCGCCGAAGGACCCGATTCTCCGTTTTTCTCGGCAAGATCGTCGTTTGTCGAAAAATAACGCCAAAGTCTTACGCTTAGAACAACCGATTATTAGGAATGTCATGCGGGAGAAGATTATTCCGACGCATAACGTGCGAGACGCCGTTGGGGAGAACGGTGTTCTCATGAGACGCACCCTAGCGGTGAACGCAACACAATTTCCCAGGGGGGGGAACAGTCCGGTGACGGCCCGTCGACCTTGCCGCCCGGACTGTCTTTTTTTCTTGGCGGATTCCTCTTCGCCTTATTGTTATTGGGTGCTCTACCCCTTCGATTTGGCCCACAAGTCGAGTTGCCCCCCCCGTCTTTCGAAACACCGGAACCGGTGCGATAATACGCCGCGTCGTCCCTTCGAACCGCCGCCTCCCCGACCAAGACCGCTTTTTTCATGCCGTCGCATTACTATATCGGAACCGACGAAGCCGGTTACGGCCCGAACCTGGGCCCTCTTGTCGTCTGCGCGACCTTCTGGGAAAGCGGGACGGAACGCGAGATCGAGACGCTTTACCAGCCGCTGGAGGGGATCGTTTCCACCACCGGCGGCAGCGCAGCGGTCTTTATCGCGGACTCGAAGCGGGTATACCGACAAACCAAACCCGTTGGGTTGGAGAGAGCCGTTTTCGTACCGGCACGGACTCTTGCGATTTCCCCGCGGTACGATTATGACCTGTGGCGATTACTGGCTCCCGGCGCTTATGAGCAGCAAAGGGAGTTGCCCTGGTTCGGCAATTCCGCTCTTCGCTTGCCGCTGCATGCCGATCCGGTGGAGATCGAAGCATCGGCCATAAGGCTGACGCGACGATTCGACGAGACGGATTTTCGCCTGAAACGGATTCTCGCGTCGGCGATCTTCCCGGCGCGGTTCAACGCCCTCGTGGAGGAGACCGGCTCGAAGGGTGCGCTGCTCTCGAATGAGACGATGCGCCTGGTGACGGCCCTGACGTCCGAGATCGGCGAGGGAACGATGCACGTGGTGTGCGACAAGCACGGCGGCAGGAACAGGTATCGCCCGTTGCTGGAAGAGCATTTCGCCGCGTTCGTGGAAATCCATGAAGAGTCGCCTGCGCGCAGCCTGTACCGATTCGGGCCGGATTCGCGGCGTTTCGAATTCACCTTCCGGACGAAGGCCGAGGCGTGTCTTCCGGTGGCGCTGGCCTCCTGCGTGGCGAAATACCTCCGCGAGCTGGCCATGCGACGCTTCAACGCCTTCTGGCGAAGGCACCTCCCGGACCTTAACCCCACCGCCGGATATCCCCAAGACGCGCGGCGGTTCCTCTACGATATCAAGTCGACGGCCGATCGACTAGGATTGGCGCAATCGCTCTTCTGGCGTAACCGGTAGGCCGGGCCGCGTTCCGGACCGCCGGAGTCGGCCTGGTTCTAATCGACGCGGATTACGGTACAAAGCGAGTAGGGGAGGCCGGCGCGGTCGAACTCGAGTTCGCCGTAGTAGGCGACGTGCCCTTTCGCCGGCCTAGGGAGCACGCCGACGTACTCGTCACCGTCGGGCGAAAGCGTCCCCGCCTGCCACCTTGAATCGCGGAAGTCCCTCGTGTCGGATCGAGCGCTCCACAGCCGCGCCGCCCGGGGGGGTTTGTCCGTGCGGAGCCGCAGCGTCAGCCCTTCCGCGCCATTGGCGTGTTGCCATCGCAGCTCGGGAAGAGGCTCTTTGGTTGCCGCGTGTTGAAAGAAGGCCGCGATGGTCGACATCGCCAGGTGCTGTCCCCCGTCGAGGCCGTGCCCCGCGTTGGGAACCTGCAAGACGAACTTCGGCCCGACGAGATCGTTCCAGTAGAAGTTCATGGCATCCACGACCCAGTAGCGGTCGTTCGTGCCGTTGACCAGAAGTTTCGGAAGGGAGAGGACTCCGCGGTAGGTATAAGGATCGACCATCTCGCGCAGGCGCGTCTCCCGGGGCGACTCGTCGTCCTGCTTGACCAGACCCTTGCTCGTATAGTCGATTATCTGCTCGCTGTACTTTCCCCACGCGTCGAGCTGGTGTTTCATTTGGGGCCGAAAGTTCAAGACGTCGATTACGATCGGCGCCGTCGCGACCACTCGCTCGTCGACGACCGGGGCGAGCCAACTCGTCCAACCGCGTTTGGAGGCACCGGTGATAACGAATCCCTCGACAGTTGTCTTCCATTCCTCATTGGCCAACGCCTGCACGGCGTCCATCGCCTTGACCGCGCTTTTGACCATCGGAAAAAGGAGCGGCCACGTCTCGTCCCCGGTTTCGAGATATCGGAGCCAGGTATCGGTGATGAGGTCGTCTTCGCTCCGGCCTTCGAAAAGAGGCTGATTCGGAACCTGATGAATCGCCGCGACGCGGGCGCCGCAGAGTTTCGCCAGCAACATGCCTCGGAGGACGTCCCCCTGGCCCGGCCGCCGCCCGTTGCGCCCGCCGGTGACGAACAGCAGCACATGGCCGGGATGCCGCACTTCGGCCGGTTCATAGACATGCAAGGCGTGCCGCCAAACGATTCCCTGCCACTCCTGGGAAGTCAGTTCCAAATCATAGATTTTCCCGGCTGCGCTCGCGCGGGTTTCCAGCAATTTCCACTCGAATTTCGGCTCCGGCCGCGCAACATAATCCTGCATCGCTCTGGGCAACTCGACTGTCTCCGCGAAGGAAGCGGAGCTAAGATGAACCGTGAAAAGGAAACAAGCAAGCGCGAGTCTCATCGGGGCTTTCCTCTGGAAAAAGGGGGAAACGTGCGGGTGGTTTGGAAGCGGAGCCCGTCCTGGGGCGGACGCGGTTCGGGCCTTGGCCCGGGTGCTCGGCTCTTGATCTGAAGATGGGTCCTATTTTTCTCCCATTAACGCCTTCGCCGAGTCGGTCACGTCCTTGCTGACCTCGGCCTCGATCAACTGCTTCAATCCCGCCTTTCCTTTTTCCGGATCGAGGTCAAGGACGGTCCGCGCGATGGTCAGCGCGGCTTGGGCGGCCGCCGTCTCGCTGCCGGGCTTGTTAAGCTGGGCGAGGGCCAGGTCGAAGGTTCCGACGCAGGGGAAGCGAGTCATCGCTTCGATCGCGGCGTTACGCTCGTTCGGTCGTCTCACCACCTCCAGCGCCTTCGCCGCCATGGCGACCCGCTCTTCCTCGGGGAGTTCGAATTGGCGGAAGAGTCGGATGTAGCCGCCGAGGGCGCGGTTGGCGAACCGCCCGTTTCCTTGGGCGACCTCCAGTAGCACCGGACCGGCGTCGGCGGAGAGCCATTCGCCGAGGACTTTCGTCGCGGCGTCCTGAAGGGTTTCGTTCGACCCGAGGGCGAACTTCCGCATCCAGGCGACCGCTTTCTCTCCGCCGGCCGTGCGGACCTGCTCGAAAAGGAACTCCCGGTCGGCGCCGGTGGCGCTGGGGATCATCGCGCCGAGCGTGTCGGCGCACAGGTCGGGATTCGTGCTGCGGATGATCGCCGCGTGGATCGCCTCCTGGACGGCCGCCCTTCGGGTATCGCCCCGGGCCGTCTTCAGCAGGCCGACGAGGTCGAGAAATCGGTCTTCTTCCACGGTCCGTCCGAGCGCGACGATCGCCTCCCGGGCGGTCCCGGAATCCGGCTCATCCGTCTCGGCGAGTTCGAAGAACAAATCGACCGCCTCTTTCGCGCGACGCCGTCCCAGCGCCTTGACCGCGGCCGCGTTCGGCTCCTTCGCGGCCTCCAGCAACGCCTCGTTCACGTCGGCTCCCTCCAGCGCAAGGAGCGCGTCGAGCGCCGCTTCGGCGGTCTTTCCGGCCGCGTCTGAAAGAAGGACCCCGACGGAGGAAGCGTCACCCAGCGAGCCGAGTGTGTCAATCACCGCTAGGCGCACCGCCGGAGAACCGCCGTCGAGCTTCGCCAGAATCGCCGGGAGGGCCGCCTTGTCTTGGCGGTCTTTCATTGCGAGGATCAGCAGAACCTGACGCTCCGCCGCCGCCTCTTCCGCCAGAATATCCACGAGTGCCTTGGTCGCCGCGTCCCCCGGCAGCGCCCTGGCGGCGACGAGGCCGGTCTGGAAATATTGCCGGTCGGCCGCCTTGAGTTGTTCCACCATCAATTCGACCCCCTCCGCCCCCCGGGCGAGCATCGCGTGTTGCGTGGCGGCGACTCGGCAGGCCTTGGGGACGTCCGCCGCGCGGATCAAGTCGAACGCGGCGATCGCCTCTTGCGCGTTCCCCGCCTTGACCAGCCCTTGCCCGGCCAAAAGCAGCCCGGAGGCGAGCGCCGCCTTGCGCGCGGCGTCGGTTTCGCCGGTGAATGCCGTTTCCAGCGCCGCGGCGGCGTTCGGCGTCGCGATCCAGCCGAGGGCGACGGCGGCCGACTCGGCGACTTGGGCGTCCGCGTCGGCGAGCAATTCCGTCAACCGCGCCACGGCGATCGGATCCCGGCGGCGACCGATCGAACAGAGGATGCCGACCTTCAGATCCCCCTGCACCTCGTCGAGAGATCCGAGGAGCGCCTCGGTCGGCGTCTCCCCTTCCATCTTCTGGAGGGCGAATCGGGCATAGTGCGACCACTTCTTGTCAGCGAGAAAACCGGTCAAAGGCGCGACGGCTTCGTCGCCGGCAAGGTCGCCGATCTTCTGGAAGGCGTTGGCGCGGTCGACGTCGGCCGCGTTGGGGGATTGAATCGTCTTCAATAGGGCCGCGGCATCCTCGGCGCCTACGGCCGAGGCGGCGCCCACGCAGGCAAACAGAATCGCCAAAGCAAGGCTGTAACGCATATCAAGGTTCCTTTCGGGAGAGATATATAAAGAATGTGTCCGATGTATCCATGAAATCCACGAAACACGGCGCGGTCCGTCAAACGTGCCACGGCTCGCGCCATGCCCTGGTTCGCATCTTATTCGCCTCGGCGTCGTCGAGGAAGGTGTCCGTGTCGGGATCGAACTTCAGCGGACGGCCGAGCGTCGCCGTGATATAGGCGGCGTGCGCGGCGACGTGGGCCTGCGCCGCGGCCAGGGCGTTGGCCCGGGTGAGGTTTCTCGATTTCACGCAGTCTAGGAAGTTCCGCACATGGGTGCCGGGGTCCGTTCCCGCCATGGTGACGACGCTCAACTCGCCGCGGAGCGAATCGGGCGCCACGCGGATCGCGCCGCTGTCTCCCGTTTCGATCCAACCTTCGGTTCCGACGTATTTGACGCTGCACGTCCCCAGCCCCTGCCAGCCGCCGTCCCGCATCACCAGCTTCACGCCGTTGGCGTAACGGCCGTAAAGGACGTTCGTCTTGGGGGCGGCCATCGTCGTTCGCCAATCGGAGTGGTACAGGCCGAAGTTGTAATCGTCGGCCCAGAATTCGATCGGGGTCGTGTCGTCCGATTGGGCCGCGTGCTGGCACAGGTCGATCGTATGCGATCCCCATTCGAGAATGCCGCCTCCGTGGAAGTCGGCGAAACCGCGCCATCCGCCGGCGACGTAGCTCGAGTTATACGGCCGCCAGGGGCACGGTCCGAGCCACCGGTCCCAGTCGCATTCGTCCTTTGACGGTTCCGGTTCGGCCGGCAACCAGGGGTTGTGCGTGAGAGGGGCCAGAATGTTCGCGTGGACCTCCTTCAGCTCTCCCAGCTTTCCACTATGGGCCAGCCGGGCGGCCAGTTGGAAATTCTCGATGCTGCGACGCTGCGTTCCGGCTTGATAAACGCGGCCGTATCGGGCGATCCCATCGGCCAGCATCCGGCTCTCTTCGATCGTCATACTGCATGGCTTCTCGCAGTAGATGTCCTTACCGGCCTTGGCGGCGAGGATGGAGGCCAGCGTGTGCCAGCGGTCGCCGGTCGCGATCAGGACGGCGTCGATATCGTCGCGTCCCAGGATGTCGTCCATTTCGCGGTAGAGGACGCAATCGGTATTGCCGTAGTGCTCGTCCACCATCTTCTTGATCCGCTCTCGGCGGCTGAGCTGCAAGTCGGAATCGGCGACCATTTGCACGTCGGCGTTCCGCAAAAACCGGGAGAGGACTTCCGCTCCCCGATTGCCCACGCCGATCCCGCCAAGCGTAATCCGCTCGCTCGGCGCAATCGTCCCATCCTTGCCGAGCACCCGACCCGGGAGCACCTGTGGAACCGCGGCGGCCACCGCGAACGACTTCAGAAGACGACGTCGAGAAAACCTGCGTGACATATCTGTATTCTTCTTTCTTCTGTAAAAAAGTCTTACAAAACGCGTCCCGGCGTTGCGCGCGGGGCAAATTGGGAATCGCCCCGGGGCAACCATTTCCCTTTCAGTTTACTCGGGATGGAACGGGTTGCAAAGGTTTTCGTGGTATGGCGGGGCCGATTGGGTTGCCGAGAACCCATTCATTCCAGAGAGGTGAGGACAATCCTTCGGTTATTCCCCCCGAAAGGAGTGGCTACCCCTCAAGAGTTACGCTGCCGTAAGAGGCCCTTTTTCCGGTTACCCGCCGTGAACCGGCGCGCGAGTCACTCAGACGTCGTTGTCCGGCCGAGCATGAAGGCCGGGAATCCCCGAGGGGAAAAAATGAGGAAAATCTGGTCGCGTCCACACCGCGCGGTGGATACCTGGCTGCCCCGTTCGTCGTCGAAGTTGGGATTTCCTTGCCGGTTTGGTAGAATCTCGGTATCCAGTCGGACGTCGATTAATGGCGCCGTCGTGACGTTCCCTTCCCCAATAGCGCCCTATTTGCAAGGAGTTCCCCATGAAACCCTCCGACCGCCGCCGCTTTATCAAATCCGCCGCGTTGCTTTCCGCCTCGTCCGTTACCGTGCCGGTATTTGCCGAGAACTCCCAGAGTTCCAATGACCGGTTTCGCGTCGCCGTCGTCGGGTTCGGGGGTCGCGGGCGGATCGCGCATTGTGCGTCGCTATTGCGAATGAAAGACGAGAACGTCGAGGTCGCGGCGATTTGCGATTGTGACGAAAACCGAATGGCCGCCGGCGTCGAGACGGTGGAAAAGGCTACCGGCAAGAAGCCGTTGGCGGAGGGAGACTACCGCCGGCTGCTTGACGACACCTCGATTGACGCGGTGTCGCTGGCCACGCCGAACCATTGGCACGCCCTGCAGACGATTTGGGCGTGCCAAGCGGAGAAGGACGTATTCTGCGAAAAACCGGGCTCACACAATATCTCCGAGGGCCGCAAGATGGTACAGGCGGCGCGGAAGTACGGCCGGATGGTCCAGCACGGTACCCAGTGCCGTACCAGCCCGAATATCCGAGAGGGGGTGAAAAAGCTTCAGGAAGGGGTCATCGGCGACGTCTACATGGCCCGTGGAATGGCGTTTAAGCTCCGCGCCGGCGGAAGGAACGAATTCGGCCCCGTCCCGCAAGGCATGAATTGGGATAGGTGGCTGGGCCCGGCTCCGGAGGCGCCGTACAACAAACTGGCCGTCTATCGCTGGCGGTTCCTCAAGGCCTACGGAAACGGAGAAATCGGTGACCAGGGCGTCCACCAGCTCGACATCATCCGCTGGGCCTGTAAACTCGATGCGCATCCCGTCAAGGCACAAAGCCTCGGCGGCAGTTTCTTTCGGCCCAATAGCGATGAAGACACGCCGGGAAATCAGGTCTTCGCCTGCCAGTACGAGGACCGCGATTTCATCGTCCAATTCGAAACCCGCGACGGATACACCAATCCCGAAGCCGGGATGGGTACCAAGTATCCGTTCGTCGACAAACGCAACGTGTGCGGGGTGATCTTCCTGGGCACGGAAGGCTACATGATCATTCCGGACTACAGCAGCTACTACACGTTTCTCGGCCCCAACCGCGAGCCCGGGCCCCATGCATCGGTCGAAGGGGCTCCGATGATGGACCTGGACGCGTTCGAAAACTGGATCGCCGCCTGCCGAAGCCGCCGCCGCGAAAATCTCTTCGCCGATATCGAGGAAGGGCATCTTTCCTCGACGCTGCCCCACTTGGCGAACATTGCGTATTGGACGGGCCGTACGGTCGAGTTTGATCCCCGTGCCGAGCGCTTCGTCAATGACGAGGAGGCGGACGCGTTTCTTACCCGCCAGTACCGAGCACCATACCTGATGCCGGCAGAGGTGTAAAGAACAAAAGAAAGGAAATATCTCGCAATTTGGACGTTCTCCGGCTATTGACGGATTCTCGCTGGTATGTTAGCTTCAGACTATGCTGAATCCGCTTTGCTTGGACGGTTGATTAGGAGGGAGTGCTTCAATGTCACGGGAGTATCGTCGTCCCGGTTTTCCGGGGTTTACCTCTGTAGGGGCCGTTTGTCAACCGTTTTTTGGTGTTGGCATTAAAT
>CAZFQG010000234.1:0-8433 GCA_964520785.1 uncultured Planctomycetaceae bacterium | reverse complement strand
GCGAATGATACCAAACCGCCTGGGACGAGTCTTGCACGGTTGCCGAAAGGACACGGCAATGGTGGTCGCCGATGACCGCCGTTCCGGGTTCCGGGGGATGGATTCCCTCCGATGGATGGATCGCGGATCCCTACTTCAAAGGAGGAAAGGAATTCCGCCGCTTCGCCAGGAAATACCTCATCACCGGGTTGCCCTTCCTCCTGATGCCGTGGGCCGCCCAGATGGATATGGACAAGACGCTCACCGAGGCGCAGTGGAAAGCAAACAATGACCAGCTTGACGTCGCCGTCGAGTTCAACCTCCCGGTCGCGTTTTTCTGGGTCTACGGGACGAGCTGCCACTTCGGTGGATACCGGGCAGAGCCAAAAACGGAGATCGACAAGATCAATCACTGGGTCTGGAATTACATCGAGCGGGCGCGCGCCTTGCCGGACGATTATGCCGGGCTGCCGACCGCTGACTTCGGCGAGGGAGACTCGCTCGAGGTCGGCCCCGATACCGAGGGGAGGTATGTTTACGTCGACGACTTCAGCACGTCGAAGTGCGTTGACGAAGCGACCATGAGCGGCTTTCGCGATTTCGTCCTTGACGGGAGACGGCTTTCGGCGAGGGGATTCGGCGGCCGGCCGACCGATGCCGCGCTGGTCTACCATTTTCGGGGTGATTTCGACGTGAATCACCCGACGGTTCAAGTGACGGCGACCGTATCGAGAGAATTGAACGGCAAGGTGACCGCCGCCCTCTCGACCGACGGAAAGGAATGGCTGCCGGGGTCGTCCAGTGGAGAGGCCGCGGATGGAAACGTCGTTGTCACCTGCCGCGGCGACGGTGACGCACGTTTCGTGGGGCTCCGCGAATTCTGGGTGAAAATCCGGTTCACCGGAGAGGCCGGTAGCAAGGAGAGACCCCCGGTACAAGCCGACGAAGTGCGTATCGAGGCGGGTGTCGATCCCCCTCAAGACTTTCGCGTCGCGATGAAGCCGTCGTCCGATGACCTGCGGAGTCTCTCCTATGAAGACGACTTTCGAACCCAGAAGTACCTGTTCACGACGATTCGCGAGAATGATGAAACCCTTGCATGGCAGGACGGAAGCCTTTCGGTTCAACTCCGTCCGGGGGGTTCGCGGCCGGAGATCGTTTGGAATATCGTATCGGAAGCGCCGCTACGAGATATCGGCATTCAACTCGACGGCCGCGGCAACCGGCCCCATCTGGGTTCGAGCTACTCCGTCGACGTCTCCCTCGATGGCAAGGACTGGCTTCACCCGGTGAGTTCCGCCGATCAAGAAACCGACGCCAACGGCTGGGCGTCGAAAGGGCTTTCGATTG
Source organism: uncultured Planctomycetaceae bacterium (assembly GCA_964520785.1). GTDB lineage: Bacteria > Planctomycetota > Planctomycetia > Pirellulales > Thermoguttaceae > CAZFQG01. Next base: position 7,104 of record CAZFQG010000234.1, on the reverse strand, counting down.
ATCTTTCAGCGGACGCGAGATTTCGGGGGATTCGCGAATTCTTCGTCCGTGCTCGCCTGTTCGCCCAGTCCCACCCGGAAGTCCATCCGGCCCGTTCGGCGATCTTGGAACGGCTGCGGGTGGAGGGGGTGGCGGACTGAGTCCCCGAGATTTCGAGGCCGGCCTTGTCATCGCCGGCGATGGGCTGTCCTATTGCGGGGTTCGAGGATTGGTCCGGCGGAAAACGCTTTGGGCCTTGCTTGTGGATTCGCAAGGCCGACCCGCGTAGCCCGGGGCGACAAAAAATCTACGGTTTCTCCCATGGCCATCGGTGCAACATCGTGGTATCATAAACTTGCGGTGCATGTGGTGGATCCTCGCGGAACAAGGCGAGGACCCCCATCCCCCGCTTCTTCCCAGGTTGTCGTCGTACCTTTTTGCACTAACCTCACGTTTTTTCTTCGATGAAACGACGAAACTTCCTCTGCCGGTGCGGCTCGGCCACCGCTGCCGGGTGGTATTCCATTTTTTCTCATGCGGCTGAATGTTCCTGTCCAAAACACCGTCTGGGGACGGAGCTTCACGCGGACGTCTGTATTGTTGGTGGTGGCGTTGGCGGGTGCGCGGCGGCGCTCGCCGCGACGCGGGCCGGTATGCGGGTCATCATGACCGAACCGACCGATTGGATTGGAGGTCAGCTCACGCAGCAGGTCGTCCCGCCGGATGAGCACCGATGGATCGAATCCTTCGGCTGCACCCGGTCTTACCGTTGCTTGCGAAACGGTATCCGTGCCTACTACCGACGGAACTACCCTTTGACTCCGGAAGCGGCCGCCCGCGAATTCCTTGATCCCGGCAACGGTTGGGTTTCCCGACTTTGTCACGAACCCAAAGTGAGTCTTGCCGTTCTTGATTCGATGATGGCCAAGTCGATCAGTCAGGGCACTCTGCGTGTACTCTTAAACACGGAGCCGGTTGCCGCCGAAGTCGACGGTGATTACGTCCGCGCGGTGGAGTTCTCGGACGTTTTCGAGAACCGAACAAGGGTGATCCGGGCGAAGTACTTCATTGATGCTACCGAAATGGGGGACTTGCTTCCCTTGACCGGCACCGAGTATGTTACCGGTTCCGAATCGGCCGCCGAGACGGGGGAGCCGGGCGCGTCGGAAGTGCCGCGTCCGGAGAATCTTCAGGGGTTCACTTGGTGTTTCGTGCTCGATTACCATGAAGGCGAGGACCACACGATCGACAAGCCGGAGGACTACGATTTCTGGGAACGTTACGTCCCTCGGCTCACGCCCCCCGGCCCTAGCGAACCGCTTTTTTCGCTGCCGCGACCGGTATGCGAATCGGTGAACGAGGGGGAGAACTGGTTTCTTCCGCCGGATTCCAGGTTCACCGGCGCGTTTCCCGCGCATGGAGCGAATTTCTGGACATATCGACGTCTGATTGACGTGGCGAACTTCCTTCCGGGACGTTTTGACGGCGACATCAGTGTCATTAACTGGCCTCACAACGACTACACGCTCGGCAATATATACGAAGTAGGACCCGAGGAACGAGAGACACACCTCCGCGGGATGCGGCAACAGAGTCTTTCGCTCCTGTACTGGCTTCAGACGGCTGCGCCGCGTCCCGACGGAGGGTCGGGCTGGAAGGGATTGCGTTTGCGTCCCGACGTGACCGGAACGACCGACGGATTCGCGAAACATCCTTACATCCGCGAATCGAGGCGGATTCGAGCCGAGTTCACGGTGCTGGAGCAACACATCAATCCAGAGAAGCCGAAGGAAATCGGGGAGATACCTGTTGCGGTTGAGTTCGAGGATTCGGTCGGCGTGGGCCACTATTGGCTCGATCTCCACCGTAGCACCGGGGGGGATGTGGGGCTATTCATTGACTGCGGTCCGTTTCAAATCCCCCTGGGGGCCTTGATCCCGAGACGGATGGAGAACCTGATTCCCGGCTGCAAGAACATCGGAACAACGCACATCACCAACGGCGCCTACCGGACGCACCCGACCGAGTGGAATATCGGTGAAGCGGCGGGCGAGCTGGCCGCGTTCGCCATCCGGAGGGGGGTGACCCCCAGGGCGGTCCGCTGTCGGCCCGGACTTCTGCGTACGTTCCAAGACCGGCTGACTTGCGTGGGTTTCGAGCTGGATTGGAGCAAGTTGGCGTCGACGTAGCGGTGATCTGGAGCAATGACGCCGAGGAACCGGGTGACAGGGTAGTTGAACTAGGGGGAATGAATATACCCGATGTGGGAATATCGTGGACTCGGAGATTTCCTTATCATTTCTCGTTCCACTCTGAATCGGTTTCGTCGTGTTTCTGGAGAACCACGGCGTAATATATATCGGTTTTGGAAACGCCCTTCGCGGACCCGGTGCCGGAGTCACTCGCGGGGGGTTTCTCGCAAGTTCCGGACCAGTGAATCTGGGCGGATTATTCGAATTGCAGGCCGATTCAACCTTAAGTCCCCGTTTTCTCCCTGTTTTGGGAAATAGAGGAAACCAAAGATGATCGTAACGACGAACGACCTTTTCAAGCACGCGTACGGCAAATACGCCATCGGCGCGTACAACATTAACAATCTCGAGCAGACCGTCGGCTTGTTTCGGGGAAACTTGGGCAAGTCGAAGTCGAACGAAGACCCGACCGACGGCTCGAAGAGCGCCCCGTTCATCATTCAGATTTCCCGTGGCGCGCGGAGTTACACGGACAAGCGGTTCCTGGAAGGGATGATCCGCACGGCGGAAGAGGTGTTTCCCGAGGCGATCTTCGCGGTTCATCTCGATCATGGGACGGAAGAGGCGTGTTACGACTGTATCGAGAGCGGTTTTTACAGCTCGGTCATGATCGACGCCTCGCATCATCCGCTGGAGGAGAATATCGCGATCACGAAGCGCGTGGTCGACCGGGCGCACGAGAAGGGGATCGTCGTGGAAGCGGAACTCGGCCAGCTCGGCGGCGTCGAGGAAGACATTGTCGGCAGCGTCTGCCTGACCGACCCCGGCGAAGCGGCCGAATTCGTCGAGAAAAGCGGTTGCGATTCGCTGGCCGTGGCGATCGGAACCTCGCACGGCGCCTACAAATTCAGCGGAAGCCAAGGGCTCCACTTCGACGTGCTCGAGAAAATTCAAGCGGCCCTGCCGGAGCATTTTCCGCTGGTGATGCATGGCTCCAGCAGCGTGCCGAAGGAGTGGGTCGACCGAATCAACGCGGCCGGCGGCAAGATCAAGGATTCCAGCGGGGTGGACGAGAAGCAGTATCTTCCGGCGGCGAAGATGGGCGTCTGCAAGATCAATATCGATACCGACGGCCGCCTCGTCTGGTGCGCAATCCACCGCGAGTCGTTCCGGGACGATCCGGAGAACTTCGACCTGCGGGTCCCCGGCAAGCTGTTCATGCCTGCCTATGCCGACTACATCATCCACAAGAACACGAAGCTCGGTTCGGCCGGCCGGCTCGAAAGCGTACGCGAGTCGCTCAAGTAGGCGTTTCGTTTGCCAAGAGGTGGTTCAAGTCCATTCGGCTCGGGGCCGCCCGCGCGGTCCCGGGCCGGTTGCGCAAGGGGATGCGCACAATGCTCCGCCGTTTTCTCGAAATGATCCGTTTCAGCCACACGGTCTTCGCGCTTCCGTTTGCGCTGTTGGCCGCCGTGATGGCGTGGCACGAGAACGCGACCGCGGTTCCGCTAAAGGCGTTTAGCCCGCGAGACCTCCTGGGGATTCTCGTGTGCATGGTGACGGCGCGGAGCGCGGCGATGGCCTTCAACCGGCTGGCCGACCGGAAGATCGACGCCGAGAACCCGCGGACGCGCGGGCGGCATCTTCCGTCGGGTCTTCTGACGGTGAAAAGCGTGGTCTTGTTTTGGATCGTCTGTTCCGCCGGATTCATTATGGGAACGCTCCTTTTTCTGCCGCGCAACCCGATTCCCCTCTATGCGTCCGTGCCGGTGCTTGTGTTTCTCTTCGCATACAGTTACACGAAGCGGATCACGTGGCTTTCGCATTTCTGGCTCGGAGGGGCGCTGATGCTCGCCCCCTTGGCCGCGTGGGTGGCGATTCGCGGGGAACTGGCATGGCCGCCGGTCGTCCTCGGAGCGGCGGTCCTCTGTTGGGTCGCCGGGTTTGATATCATCTACGCCTGCCAGGACGTCGATTTCGACCGCGCCGCCGGGCTCTTCAGTATTCCTGCGCGTTTGGGCGTCAAAAACGCGCTGAAAGCGGCCGCCGGATGCCACGCCGCGACCGCCGCGCTGTTGTTCGCGCTTCCACTCGTCTTTCCCCCTTTCGGCGCCTTATACTGCGCCGGAACGATCGCGATCGCGGCACTCTTGATCTACGAGCACGCGCTGGTTTGCCCCGACGATCTGGCTCGCGTGAACGTGGCGTTTTTTCACGTCAACGCGGTCGTTAGCATTGGATTGTTCTTGATCGGCTCCGCCGACATGCTGTTTTTCTAGGGAGCGAGGTTCGCCTGATGCAAGTGTCTTTTGAGTCGATTCGGGAAAAGGTCCTCGAAGGAAGGCGGCTCACTTTCGAGGAGGGGGTATTCCTATTCCGTCCGGACGTCGATCTCCACGCGATTGGGGAACTGGCGACGGTCGTCCGCCGGCGGAAAAATGACGATATCGCATATTACAGCATCAACGCGCATCTGAATCCGACGAATGTTTGCGGCCACCGGTGTCCCATCTGTGCCTTCAGCCGGGACGTAGACGCTCCGGATGCCTACGAAATGAGCGAGGAGCAGATCGTCGAGCACGTCCGCCAGGCGGTGGAGGGAGGATGTACCGAGATTCACATCGTCGGCGGCATCCACCCAGAGAAGGACTACGCCTGGTACCGCGGAATCATCTCTCGCGTCCGCGCGGCCGCGCCGGACGCGTTCATCAAGGCGTGGACCGCATTGGAGATCGCCCACTTCGCGAAGATCTCGCGGATGTCCGTCCGCGAAACGATTGTGGACTTGATGAAGGCCGGCCTCAATGGAATGCCCGGCGGCGGGGCGGAAATCTTCGCTCCGGAAATCCGGCGCCAAATCGCCCCCACGAAACTCGACGCGAAAACCTGGCTTTCGATCCACGCCGAGGCCCATGCCCTGGGCCTGAAAACGACCGCGACGATGCTCTACGGCCACCTCGAACGGCCCGAACACAGGATCGACCATCTCGTCCAACTCCGCGCTCAGCAAGATCGCACCGGCGGATTCCTCGCCTTCGTCCCCCTCGTGTTCCACCCCGAGGGTACCCGGTTTGCCGACCTGGAGCAGGCCAGCGGCCTGGACGACCTCCGAGTCATCGCCGTCAGCCGGCTGATTCTCGACAACTTCGACCACATCAAGGCATACTGGGTGTCGCTTGGTCTTGGAACGGCCCAGGCGGCACTCGCCTATGGAGCGGACGACCTCGACGGGACGATCCGCAAGGAGCGAATCCACCACGCCGCCGGCGCAAAGTCCCCCGAGGCGCTCGGCGTCGACGATCTGTGCGATCTCATAGAAGAGGCCGGATTCCGGCCGGTACAGCGGGATTCACTGTACCGGAAGGTGGTTTGAAGGGGCCGATGCTTGGGGGCGAATGAATTGACTCACCGGCCGGGCGGGGAAACGATACTTGAACGCCCGCGCGGAACATCGCGGCGATTCTCGACCGGAAAGCCCGTCGTCCAAACGCGAAGCGAATGCGCGTTCGCTATACTTTCGAGTGGACCCGGCACGCCCGCTCTTCCCAAGTTCCGGATTCATCAGCAGGCCGCTGGGTGAGCGTCCTTCATGCCCGGGCGAAACGGCGAGCCAGAGTCGGCGGAAGAAGCAATCCCACGGTCCCCATGATCAGGCAAACGGGGGCCGGGATACCATATCCCGCCGGCAGGAACCCCAGGCTGAGCGCGGCAAGCGCCGTGATCAATGCATAGGGGATCTGCGTGCGAACATGGTCATGGGGTTCAACGCCGCAAGAGATGGATGTGACGATGGTCGTATCGCTGAACGGCGAGCAATGGTCGCCGAATACGGCGCCGCTGAATACGCCCGCCACGATTATCGGCAGTCGGTCTTCCGCGATGCCCATCTCCGCCGCGGCCGGAACGGCCAAGGGGAAGAGCAGCCCCATGGTACCCCAGGAGGTACCCGTGGTAAAGGAGATCGCCGCACCGCTTAGGAATACGAGGGAGGGCAGAAGCACCATCGAGCCGGTTTGGGCGGTTATTCCCGCGATGAATTCGGCGGTGCCGAGGGCTCCGATCACGCTGCCGAGGATCCAGGCAGCCAGCAGGATGAACACCGGGCCTACCATCGTCCGCACGCCGCCGGCGAAGGCGACGGCGGCCGGTCGCGGACGCCTTCCGTCTTGAGGAGGAAAGAGCATTACCGCCGCCAGGGTGGCGGTGACACCGGAGAGCACCAGCACCAGCGGCCCGGCATCCGAACCGAAGGCCGCCACGAGTTTGTCTCGATCCAGGGGCAACACCGGACGCGGGCTGCCCAGAACCAGGAAGTAGGCAAAAAAGGATGCGATTAGGACGCCGAGTGGGATCAGAGCGGACGGAATCGTGCCGCCGGCTTCGACGTCGGAGGCCGGCTTATGATTCGTGGCGGCTTCGTTCACGAACCGCCGCATGGGTCCGGGGTGATACTGCATGCGGATGGCAACGAACATCATGACGAGCGTGAACCAGCAGTAGAAATTGTAAGGAGTTGAAGCCAGGAAGACCGAGTAGGGATTCACCTGATGCCCCGCCAAGGCGTAGGCCTCTCCAATCATGGACAACTGAAACGCGATCCAGGTCGAGATGAACGCCACGCAGGCCACCGCGGACGAAGTCGAGTCGGCAATGTAGGCCAACTTGACGCGGGCCACACCACTACGATCGGCCAGATCGCGGCCAACCCGCCCTACGACCAGACTGTTGGCCAATCCGTCGAAGAAGCAAAGCAGGCCCAGGCACGCGGCGGCCGACTCCAGCCGCCGAGCCCGTGCGCGGCCGGGCGGGGCGAGCCGGATCAGCAAGGTGCGGAACCCACCTCCGGCCTCGATAATCGCCGCAAAGCCCCCCAACACGAGGGTAAAAGTGATGGCGCCCAACTTCCAGGAACTCCGCAGGCTGGGAGCCAGGT
>CAZFQG010000233.1:0-8532 GCA_964520785.1 uncultured Planctomycetaceae bacterium | reverse complement strand
ACATCATGTTCGGCGGCGACGGTTGGAGCAACATTCTGTTCCAGGGTAAGCTCGACGACGCCGGTTACTGGAATCATGCGCTGAGCACCCCGGAGGTCAGGGCCGTCACTACGTTGGCCAACCACACGGACCTCGCCTATGATCTAGGCAAAGCGGAGGAGCTGTTCAAAGTATTTCGCTCATACGAAGGAAACACCGTCGTCGACGGGCGGACCTGGCACGCCACCGGCGGATTGACCGGCGGGCTGGGCGAAGTAGTGAAAACCGGAAATATCTACTCCGTACGTCTGGACGAACGCGGCAATGGGACCACCACGGGGTCCCCCGGTCCTACTAATCCGCCCGGGGCACCCCTGTACGCCCCCATTACCAACCCGGACACGATTCTCGGCGATTGGCCGGCCGATTCGCAGGTCGACTGGACGCAATATGTCGAGCCGATCCCTCCGGGCGAGTTCAAACGGTACTCCGGTCCGGCTTTGGTGAATACGCCCGAGGGGGACATGACGATTCGCGCGTGGAAATACATGCCGAACGTCCCGGAACAGGGAGGGCCTGGAATCGTGGAGACGGTAAACGTCGTCGATAGCAACAAGACGGCGGTCATCCTGGTCCATCCCTGGGGGATTGAAGACGGCCAGGGTTGGGGTCGCCCGCAGGCATACAATGCATACGGTTACGCGTTCGAGGGGCTCTATCAGGACAATCTGTTATACCTCAAACACGTCGACGACGTCGTCCGGCCATTCGTGGATTCAATGCGAGACGTCGTGGCGCTGGTGGGCTACAGCCTGCCGGGAGGCGCCGATTCCACCCGGAACAAGCTCTACCGCGACTACGACTCGAAGCCGACGGAAGCGCAGCGTGCCGAAGGGCAGGCCGAGATCGAAGCCTACCTGCGGAGCCTCACCGGTACCCAATGGCCGACCAAAATCCCCCTTGTCTTGAACCTCCAGCACGATCCGGACGATTATGTTGTTTACGACGGTCTTGGCTACCCGGCGCTTCGGAGCTTTCTCGTAGCGAACGGAATCGAAAACGTGCTCTTGGGTGGGTACGCCACGGACATGTGCGTGATTTCCACCACGGCCGGGTATGTCAATCTAACCAAGGATTTTAACGTGTTCCTGGTGGGGGATGCCACGTTGTCCGCCTGGCCGACTACCGCCTCGCCTCCCAACGGCTACGTACCGCACCCCACCCGTGATGAGTTGATCACCGCTTCGCGGTACATAGGCATCCATCCGATCGCGATCACGCAGTCCTCCTGGATCAGCATCAACGCGGTGCGGATCCCCGGAGACCTCAACGGCGACGGCCTGGTCGGCAGCGCCGATCTGGATATCGTCCGCGCCCACTGGGGTGCTTCCGTCACCCCGGACGATTTGCTTTCCGGGGATGCCTCCGGCGACGGTTCGGTGGGAAGCGCCGATCTGGACATCGTCCGGGCGAATTGGGGAAACGGCGCCGCCGCCGCAATCCCGGAGCCCGGGCCTTTTGTCCCCTTCCTTCCACTTGCGGCGCTTTTCACAGTCCGGTTGTCGACCCGCCGGCAAAGGCGGTGAGATCGGCAGCCTCGCCCGTGCCGCATTGGCATTTCCCGACGGTGCCGCCGCTTCCATTGAGACCGACTCCACTATTGTCCCTGCCAGAAACGAGAGAGCGCTCCCATGCGATCACTGTCATTTGCCCTGCTTCTTCTGGTAATTCCATCGCATGTTGGCCTCCACGGCGCCAAGGCCGGGCAGCTTTCGGAAACGGACACCGCCGTATTTGACTACGAATACGATCTACGGAGCAAGACCCCCTCGCGCCACCCGATGTTGCCGTACGTGGGGGGCGATCCGTGCGTGCAACACCGGGTGGATGCCAGGCCGGAAACCTACTTGCGCGGTACGTTCGTCATCCCCTCGGGGGCGAAGGAGCTGCGCGGCGTGGCGCTGAAGCTCTCGCGCGACGGCCATCCCGGACCGCTGGAGGTCCGTTTCGGTACGTCGGAAGGCAAGTCCGATCTGGGAGTGGGAAGCTTGACGTGCGAAAAGGTCCTCTCCCTCTACGAGTACTTGGAACCGATCACGATTGAGCCGCGCCCGGTTACGGAGGGGCAGACCGTGCATTTCGAAGTCCGCGCGGCACGGGGGCGATTGCCCGAGGACCATTATCTCGTCTTTGGACCGCGACCGCGGGGGGAAGGAAAGGAATCGGCCACGTTCCGCCCGTCTTATCACCTATTGACCGACCGGCCCCAAGACGATTTGAAGAGCCGGCGCGAGCAGCCGACGTTCCATCACATCAAACAGATGTCGCTGCCCTATCATGCCGGTGAGGATGCGAAGCCCCTTGGCGGTGCCCCCCAACCCGGCGCGGATGAAACCGCCGTGGACTCAAGCTGGAGTATCGACTACACGCCCGACCCCGAAGGAGTTTTGGAGACGGCGGCGGACGACTTGAGGCAGTTCTTCGCGAAACGAGCGGGGGTGGAGCTTGCCACCGGCTCCGGCCTTCCGGACGCCGGCGCGAAGAAGATCGAACTCGTCGTGAACACGGACGCGGAGTTTCTGCAGAAGATCGACACGGCGGAAGGGTACCGTATTGAGGTGAAGCCCGACTCGATTCGGATTCTCGGTGCGACGCCGCGCGGCGTAATGCGAGGCGTCTACTACATCCAGGAGCTGATGCGTTTCCGCGATGCGGCCTGCCTCAAGCACGGAATCACGGACCGCAACGCCAAGTATGCGCTGCGCGTGTCGTGCATGGGGGGGATCGTCGAATTGGGGCACGCCGAATCATCGCATCCGACGGCCTACGGCGACGGCATGTTGTCCCGCCTGTCGCATCACGGCTTCAATGCCATCTGGATTCACTTCAATCTGGAAGAGGGGGTGGCGGATTCGAAGGTATTTCCGGAGTTGAACGACCCGGCCACTTTCCGGCGTTTCGAACGACTCCGCGATATCGTGGACCGGGCGAAGCGGTACGGTATCGACGTTGTTATTTATCTCGTGAGCAACTACGCCCACCCGGTTCCCGAGTCGTTCTATCAGAAATACCCCCAATACCGCGGGACCGACTGGGGCAACGCCATGTGTACGAGCGTTCCGCGGGTCCGCGAGTTCATCGAGGAGACCGTCCGCGGGTTGTTCGAGGCGGTTCCCGGGTTGTGGGGAACGGTCGTGATCTTCGACACGGAAGGGTTCCGCCACTGCGGCATGAGCGGCCGCGACCGGTGTCCGCGCTGTAAACCGCGGAAGACGGAGGACATCGTCGTCGAGCTGTTCGAAATCCTCCACCGCGGAATGAAGGCGGGAAACCCCGAGGCTCGGATGATTGCCTGGAGCTACTGTCTTTCCAGTCCCGAATGGGTTGAATCGGCAATCGGTCGACTGCCGCCGGACGTCATCATGCTCTCCGGGTTCAGCCAGGGGACCGAGATTGAAAGGGCCGGCGTGAAACATATCACCACCGACTACAACATCACCACGATCGGACCACCCAAGCTCTTCGAAAGCCAGTTCGCCAGAGCCAAGACGCACGGCCTCCGAGCGATGGCCAAGACGGAATCGGGGGCCAGCCAGGAGTTCCTGTGCGTACCGTACGTCCCCTGCATGGAGCGGTGGTATCTGCGGATGGAGGCACTTGCGAAGTACGACCTGTGGGGGATATGGGGGACGTACAACCACTATGGATACACGCCTTCGCGCCCGGTGGATATCATGCTCTGGAACTGCTGGAGCGGCGCGCCGGAGTTCGAAGAACTGCTCGACAAGATCATCGCGCGCGACTTCGGCGCGGGTACGACGCCACACGTCAAAAGGGCTTGGAACCACGTCACCGCAGCGATTCGCGAGTACCCCTATTCCAACACGCTCTGCCGCTGTCCCGGGGGACCGATCCAGAAAGGACCGTCGCATCCGCTCTGGCTGGAGCCGGGGAACAAGTCCGATACGCCCTGGCGCGCGTGGGTGAACGACCTCAACTGGACCGCCCCTTGGGGGCCGGAGGGGGCCGAGGCGTGTTTTAGTAAGATGGAGAAAGAACTATTCGCCGCGGAAGAGGAGCTGCGCCGGGCCGCGCCACTGGCCGATCCGAGTAAGGTCGGCGAACTCGACTCGGAGACGCGGGTCGTCGAGATGATGCGGCGGACGGTGCATACGATGCGGAATCTGCTCCGTTGGATTCCGTTCCGCGACGCCTACCAGAAGGCGACCACGAAGGAGGATCGCCAGAAGCTACGCCGGCGGTTGATCGCCATTGGTGAGGACGAACTGGAGAACGCCAAGGCCGCGCTGGTCCTCTGTGAAGCCGACTCGCGGTTCGGCGCGGCCGGGCAGGCGATGGGGGCCCGCCGGGGCGGGTTGTTCAATGGGCCGTTGATTCGATACAAGATCGGGCTGCTGGAAAAGACACTCAACGAAGAACTGGCGAAGTGAGTTTCCAACCGCCACGTTCAGGTCATCTCAAGGCATAACAAGGACTGAAACGATGAAAACCGCCGCGTACGTCGCTATCCTCATTGGATGGCTCGGGTTGGGCGAATCCGCCCGATCGGCCAATGTGCTTGAAACGGGCAATCTTCGGCTGTCCATCTCCGAGGATGCGAAGCTCACAAGTCTCACCTGCAAACCGGATGGCATTGAACTTGCCGCGGCCGCCGCCGCGAAGGAACCGATCGCCATGGTCTTCCGCGGCGAGGAAGAGTTTCCGGCTACGTCGGTTATGCTCGAAGCGAACCGTATGACCGTCGGCTTCGAAAAGGCCGGCATTACGGCGGTCTTCGATATCACGAAGAAGAAGGAATACCTCGCCTTCAAACTGGCGTCCCTCACTGGAGAGCCGGTAGATCGCATCGAGTTCATGCGGCTGGCCGTTAAGCCCAAACCCCATGTCGGCTACTGGATCAACGCGATCTATGACGACCGCTTCGGCGTCTGTCTCTGTGCGGCCAATCCGGCCACCGACGCCGTGATCTTGCCCCGGGCGCTCACCATCGACGAGAGCCGGCCGGAGGTCTTCGACGCGATGTCGGCCGAGCGGCTCGCCGAGCGGGATCATTTCGTGATCCGCGGCTTCGCCGAGAAGGCGGTCTGTCTCGAAGGGGCCGAGGTCGTGCTGTTCGGGTTCTCACGTCCGGAGGGAATCGACTTCCTCGACCCGGCGGATCCGTTCCTCGATGTGATGGAGATCGTCGAGCGCGATTACGGAATGCCGCCCGGTGCCAAGTTCCGCCGCGATTCCGCGCAAAGCGCGTCGTGGCTGGAGGTCAGCGGCGCGACGACCGCCAATATCGACCAGTACATCGAAATGGCCAAACGGGGCGGGTTCCGGATTCTAAAGATCAACTGGAGTGATTTCAGCAGCGGCCCGGGACACTATACGTGGAACGATCGGTATCCGAACGGCATGGCTGACCTGAAGGCGGTCGTTGATCGGATCCACGCCGCGGGGCTGAAGTCAGGTTTGCACCTGCATTACTGCAAGGCGACCAAACAGGACGCCTATGTGACCCCGATCCCCGACGACCGCCTCGGCAAGGTGCGGCATTTCACGTTGGCTGAACCGGTCGATGAGAACGCCGATACGCTCACCGTCAACGAGAACCCCGCCGGTTGTACCAGGGACGCGGGGCGGTGCATTCTCAAGCTGGGCCGGGAACTCGTTTGTTACAAGGACTACACGACCGAGCCTCCCTTCCGATTCACCGGCTGCGAGCGTGGGCATCTCCAGACCACGGCGGCCGCCCACGACGCGAAGGCGCCAATGGCCCTGTTGGACGTCGATTCGTGGCCGCTGTTCATCCGGTACGCACAGGATAACGATATTCAGGACGAAACGGCGCGCCGTTTCGCCAAGATTCATGCCCAAGGGGGGCCGTTCGATATGATCTACTTCGACGGAGCGGAGGACGTGCCGGATCCACTTTGGCACCACGTTCCGAACGCCCAACTCCGCGTGTTTCGCCTGCTCGACCCAGTACCGGCCCTCTGCGAGGCGGCCGTCAACGGCCACTATAGTTGGCACATGAACCCGCGAAGCAACGCTTACGACGCGGTGGACGCGGCGGTCTACAAGGATTTCTGCTATAAGGTCATCGCCCGGACGGCGCCGCTCCGCGCGACCGATTTCTCGCGCTGTGCGTTCGGCTGGCTCTACGGATTCGAGTACACGCCCGACACATTGGAATACGTCACCAGCCGCGCGGCGGCGTGGGATTGTCCGTGTTGCTATCTGATTCCCTCCCTGGAGCGGATCAAGGCGAATCCCCGCTGGGAGGATTGCCTGGACGTAATCAAAATCTGGGAGGACGTCCGCGCGGAGAAGAAACTCACCGACGCGCACCGACAGATGATGCGGACGTTGGGACCCGAATGCTATCGCGATTGCGACGCCTGCGAGCACCACATCTTCAACAACGTCCGGAATGAACCGGGCCTGAGCGACGCCGCACGAGAGAAGCTCATGACGCCCGACCAGGAACACCACCTTTTCCGCGATGAGCAAGGGGAGTATGAGCTGGTGGAAATCCATCCGATTCCGAACGTGCTGTTCGATACGCTGACGGCCTACTGGTTTACGCGTGCCTCGCGGCCCGGTGACACCTACGTGCTAGTCTGGGCGAAGGCCGGATCGACCGATTTGCGGTTGCCGGTCGCGGGGGAACGGTTTGTCGCGATGCGTCCCTTCGGCGAAGCGATCGAGGTCCAATCGACGGACAAAGAATCGACGGTTGAAGTCGGCCGCCGAATGTATCTGGTTTTTTCCGGGATGGAGCCGGAAGCGGTCCGGAGGATGATCGGCGAATCGACGTCGGAACGGACTCAGCGGCAGGTCGAGTACGTCCAAGCCTCGGCGTTCTCGGCCCAGAGCGGCGATTTCGCGAAGACAAGTGAACCGAGGACCGCGCCGGCCGGTGCCCTATCTGACTCTATCGTTCCCACGGTCGACGGAACGTTCGAGGCCTGGGAGAAATGCCATGTCGATTACAAGATTCAAGTCCCGAAAAAGGGCCTCTATCGCGTCTGGGCGAGAATGTGGTCGGAGAACGAGGCGAGCAATTCATTCTTCGTCAGCCTTCCCGGCCGGACCTATCCTAAGACGATTTTCGGCAATCAACCGATCTGGAAGAAATGGCACTGGCAGCCGGGCCCCGTGATGAATCTGGAGGAGGGTGAGACGATGATCCGTTTCTGGGTCCGAGACGCCATTCCAAGGCAGGGCCCCTTCCTGGATGTGATCTGCTTTACCAATCTCCCCAGCTACGTCCCGAGTGATGAGGACGCGAAGGACGCCGGGAAGAAATCCCAGTGAACGAAGAATAGGACTCCAAGACGTTTTCGAAGGGAGTAGCCGGCGAAGTGGTTAGTGAGCGTCGATTCGCGCCCCGGCGTTCAAGGCGGGGCGTCTTCTCGGCGTGGAAGGCTGCTTCGCACCGGGCGCGTCGTAGGAAACCGGCTTTGCCTGGTATCGCGGGTCCCTGGCGGACGACTGGTCCGTCGCGCGGGGAATCGGCTTCGGTCGCGCGGCCGGGGCCGGTGCGACGGTTGGTTCAGTGTAGGGTTCTTCGAACATCGCGGCTTCCGCAGGGATGGGACCGCAGTCAGAACAACCCGCGTCTGGGGCAATATGCCCGCATTGCTCGCACCCGGGGCAATTGGGGGTGAGTACGGAGCCGGCACGGTATGTGGGACAGCATTGTTGCCCGTATTCTCCGGTGAAGGTCGGCTGGCAGTAATCGTAAGGATCGGCACACATTCGGCAGCCACAGGAACTGGCCGAAAGGATGACGACGGCGGTCAAGGCGACGAGGAATCTCACGAAACATCACTCCGACTGGCTGAAAATCTTGCCCATTTTACTTATGATCGCTATAATCACTACAAGTGATACAGTCCCGCTACCTTCTTCGGCAATTCCGGGAGTTGAGTTGAGAACAAAAACTCTTTGACATGAAGAAGGCGTTTTGATGTTGTCCTCCTACTTCGCCAGTCTTCTCACGGCTTACCAATCCGTAGGTCGCAGGTTCGATTCCTGCCAGGCGTAATTTAGTTTTTTTCTAGCAAGCACTTACGAAAACTCGCTCGTACCACTTTTTCGTACCACTTTTTGTAACACGTTTCGTACAACGCCCGGTACAAAAAACGCCGCTCCCGGGCTGGCTATGCTGGTTTATTTTTTGGTTGACCAGGAGCCTTGGATCGCACATTTTGAATTGCATCAGGGCGTCTTCTGTCGTCAGTCTGAGCGGTTTAGGGGATTTTTGGCTGGATTCTGCTGAGGATGTGCCGACAATCAGTGAAATCACTCGGGTGGGGGTTATTGGTTACATCTTTAAGGTGATATTCTCGCTGGGGTCGGGCTTGCCGGGAATGCGAAGAGGGGTTCAGCGTCTTGGCATCTCGGTTCCGGCCATCCCGTCTGCGTCTCGTTTGTGTCCAGCGATAGGTTAGACACGGCAAGTCTTTTCCTGGCAACGAGTTAAATGCGTGTGTCTAGCGTCTACCGAGAAAACCGCCAAACGAGAACGCGCAAAACGAA
>CAZFQG010000232.1:0-8725 GCA_964520785.1 uncultured Planctomycetaceae bacterium | reverse complement strand
TTCGGAGTTCATACTCCCCGCGTGTTGAGTCGCTGGAAGATCGCCGGATGCTGTGGTAACGCTGTATGTTAACGACGCCGCGGCAAGCGGTGGTGATGGATTGAGTTGGGCCACGGCGTACGATAACTTGCAGTCGGCGCTGGAGGGAGCGGCGGCGTTCAATTCCGATGGAACGGCCGAGAACGACGTCGCGGCGATTTGGATCGCCGGGGGCACGTACATCCCTACTGCTCCCCGCGAGGCTGGCAAGCCGCGGACCGCCAGTTTTTCCTTGGTGGACAAAGTGGCGCTCTACGGCGGATTTGCCGGAACGGAAGCGTCCTTGGAAGAGCGGAATGCCGATTTGACCATGTACGAGACGGTGCTCAGCGGCGATCTGGGCGTCCCGGGCGACAATGTGGACGACTCGCTAAGCGTCGTGTTCTGCGGACCGGGAATTGAATCGACGCTCGACGGACTGACGATTACGAACGGGGCGGGCGATTCTGATTTGGCGGCGGTATACATCGAGGGAACCCTGGCGGTCGTCGATTCCTCGGTTTGCGGAAATGCGGCAAGCGGTCTGCGCAATAAGGGGACCCTCGTGATGTCCACGTCCCGTATTTCGGAAAACGGGGGCGCCGGGATTTGGAACGGCGGAGTTCTGGAAGTCACCGGCTCCACGGTCGCCGGAAACGGATTCACCACTCAAGCGGTTCAAGGAGGAATTCATAATACGGGGACGGCCACGGTGGCGGATTCTCATTTACTCGGCAATACGGCGAGTATCGGCGCGGGGATCGCCAACTGGGACGGCACGTTTTCGCTGATCAACTGCGTTCTCTCGGAAAACGCGGCCACGTTTCGAGGCGGCGGTATCTCGAATGAAAGCAACTTCGCTACGGCCGCCATGACGGTCCACGATTGCGTCTTGGTTGGAAACTCCGCCAGCAACGACGCCGAAGGGGGCGGGGTGTTCAATACGGGCGTCCTCCATATGTCCAATTCGGTCGTCAGCGGCAATGCCGCCGATACCGACGGCGGAGGCATCTTTACCGTGGGGACCCTCACCGTCGTGAATTCGACCATCGTCGCGAACATTGCGCACGGTAACGGTGGCGGGATATGCCATTTCACGGACGGCGCCGTCACGACGCTCAATAACACGATAGTCGCCGGCAACGTAGCGTCGCGGGGGAACGACCTTTACCACGAGGACGGTGAGGTTCGCGGCGTCCACAACCTCATTGGGGACGGGTCCAACCAGACGGCCTTCCTCGACGGCGGAAACGGTAACAAAGTGGGCTCGGCCTCCACGCCGATCGATCCGCGATTCGTCCGCGTTCCATCTCCCGGCGGTGACGGCGTCTGGGGAACCCAGGACGACGATTACGGTGACTTGCGGCTCCGCCTCGACTCGCCAGCCGTCGATGCCGGGGCGAACGCGCTTGCATTGGACGCCGAAGGCCAGACGCTGGTCACTGACCTTGACGGGGGGATCCGGGTTCGCAACGGCACCGTAGATATCGGCGCGTATGAATCTCCACCTCCCATTCCGGGCGATTTGAACCTCGACGGTGTCGTCGGTGGCGACGATCTCGATATCGTCCGTACCTTTTGGGGTCAATCCGTCCCGGCCGGCAGTATCGCGCACGGCGATCCTTCCGGCGACGGGATGGTTACCACGGACGACCTCGACATCGTTCGGGCAAACTGGGGCGCGACGGCGCAGGCCGCCGCCGTGGACGCCGTTTTTCGCCGGATGGTGGCGGGGCGTTCCGCCGAAGAAACCAACTCTCCGTACGGACCGATCCGGCCGGACGCGCCGCGCGAAGGTGTTTCGGCGAATGCCAAGCGTCGCCTCCGAGCCGCGGCCGCGGAGGGCTGGCTGCAAGAATTGGCACGGCTTTCTAATCGGCGCGAGGCTCGTGAACCGGTTTAGCAGTGAGACCCACGCCGCGCATCGCGTTATTGGTCGGTTCGTATCGGCGCTATCGCCGGCATGTGCTTTACGGCATCGCCCGGTACGCCCAGTCGCACGGTCCGTGGCATTTCGCGCATCAGGACGAGCCGGTCGAGGGGCAATTGCCGCCGTGGTTGACGACGGAACCGTGGGACGCCGCGGTCGTGCGGATTGACGGCGAGGAATTGTGCGAACCGTTTCGCCGGCTGGACATGCCGGTCGTGGACGTCGCCGGGCTGGACGTCTATGACGGCATCGCGTGCGTCACGTTCGACGGAGAGGCCGCCGGCAAGATGGCCGCGGACCATCTGATCGAATGCGGATTGGAGCACTTCGCCTTCTACGGCGTTCCGGGCATCCGCTATTCCGAAGATTCGCTGCGAGGGTTTTCAAAGGAGGTCGATATTTCGGGCCGAACCGTTCGATCGTATCTGTGCGGGTGGCGGCCCGAGCGAATTCACGCGACCTTTCGGGAGACCTTGGGATTGGGTCCCGAAGCGGATTTGACGCACTGGATCGCTTCGCTCCCCAAGCCGGTCGGACTGTTCGCCTGCAACGATTTTCGTGCTTACGAAGTATTGGAAGCGTGCAGAGTATTGGAGCTATCCGTGCCGGAGGACTTGGCGATCGTCGGGCTGGGAAACGACGAAGTCTTGTGCGAACTCAACTCGACACCCCTGACCAGCGTCGATCCGAACGCTCAGCGGATCGGGTACGACGCGGCCGCGTGGGTTGACTCCGTGTTGGCGGGTCGCGCGGTCTCGCTTTCCCCGCGAAGGATCGAGCCCTTGGGGGTCGTTGCGCGAAAATCGACCGATATTCTCTACCTGAACGACGAGGTGGTTACCCGGGCGGTCCGATTTATCCGGAAGAACATCCACTCTCATCCTCGCGTGGAAGACGTCCGTTCCCATGTCGGATTGACCCGACGAACCCTCGAACGACGCTTCGCCGCGGAGTTGGGCCGGAGCCCCAGCGAGGAAATCGCGAGGGTTCGACTCAAGCGTCTGACCCGACTAATCGCGACGACGAATCTCAGCGTCGCGGAACTCGCCCGGGCGGTCGGTTTCGACCACGCCGAAAGCGCATTTCGGTTCTTCAAATCGCAGACCGGCGCTACCATTGGGGAATTCCGTGCGGCGCACCGTCCTCCCTCGGTTCTACCTCGGAATATGCCCACTTCCTTCTCCGTCCTCGCTCCTTCCAGAGACCCATCCGTCGGGGGTCCGGATGGACTAGACGGGATTGCATCCGTAGAGGATTGACGCATATCGATAATGATAATGTCGCTTTTGATCATTGCGGAATTCTGAACAGGCGGACTACAATAACGATTGTCGTGAATTGCGCGATGAGAAATGCGCGATTTAAAAAGGAAGATTTGAGGGTTTTTCATTACATGATATCACGTGACATCGGCACCCTCATGTATGCCTATTGGAGATAGTGCAATGATTCTGTGGTGCGGTCGTCTCGTCCGCCGGTCGGGTTTTACTTTGGTGGAGCTTCTCGTGGTGATCGCGATCATCGGAATTCTGATTGCCCTGCTGCTTCCGGCCGTTCAAGCCGCGAGGGAAGCGGCTCGGAGAATGACGTGTTCGAATCATCTGAAACAAATTGGCACGGCGATGCACGCCTACGAGAGCAGCCATTCGACGTTTCCGCCGGCCGCGGTCGTCTCCGGGCCGAATCCGGGTCCCAACGATAACACCTCGCCGGGTTGCTGGTGGGATGTGTGGTCCGATGCCTTGAAGGGTGGGGGGTTCGGCCAGAGCTGGTGCGTCCTTTTACTTCCGTACATGGAAAAGATCGGTCTTTACGAGCAATGGAACTTCGAGGCTAATGTCTGGATGAATCGCCCGGTCGCGGAGCAGGATATCGCCGATTTCTACTGTCCGAGTCGACGAAGCGATCTCGGCGGTGAACCCTATACGAATATGACGTTGGGACCGCCGAACCGGAAGTTCACCGCTGGCGGTTGCGACTACGGAGTATGTGCGGGAGGGGCCGATTCTCTGTTTAATTCGCCCGCGACGACGCATCCCGTTACCGGCCCCTGGTGGCACCAGAAGGGAAACGCGGGGATGTTCCTGCCCCGAACACGCCGAGGTCGATCAGTTTCTGCACGGACGGTGCGTCGCAAACGCTACTGACGGGAGAGGTCCAACGGATGTGGGGAACGGAGAACCGGCAGCGAAGCTTGGACGGCTGGGCCGTCGGCGGCGCGTCGAACATGTGGGACGGCGCCACCGGCTACAACTCTCCCGGCCCCAACCGCGAGGACAGTGCGCG
Source organism: uncultured Planctomycetaceae bacterium (assembly GCA_964520785.1). Lineage (GTDB taxonomy): Bacteria > Planctomycetota > Planctomycetia > Pirellulales > Thermoguttaceae > CAZFQG01. The sequence goes on along the minus strand of CAZFQG010000232.1, from coordinate 4,491 downwards.
CGGCATCAATGGAGACAATTTTCAGGCTCCGGGAAGCGACCACCCCGGCGGGGCGAACTTCGGTTTCGTCGACGGAAGTGTCCGGTTTATCAGTGAAGACGTGGGGATGCTTCTTTTCGAGCGTCTTTGCACCGCCCAGGAAGGGACGCCGGTCGGAGACGATCCGGCCCTTTAGGTTCTCGGTCGGTTGCGAATTCGCGGCCGCGAGGTCCGACTCACCATACTATCCCCGTGGATTTTTTTAACCGATGAGACGCAGCTTTGCCATCCTTGTCATATTCGGAATCGCAGCCAGTGCGAATTCCGAGGAAGGTCTTGTAGGGTACTGGCGGTTCAATGAGGGTCATGGCGACCTTGCGCACGACGCGAGTGGAAACAAGAATGACGGCCGCATTCACGGTGCCCGGTGGGTGGACGAAGGGGACGGCGGTGCCCTCTCCTTCGACGGTTGGGCCAGTTACGTCGATTGCGGACAGGGGGAAAGCCTCAATATCCGAGGCGGCGCGACCGTCTCGGCGTGGGTCCGTCCGGACGGGCTGACCAACCGCGACGCGTTGATTGCCGGCCGCGCGCTCGACGCCTACGCAGTTACCGCGTATCGCGGAGGCTTCTGGTGGTACACGGCCGGCGGCGGCAACAATGTGTCGACCCCCTTCGATGTACTCCGCTGGCAACACGTCGTGGGGGTATTCGACGGGACGTTCTTGCGCATCTACCACAACGGGATCGAGCGTCAGAGGAAGCGGTCAAACGCCCCCGCGCCGAAAGATGCGGGGCGTTTCCTGATGGGGCGGATCTCGCGGGAGGGATCACCGGGGCCGGAATACCACTTCGGCGGCCTGATCGACGAGGTGAAGGTTTTCAACCGGGCCCTTTCCGCGAAGGAGGTGGCCGAGGAGTATAACCGGCTGGCGGAGAAGATGGGGCTCGAACCGACCGATCCGGCTCTGGCCGACGGCGTGGGGCTCTCTGTCTTTTCCTATCCCTCGAAAGACCTCGTCGTAGCCCAGGTCGCCTATCCGTGCATCGAGTCGGGAACGCGAATCAAAGTGGAGCTGCTCGACGCGAACGAGCAGCCGTTATTCGCGAGTGAGATGACCGCCGGTGATTCGGTAAGCGGCGTCACGGAGGTGTCCTTTCCGGTGCCAAAGAACGCGGCGGACCGGCTTGCGGTCCGCGCCACGGTTCTGGCAGACACCGCGATGGTGCCAAGGAAGAAAGCGTTCGACTACCGGCCCAAGCCGCCACCGCTGCCTGCGGCAAGCGACGCGGTCGTGCCTACCCTTGCACCGAAGCGGCCCGAGCCGCTCTTCGAATGGGCGATCGCGCCGGGGGGCGGTCTTCTCGTTACGGTGGGGGACGATGCGTATACGGTCGAGTCCACCTATTCCTTTCCCCACGGCGGCGAAAACCGGCTGGCCGGGGGCGACCCCGCGGGTGATGAAGCGGAGTGGAAGGTCGCGGCCGATCAAGAGAACGCCACGGTTGTTGCCGAAGGGAAGTTCTACTCTCTCTGCCGGAAAATCGAACGCAAACCACACGGGATCGTCGTACACGATACGCTCACGAATAAAACGGAGGACGTCCTGGGAATCATCGTGGACAATCGCATCGGGCTCGTTCCCGCGCCCCGGTCGTTCTACGGTCCCGGGAATGGCACGATTTACGTCGCCTCGGCGCGATCCGGATTGGCGATGATCGCCCTGGACGACGTCTACCGGCTGCAGCAACAATCGGCGCGGCGCGGAGAATGGGGATCGATGTATACGGAGCATTTCGGGCTCGACGCCCGCGCATCCTACACCATCGAGTGGGATATCTATCCCACGGCCGAGAACGATTATCTTGAGTTCATCAACCGCGTCCGCCGCGTGGAGGGGCTGAACCGGTGCGTGGAAGGAGGCTTCGGCCTTGTTTGCGGGGGTCATGAGGATTCCGGAGATCGCCGTACCCCGCCGGACCCGAAGGAGATCGAAGCAAAAGGGCTCAAATACGCCAGTTTCTTCTATTTGCAGTCGCCGGAGGACGACCCCGGCATGTCGCTGGAGGGATTCGAATTCCCGGACTATCCGAAGGAATGTGCCCTGCTGAAGAAAACGACCGCCGAAACGCACCGGCTGAACCCCGGCTTGAAGTGCATGTTTCACATCGCGCACGGCCTATTCATCACGCACGAGCCGGAGAAACGCTTCCCCGACTCGCGGGTCATCAAGGCGGACGGAAAACAGCTTATCTACGGGCCGGATTCCGCGGCCTACTACACTCGATACATCTCGCAAGAGAAGTTCAATCAAGGGAATCGCTGGTGGATATTCTACCCGACCTTGGAGAACTCTTTCGGCAAGCGGATGCTCGAAGGAACGGACTTCATGCTCGACGAGATTGGGACCGGCGGGATGTACGCCGACGGTTTCGTCAGCGGTTACGCGCAAGGCTATACCTACGACATTTGGGACGGCCACAGCGTCGAAATCGATCCGAGAACGAAGACCGTCTCGCGGAAGATCGGCAACGTCACGTATCTGTCGCTACCGGTACTCAAAAAGGTGGCGGGGAAAATCGCGGCGAAAGGCGGGGTGCTCATCACGAACGGGCTGGCGGGCCCACGTTCGTTGTGGGAGGAGTCGTATATCACGACGTGCGAGAGCAGTGGAGGAGACGCCCAACCGGTGACGAACCTCTATCTCGGTCCGGCCGTGACCCTTTTCGGCGATCCGATGCGGATTCACGACCGGCGGACGCTCTACCTGGACGTCCTCGACAAGATCCAGTACGGGGCGCTCTATTTCTACTACGGAGACAAGAATTACGCCATCGAGGAGCCGCTAATCGTGCGGCACATGTATCCCTTCACCCTGGAAGAATTGGGCCGAGGCTGGATGAAGGGGGTCGAAAGGATCATCACGCGCAAGGCCGGAGTATACGGCTGGGAGAAAGACAATCACCTCCACCGCGTTTTTCGTAGCGACGGTCGGGGAATTCTCGTCGAGAACCACGATTTTAGTACGGCCGACATGGAGGGCGTCCGGACCGAGTTGAAATTGGGCCGGTTGGAATCGGCCGTCGTCGAGAAGCTGCCGATCCGCGCGGCCGCGTCCGAACCGGTCAATTTCCTCGTGACCCGTTTCGATGAGGAAGGCGTGGAGATTCTCGTTTCGCATGAGACCGGCATCTCCTTTGAGAGGGACCCGGGATACAATGGACGCATTGACGTCAGGACCCAATAGATATGAAATCATTTTTTGCAGATCGGTCTGGGAGACGCCGGGTTGGCCACTTCCTACAACTTCATGAGCATGGAGTTCGGCATCAACGGCGATAAGTTCTTTATCGGCGACGGCCAGAACACCGGCGGGTCCGCCAACCGGTTCCTGAGCGATTACTCCATCGTCTCCGACACCTGGTACACCGTCGAGGCCTTCATCCACATGCAAGGGGAAGAGGACAACACATACTCGTTCGTCATCACGGATCGGGAGACGGGAGACGTGGTCTGGGACACGGAGGCCGCCGGATACACCGGAACCTTCCGCAGGTATGCCCTGGAGGTGAACTCGGCGATGGTCCTCTTCTACCGGACGGCCGATTCCAACGTCCTGCATTTCGACAACTTCCTGATCGAGGCGATCTACGATGTGCAGCCGCTCGAGGGAGACCTCAACGGCGACGGGACGGTTGGCAGCGCGGACCTGGATCTCGTTCGTGCAAACTGGGGACGTACCGATGCGAGCGGACCGCTCGACGGTGATGCCACCGGCGATGGTGTCGTCGGTAGCACCGATTTGGACGTCGTCCGCGCGAATTGGGGTCGGACCGCGGCCGCCGCGGTCCCCGAACCGGGTGGCTTCATAATTCTGCTTGGCGCGTTGGTGCTGGGGATATTGCGGCGCCGGTAAGAATCCGGAGATCAGGTCGCGGCGAGACGCCATTGTTCGCCGCTTGAGTTTGCCGCGGTTTTCGGAGAAAACCCGAAAGGGATACAAAACAAGCCGTGCCGCCACCAGACGGTCCGGCGCGGCTTGTAGTTTTTCCGGGGCCGGCGTAATCGACCCGAAGCCGGTTCAGCCGGCGGCAGCGGCCAATTCCTCGGCGAGGTCGGTTTTCTCCCAAGTGAACTCCGGTTCGCTGCGCCCGAAGTGGCCTCCGGCGGCGGTCAATTGGTAGATGGGACGGCGAAGATTAAGATACTCGATGATGCCGGCCGGTTGTAGAGGGAATCTCTCACGGACGAGTCGGCAAAGCTTGGCGTCGGAAATCTTGCCGGTACCCTCCGTGTCGACCAGGACGCTCACGGGGTCCGAAACGCCGATCGCGTACGCCAACTGCACCTCGCACCGGTCAGCCAGCTTCGCCGCGACGATGTTCTTCGCTACGTAACGGGCCATATACGCGGCGCTGCGGTCCACCTTCGTCGGGTCCTTGCCGCTGAAGGCGCCCCCGCCGTGGCGCGCCCAGCCGCCGTACGTGTCGACGATGATTTTCCTGCCGGTC
>CAZFQG010000231.1:0-8764 GCA_964520785.1 uncultured Planctomycetaceae bacterium | reverse complement strand
CCCTCGCCGCCGGCGCTCCGTTCGCGGCGGCGGAGATGGTGTATTACACGGAGGATTTCTGCAACGACGGCGAGCCTGGGTTTGACCCGATGTTCAATCATGAATTGGAGTGGCCCGCCCACCGTGATCCGGCAACATGCTGGGGACTCCACGTGACAGGTGGAGGAGCGGCAGATGATTGTCGTTTGCGTCTGAGTTTCGGAACCTATGACACGATCACCTTCAACTTGTCCGAAGGACAGCGAGTCGCGTACGCCTCCGTGGAATGTCCGGCGCATTACTTCCATCCAAGCGCCACCTTGATTACCTTCCTCGGCGAGACAGGCATTGCCGATACGTCCCAGTCGGTACGGGGCGACACGCTCTTCGAGGCTTCATCAACGGACATCGGCTACATACATACCATCGTCCTTTATAGCACCCAAGGCGCGTTCTCCAGGGTGCGGATCGGCGTCATTCCGGAGCCCGCCGTGGCCTCGATCCTGTTGGGACTGACGCCCCTACTGCTGGCAATGACCGGCCGCCGTCACAGGAACGGATGATGTCCGTTTTATTCGAGCATCTCCACTCTCCGAAGAGGTGGGATTCGTCTTACCAATTCAATCGAAGGGAATTATTCATTTTTTTACAAGGAGCACTATCATGTTGTTGCGGAAGCGCAAAACGTCAAAACGCCAAAACGTCACTCACCGCCGCACTCGCGTTGAATCTCTCGAATCGCGGCTCTGTCTGAGCGGCTGCGATATCAGCGGGACGGTCTACGACGCCCGCTTCTCCGTGGGTGAACAGCCGCTGGCCGGGGTGCAGGTCTTTCTGGACGACAACACCAACGGCGTTTGGGATTCGGGCGAGGCCTGGACGATCTCGGACGGAAACGGAGAGTACTCGTTCCAAGGGCTTCAGCCGGGCTCGTATCCCGCGGAATACACCGTCGCGCAGACGGTGCCCGAGGGATACACGCTGACGACACCGGCATTGGGCTATCACACGGTGACGTTCAACCAGGAAGGGAGTGCCACGGACAAGGACTTCGGGAATACGCCGAATTCGGCGAAAGTGGACATCTTTGCCTTGGGTGATGACACGGGAAGTTTCGAGAACACGATCTCGGCGGCCCTGAGTCTGTTCAAACTGAATGATCCCAACGATGATTGTCTCATTGAATTGCTTCAGGCGGAGTATCCCCTCATCGATTGGGCATTCGGCGTAGGTCGGTTCGAGGACTACGATACTCACACGGATACGACGGATCGCCCGTTCATCTTGAACCAGCCGATTGTTCAGGACGCCACACCCGGCTTCGCGAATGCCATTCTTGGGGCGATTACTCGCGAAAACACGGAAGGAGACGGTGGAGACGAGCAAGAATCGGCGGTCGAAGCACTCTATCAGGTTGCCACGGGGGCCGGGTTCGACGGAAACAACAACAGCAACACCACGGACTCGGGCGCCGCGGGTTCTCTCACGGCGCAGACGAATCTGAACGATAGCGGCGACGTCCCGGCGTTCAGTACGTTTTTGGCGACTCCCCCTTCTCCGATCCTGCCGCCTTCGGGCACGCTCGGTGGAGTCGGTTTCCGCCAGGATTCTACTCGGATCGTGATCATCGGTACCGACGCGGGGACGAAGTTCGAACCCGAAAGTCCCGCCGTGCAGACGATTTACGGTCTGAACAACGTGGAGATCGACTACGAAGACTTCACCACCGGTGGTAGTCCCGGGACACCGTACCAGTCCGGCGCGAAGATACAGGAGACGGTAACGGCGCTGAACAACCTGGGCGTGTACGTCATCGGTATCGGGAACTCCATGCTGGAGACCACCGCGCCCCGCCGAATGCTCGAAGCGTTCGCCAGGGCCACCGGCGCCGTGAATAACGGGCCGACGATTTCCGTCGACGGCGGTTACTACAGTTATGACATTGAACCGGGCGAGCCGCTCTATTTCCTCATTGACGACGATTTAAGCGTCTTCGCGGGGGCCCTCTTCTCCGCCATTGAAACCCAAATGCCCGCCTTCCCGCGCGACATCAGCGGGACGGTCTGGAACGACTTGAACGACGACGGCGTCTTTGACGCGGGAGAGTCCGGGAAATCGGGAATCACGGTCTACCTGGATTACAACCAGAACGGTGAGCGTGACGCAGGCGAATACCAGACGACTACCGACGCCAACGGGTTCTACTCGTTCCAGAACGTCATCCCGAGCGAAATCCATATCCGTGTCGATCTTCCGGTCCGCTGGGGAATGACCCCTCCGGGAACGGATTACGTGGCGGTCGATTTCAGGCCCTGTTTCTCGCTGGAGAACGTCGACATCGGCATCCAAGAGATCACGGCGGTCGAGGACACATACCTCGACGATCCGAACGGCTGGTTCACGACGGAAGAGGACACTCCCCTCGAAATCGCCGTCGGTTCGCTCACGGCGAACGACTACGCCACCGTTCCGTCAACGCAGAACCCGGTCTCCTTCTCGGCGGTCGACGACTCGCTGAGCGTCGGAACCGTCCGCATCGACGGTTCGACCATCACGTACACGCCGGCCGAGGACTGGCACGGGACCGATACGTTCCTCTACTCACTCACGGACGGGTACGACTACACGGACTGGGCGATCGTGACGGTGGAGGTCACGCCGGTAAACGACGCCCCTCGCATCGTCACCGAATTCCGCACGCGCGACGGCCTGGAGCTTTCCGGCACTCTGGCGAGCGACGTGGAGGGGGACGAGATGACGGCCCTTCACTTCTTCGGAGTGGAGCACGGCTCGTTCGCGATGGACGACGACGGGACGTTCACGTACACTCCGGATCCAGGATTCATCGGAATCGAGACGATTTGGGTGAATTTCGTCGATTCTCACGGCGCGTCCAGTGGCGACATGGAAGTGGTCATCGCGGTGTGCGAGACGGTGGTGGGTACCGCCGTTGGCGAAGAGGAAGTCTTGACTCATGAACACCTTGTCTACTCGGTTGACGGTCTGACCGTCACCGACTCCAGCGGCGACCTGCTTATCGTCGGTTCGCCGGACTCCGACCGCGCGTTCATCTATCGTCAGACGCTGAACGGCTGGGGACTGGAGGCGGAACTCCAAGGGGACGCCGAAGGGATCAAGTTCGGTTCGGCGGTCGCGGTCCGCGGAACGACCGCGGTCGTTGGAGCAATGCTGGATTGGGACGACACCGAGACGAACCAATGTGGAGCGGTGTATCTCTTCGAATACGAAGACGGCGAATGGACGGAGGTGAATAGACTCACCCCCGACATGGACGACGATGAAACCCAGGACGTCGACGGGGACCAGATCCCCGACCACCAGTACGCCGGCGACGGGTTCGGCTCCAGCGTGGCGATCAACGAGGACGGCGACGCCATCGTGATCGGCGCTCCCGGTTACGAATTCTGGGAGATGGTGTATGGGTACAAGCACTCGCGCGATTCGGCCGGAGCCGCGTACGTCTTCACGCACGGTCAAAACGGTTGGGTGTTCGATCAACGCCTGGATCCCGACGATCAGGAACAGGGCGCCGAATTCGGAAACAGTGTCGCCATCAGTTCCGCGACGATTGTCATCGGCGCCCACAGGAAGGACGAGGCGAACAACGCCGATGCGGGCGCGGTCTACGTCTTCTCGCCCGGAACCGGATGGGAGCAGACTCAGAAGCTCACGGCGCAGGACGGCGGAGCGAACGACTACTTCGGGTGCTCCGTCGGGGTCTACGATCCAAATCCGCAGCAGTCGAACGATGAGAAAGTGGTCATCGGTGCGCGCGGTTGGGACGAGGACGCGCTGCAACCGGGGACGGATATGGGCGCCGTTTACTGCTTGACGCTCAACGGTTCGTCGTCGCAGCAAGGAACGGCGACGTACCGCCTCGGATCGTCGACTTACGGCTATGATGCGTTCGGAAGCTCCGTTGACATTCAGGGTGATCTGATCCTGGTGGGAGCACCCGCGCAGGGGGTCTCCCAGCAGTACCGGGCCGGGGCGGCATACTTGATCGATACGACGGTTTCGTACCCGAACGACGATTGGCGGTCGGAAGGCCTGATTGTCCCCGCGGCGCTGGTGCCGGCGGAGGAATTCGGTGCCTGCGTGGCTCTCGGAGATCGCGGAGCGGCCATTACCGGGCCCGGATTCAGCCACGATAGCGAAGATGATCAAGCCGCACTCCATTTCTTCTCCTTCAACCGCACGCCGGCGGCACAGGATATGGAATTGGTGGTGGCGGGGGCGTCGGGAACCGACTACGAGTGTGGCAGCGTGTTCGGCGTCGATGCCTTCGAACGAGATTCGGTTACTTACTCGATCGTCGCCGCAACGACCGGCTATCAGGAACACGGCACGTTCTCGTTCGAAGACCCGTCCCACCCGGAGGTCGTCACCTATACGCCCACCTCGGTCTATCCGGTCTCCGACAAATTCCAATACAAGGTCACCGACGCCGACGGCGCCGAGGACATCGCCGAAGTCACCGTCTACTTCGGCTCCCCCCAAATCGTCAACCGGGGCGTGTTTTACGTCGATTCCGGCTACGCTGACGCGAGGGACGCGAACAAGGAGGGAAGCTCCAGTGCAAGCGCCGACGGGTACAACGTCGTCGCACATCCGGACGGCATTACCGGTGTGATCATCGACATCGCGTTTCCGAGCGATCCGGGCGCGTTCAGCCCGGCCGATTTCGTCTGTTTCTACGTCAGCGGCGGGAACTGGGTCAGCGTGGTTCCGACCGGAATTACCGTCGAGGTGGTCACCACCTTGGAGATCGAGGAAGGCGTCCCGCCGAATGACGATTACGATTGCCACCGCGTGCGTCTGACGTTCGCCCCCCTGCTCGACACCTGGCTGGAGGTCACGGTCGACGACGCCGCGCTGGGAATTTCCGCCGACACGTTCTACTTCGCCCACCTCGAGGCGGACGCCAGCGGAGACGGCCAGGTGGGAACCGCCGATCTGGACCTCGTCCGCGCCTATTGGGGCTTGACCTATACGGCCCCCGGCCTCGGCGATATCAACGGTGATACGGAGGTTAACACCGAGGACCTGGACCTCGTCCGCACAAACTGGGGTAATTCCGTCGTAAGTGCCCCATCGCGGAGCATGTCCTCTTCCGAAAGCTCCGTCCCCGCTTGGACCGCCGAAGCCGATAGGGTCTTCGAGGAATATGGCATCGGAGACGGCGACGCGGAGAACGATCTGGCGATCGACGAGAAGTTCTGGGAGAAGCTGTACGAAGCGCTCGGGCTGAAGTGGTAGGCCCGCCGACTCACCGGAAACACGCGCCGGCCCTCATCGGCCGGCGCTGCCGGCGGGGGAGGGGAGTAAGCACGTCTCTGGCGAGTCGCCCGCTCGGGCCATCGTCCGGATCAGCGCGGCGGCGCGGCGGAGCGATTCTTCGCCGGACGGATTCAGTACGAGTCCGGCCGGGCCGGGAACGCTCAACGATTCGACGACGCAGGCTCCCTCGTCCCGTTTCGGTATCACTCTGCCCGCCGAAACACCGACGACCGCAGCGTGCTCGGCGTCTGAGAACCATCAGTCCGCACGCTCACCCGCTCCACGCTCAGCGTGTCGTCGGTGAGCTTCAGCAGGAAGTAGTCCGTGCCGGAATCGTTCTGGGCGGTCGCGCCGGCGGCGACGATCGGCTTTGCCGCCGGGTCGTCGGCCGCGCCAACAAGGAGCTGAAGCGGGACCGGTCCGCCTTGAGCCGCGCCCGCGTCGCCGTTCTCCCACCAGGTGAGCGTCCAATCTTCGCCGTCGGCCGCGATCTCGAGCTTGGCGATGCCGGACGTGCTTCGCTTCGTGTCTTGCCACGTTCCGAGCAGACCTTCCTCGTCAGCCGGGGGCGGACCGAGGTGTTCCTCGAGCAATTCCTCCAACCGCTTTCCCCTCGCGCGGAGGTCGACCACCTTGCCGTCGTTCCCGACGAGGATGCACGTGGGAATACCGTGAATTCCGTAATACACGGCTGCCGGGTGCTTCCAGCCGGCGCCGTCTTCGAAGAGCGTGACCCAAGGCAACTCCTCTTTCTCGACGAATTCCTTCAACGTCGCCTTGTCGGTGTCGAGGCTGATGCCGATGACGTCGAAGCCCTTCTTATGGTACGCGCGGTACATCCGTTTGAGGCTCGGAAGCTCGGCCCGGCATGGCCCGCACCACGTCGCCCAGAAATCGACGAGGACGATCTTCCCCTGGTACTCGCTCAGGTCGAACTCCTTCCCGTCGATGGTCTTCCCTTCGATCTCGATCGAATTGCCCGGCAATTTGAGCCGCCGGGCGACGGCCCTGAGCGACTCGGCCCCCTCTTCGTTTCCCTCCTCGGCGAGCATCGCCGCGACGTCCTCGTGGAAGGCGGCGGTCCGGTCGGGTTCGCCCGCGAATTCCATCTTCCGGCAAAGCAACTGGGCCGGCTGCCACGTTTCCGCGAGAACGCCGAACTCCTTTTCCTCGGCCAGATACTCGCGGACCGCCTTCTCGGCGGCGGCGATCTCCTCTTCCGAACGCGCCTGATTGATGCGGACCTTCAGGAGTGCCCGCTTCGCCAGGCGATGCGGTTCGCTCTTCGCCTCCGGTGCCAGCTCCATGATCTTGTTCGCGCCCGCCGCGGTCGCCGCCGGCCCCTTCTTCATGTGCTCCATGTACTCGTCCCGGTTCCGGGGACGGAACCGTTCGAGCTTGCCCAAAAACGCCGTCAGTTCCTCGATCCCCCCGTCCGGGACGGCGTATCGATCAGCCGTATCCTCGTCTTCGGCGTTCGTCCGCGTGTCGGACGTCTTCGGAGCCGTTGGCTCTTGGGCGGCGAGGTTCGCCGCGACAAAGAGGAACACGGCGGCCGGGAAGAATGACAAAACACGTGTCTTGTTCTGAAAGTCCATTTTTCTTTTTTCCTTGACTATAACTTCTTGTGGCATAGAGGTTTAAGTTCTTTTTTTCGGCTGTCCAATTCGTTGTCCAATATGACCAATTAGGAACAGATCGTGGAACATCCACTTGCCCAAGTGTCTAGTTCTAACAGGTATTAGAGCATTCCTCCACATGACTACTAATATGGAGAGCTATGGGTTCGCTCCCTGGGGGGCTAGCAGCCTAGGATTTTGTCTTGGCGGGTTTCGGCGTCCGCGATTTTCAGATTGATTCTCTTCCGCTCATCGTAGAGTTCCTGAATTTCGGTCATAATGGCCTCCAGGTCGTCTTTGTGGCGTGTTTCAAAACCGTTCCGGCTCACCTCGACGGACCTTTCTTTTCGAACCGACATTATTAGCTCATATCGAGCAAGCCGCGTCAATCCCTCCCTTGCCATCGGCTCATTGCAGCTTGTTTCCTGGTTAAGGTGGAGAAGGTTCCCGACGACCGGGGTGCTGCATGAACGGGTGACTGTCAGAGGAAGCTCGGCTCGATGCTGCTCTACGGGTGATACGGCGGATTCAATCAGAGCTAGAGCGGGAGCGAGGGAGGTAAGAGAAGGAGCGGGAAGGGTATTTCAAGGCAAAACAGAAGAACTTTGAATGGCGGGTTGAAGAGCGGTTTGTTGATAACCTATATATGAAAGAAGGCTTCCAGGCGGATCGTTTGAGTGACCATCGGTACATGGCGAATCTGTTTCGCCTCTACTTGCATGCGTTGGCCGCCAATCTCTTGACCTTGCTTCGTCGCGAGGTCGCCAATCCGCCGCGCCGGTTCCGTACCGATCAGGATTGTCCATGTGATGGAACTGCCTGTTCGCGCAAAGAAAACGGGACAGCAAAGAAAAAGATACCGATATTGACGGCTCGTACACGTGGCAGCGATGGCCGTGGTATCGGTGTGCGACGGTACTAGAGCCGGTGCAGACCGGGGTTCATCGCATCCACCCATCATCCCCGATCCATGCCACCGTTTGCCCCAACGGCGTATCCGCCAGCGCGTTCACGAGGCGTTGATCGCCGGTGATCATTACGCTCTGGGTCTTCACGGCGAGGGCGACGTACAGCCCGTCGTAGACGGTGCGGTCGAATTGAATCGCCAGTTTCAGTGCGTCCGCGATAAGGTCGGCCGACTCGTGGATTCGCAACGGCAACTCAACCAACCGGGCGGCGATCTCGGCGGCGTCGGTGGGAGCAAGATCGCCGCGGCGACAGCGTTTCCAGATGACGTTGGTCGCCTCGACCCAGATCAGGTCGGGGGCCGACAACTCGGGGATCGTCCGCACGCACCGCTCGGCGGCTTCGGAATGGTCCTCTTCGAAGAACAGTTTGGCGATGATGCTCGCATCGAGGACGGCGCGGTTCATCGTTCGCGATCCTCGCGGATCAACTCGGCGGAGTCTTCGAACACGCGGCCGTGCCTCTTGCGCCACTCTCCGGCGGCCTCGAGCACCTCGTCAAGCGATCTCCCCGCCGCGTTCTCCAAGACGATCCTCACCTCGCTTTGAAGCGACCGCCCGTGCCCTTTCGCCCGTTCCTTGAGCCGCGTGATCGTGCTCGCTTGCAGTCCACGTACGAGAATATCGGGCATCGTTACGGCTCCATCAGGTTTCTACAGGTGATATCATAATGCTATCACTCGGGAAGCGAAGAGTCAAGTCGTGGCCAGGCTTTCCAAGGCAATGGCGAATCAGTAATATCCCCCGTCTTCTTCGCCCGACCCGCGCGGATGGCTTTAACTCGGCCCCCCGTAATATCTATTCCAGCCCGCACGTCGGTGCGCAACACCTTTCCCTGTAGAGACCAGCCCTGTGAAGGTGCGTTTTTAGCGTAGCAAACGACTACTGTCAATTGGGTTA
>CAZFQG010000230.1:0-8902 GCA_964520785.1 uncultured Planctomycetaceae bacterium | reverse complement strand
CTCGATTGGGATGCCGAGAAGAAGTCGGCCGAACAGACGCTCCGGCTCGCGCCCGGCGGCACGGAAGCACTCTACCTGGCCTTCGCCCTGGGCCCGGCGGAGGAGGCGGCGGCCGAGTGCCGATCCATCGCCGCCGACCCGGCCGGCGCCATCGCCGCGGCCGGCGCCGCCTACGAGAAACGGGTCGCCGAGGTCTTCCAGCGGCTCCCGCGGCTCACTTCCGACAACAAGGAACTCGAGGCGTTCTACAACCGCTCGCTGGTCCACTTCATCACGAACCGCTGGGACGTGCCGGAGTTCGTCCTGTGGCCCTACTATTCGACCGGCAGCATCCGCGGCGGCTGCGTGTCCGATTATCTGTGGAACTACGGCGAAATCTGGGAGATCATGCCCCTGTTCGACCCCGGCGCCCACCGCGAGCACATCAAGCAGTTCCTCAAGTGCGACATGACGCGGCATTTCTCCTTCAATCCCATGGACGGCAAGGCGTTCGGGCCGTGGTACATGGCCAACCAGGAGAAGATCATCGGCCTCGTCTACTACTACGTGAAGAACACGGGCGACACCGCGTTTCTCGAAGAGGTCGTCGACGGCAAGACGGTGCTCGAACACGTCCTCCAAAACGCGGTCGTCCTGGACGACGTCTCGAAACCGGTCTCGCTGATCGACTACGGACCCTCCAACAGTCACCTGGAGCTGCGTCTGCGGCACGATGCTTACAACCACGTCATGCCGGATCTCAACGGTCGCCGCCACGCCAATTACCTTCGCGCCGCGCGGCTGGCGGAAATCGCCGGGAAGCCGGCCCCCCATCTGATCGAATGGGCCGGCGCCTTGAAGACGCTGCTGAAACAGGAACTCTGGAACCCCGAGACGAAGTGGTTCGACTTCATCAACGGCCGAGGCGAGCCGGAGACCCGCTGGACCGTGCAGATGTTCAAGCTCTTCGGCAGCGGTATCCTGGATGAAGAGACCGAAGCCGGGCTGATGAGCCATCTCAATGAGAAGGAATTCCTCAGCGAGCATGGGTTGCACAGCCTGGCCAAGGGGGATGCGGAGTACGACAAGAACGACGTCGACAACGGCGGACCCGGGGCCTGCACTTGCTTCCCGCCGCAAATCGCCGAGCGGCTCTACAAGGCGGGCCACGCGGAAACGGCGGACGACATCCTCCGGCGTTGCATCTGGTGGGGAAGCCGGATGCCGTACTGGGGCGATTCCATCGTCGCCGAGCGGATCGACTACCGCCACGACACGCCCCTGCAATGTACCGTCGACGGCGTTACCGTCGCCCAATGCCTCCTTTTCGGCACGTTCGGTATCGACGCGCAAATCGACGGCACCATCCACGTGCGCCCCTCGCGCGCGTCCTTCGCGGAGAAAATGGCCCTCGAAGGCGTGCGGATCCGCAAAGCGGTCTTCGACGTCGACGTGGAAGGGGATACATTCCAAGTGACCTCCAACGGCAAGAGTCTATCCGCCCCCATCGGCAAAGGAATTGCGATAGGAACCGATGGCCGGCTCACGGTAATGGACGAAGCTCCGCTCCCGGGCGAATATTGATGTCTCAACCGAACAAGATCACCCGCCGCCGCGCGATGGCCGTCTCCCTGGGAACCATCGGTGCCGCCGTCGCCTCCACCGCGACCGCCGCCCCTCCCGCGCGGAGGGAAAACGGTGTAAAGACGTGGACCCTGGCGGATTCTCAGTCGCGTCTCTTCGCGCCCCCGGGGCGGCTCGGCCCCGAAGACCTCGGCACCAA
Organism: uncultured Planctomycetaceae bacterium; assembly: GCA_964520785.1. Classification (GTDB taxonomy): domain Bacteria; phylum Planctomycetota; class Planctomycetia; order Pirellulales; family Thermoguttaceae; genus CAZFQG01. The sequence continues at coordinate 7,140 of CAZFQG010000230.1, read as the reverse complement.
GGCGGCCGCATGTTCCGTCACCTGGCGGACGCTGCAAGGGGGCCTGAGCACCGGCGTCGACGTCGTGGAGGTCGACAATGGGCGCATGAGCTTCACGCTCCTGCCCACGCGGGGGATGGGAATCTGGCGGGCCCGGTGCGGTGAAGAGCGACTGGGGTGGGACTCCCCGGTCCAGGGGCCGGTCCATCCGGCCTTCGTCCGCCTCGACGAACCGAGCGGACTGGGGTGGTTGGCCGGCTTCGACGAGATGCTCGTCCGCTGCGGGCTGGAGTACAACGGCGGGCCCGAGTTCGCCGAGAACGGAACCCTCCGTTACGGATTGCACGGGCGGATCGCCAATACCCCGGCGCACGACGTGTCGGTCTCGGTCGATTCAGCGGACGGGACGATTTCCGTGACCGGCGTGGTCGACGAGTCGCGGCTCTTCGGCAACAAGCTCCGGTTGACCTCGACGACGAGCACGCGGCCGGAGGAGACGGAAATCACCATCCGCGATACGGTCGAGAATCTCTCGCGAGAGCCGGGCGAACTGGAACTCATCTACCATACGAACTTCGGCCCTCCCTTGGCCGGGCCTGGGGCCGTGCTTGTGGCACCGGCGAAGAAGGTGACGCCGTTCGACAAGGTCGCCAAGGCGGATCTGCCGACGTGGAACGTCTTGGGTAAGGAGGGGGCCGGTGCCCGGGAAAAGTGCTTCGCCTGCGAGTTCGCCGCCGCCGAGGATGGCGACACGGCCGTTCTCCTGCGTTCCGCCGACCGGCGGCGCGCGGTCTACTACCGTTTCAACAAGAACCAGTTGCCCTGTTTCACGCTCTGGAAGAACAACCAGTGCGCGGAGGACGGATACGCCGTCGGCCTGGAGCCGGGGACGAATCTCCCCAACACCAAGACCGAAGAAAAACGGGCCGGCCGCGTCATTCTTTTCAAACCGGGCGAATCGCGGACGTTCGAATTGACGCTGGAATACCTGGCCGACCCCGAAGCCGTCCAAACCGCGGCGGAGGAGATCGCCGGGTTGCGGTAGCACCCCGAACGACCACCCGTCGCGCCTTCGGCACTTCGTGCCTGGATCGCAAGAGCTGGCGATGCACTCTCCGAATAAGCGCGCCGCTCATCTCCGAACCGCACTTCCTCCTTTTTCCGGCGGGTTGGCACCCGAGCCATCGCACACCTCTTGGCACGCCGCCTCCCGGGTGGTATGATGCGATTACCCGACATGCGTCGATCCTGGGTTCCCCCCGCGACGCGGTATGTCCGACGTGACGTACCACGGGACCGGCGTTCCCCCATCTTCCCGAACATTTCCGGTTGACTAATGAGCAATTTTTCGATCCTCGACGGAGGCATCGTGGGGGTCTACTTGGTCGGCTGCATGGTAGCCGGCATCATGGCCAAGCGGTATGTCGGCCGCGTGGACCAGTTTCTGGTCGCTGGACGCGAGATGAATCTCTACCTGGGAATCGCTTCGCTGGCCGCCACCGAGTTCGGAATCGCGACGTGCATGTACTCCTCCGAGTTCGGATTCAAGTACGGCTTCAGCGGCGCAACGCCCGGGGTGATGCAGTTTTTGGCGATGCTCTTGATCGGCTGCACCGGGTTCTGCATCAAGCCGCTTCGCGATGCCGGGGTAATGACCATTCCGGAGCTGTTCCAGAACCAGTACGGTTCCCGGATACGTTGGATGAGCGGCATCGTCATCGTGCTGGGCGGGCTGTTGAACATGGGCGTGTTTTTCCGGCTCGGCGGAGAATTCCTCGTCGTCGTCTGCGGGTTCAATCCCGACTACATCGCAATCGTCATGACGGCCCTCCTACTGGGGGTGGCCGTTTATACGATTCTCGGGGGCATGGTCTCGGTGTTGATCACCGATTATCTCCAATTCATCGTCATGTCCGGAGGGCTGCTGGTCGTCACGGGGCTTGTCTTCTATAGCGTGGGATGGAGCGACATGGTCGCGGCCGTGGAATCGCGGCACGGGGCGGGCGGTTTCAACCCGTTTCTCAATAAGGAACTGGGATGGAGGTATGTCGGCTTCTACGGAATCCTTTGCACGGCGGCCGTGCTGACCTGGCAAACCACCGTGCAGCGCGTTCTGGCCGCCAAGGACAGCAAGACGGGCAAAGCCATTTACCGCGGCACGAGCTTCTTTTTCGTATGCCGTTTCCTCATTCCGGGGCTCTGGGGCATCGCCGCGCTAGCCGCGCTGGACCAAGGCCTCGTGAGTGAATTGCTGGGGGATTCGACGCGGGCCCGGCTGGCGATGCCGACCCTTCTAGCCGGTCTCGTGCCGATCGGCGCCATGGGTATCGTCATCGCCGGAATGTTGGCGGCCGATATGTCGACCGAGTCGTCCTACATGCTTTCCTGGGGGAGCGTGATATACAACGATATCCTCGCCCCCTTTCGCAAGGGCGGAATAACGCAGCGCCGCGGATTGCTCTGGAACCGGATGATCATCGCCCTCATCGGGGTGTTCTTGTTTCTCTACGGCCTGTTATATCCGTTGGATCAGAACATCATGGATTACCTGGGAATCACCGCGACGATCTACCTCTCCAGCATGACCTCACTATTGATCGCCGCGTGTTACTGGCGCAAGGCGAACGATTGGGGCGCGGCGGCGGCCATCTGCACCGGCGCGATCATGCCTTTGACCTTTCTTGTCGTGGAAAAGGCGACCCATTTCGCGGCGGTCAATCATTTCTTCACCGAGGTAATCGGCGTGCACCTCTGGGGAATCCTCACCTATTTCGTGACCGGAGCGGCCATGGTGATGGGATCGCTCCTCAAGTCGATCCTGGGTTACGATGGAAGAAGCAAGGCGGACAATGCTTGATAGAATACTCGATCACTGGTTCTGGTTCTCCCTCTCCATGGCCTGCGTCGTCTGGTACATGACGATCACCGTTTTCGTGGCGGTCAAGGGATTTACCGACATCAAGTCGATGTTCACGACGATGGCCCGCGAGAAGGAAGACGGCTCCGCTAGTCCCACGGATACTTGATCTCGGTCAGCCGGCCGCCGTTTTGAGAGGATTCCAGCGCGAACAATCCCGGTAGCGTCATCGCCAGCCCTTCGCGGAGGCCCAGCGGATTGGGCCCTCCGCCGATCGCCCCCGCGAAATCGACCAGCATCGCGTAGTCGAGCGATCCGTGTCCGCTCGTGCTTTCGAGCGTCCCCAGTTCCTTTCGTTGCGAGGCGACGGCAAGCTCGATCGGGTTGTCGAACCCATACACTTCTTGCGTGGCGAACTTCACCTTCGGCGCATCGCCGGAAAGTGGCCAGGTGCATTCGAACGAGCCTCGTGTTCCGTGGCAAAGATACCGGTGTTGTCCGCAGGGGTTGCTGTTGGCGAAACTGACGAGGAGCTTGACTAATTCGTCCGAGCCGGTGCGGAAGATGGCTACCATGGCGTCATGGGCGCCCGGATTGTCGGCCTCGACGTGGCCGCCGGAGTCGAAACAAGAGACCGTAACCAGTTCCTTGCCGAGCCATTTCAGAATAGGGCCCAGCGAGTGCGTGCAATAGCGGATCGGCTCGTACCCGATCCTCCAGGGAGTCGCCTTGCAGAATTCGCGGATGTCGTGGACGTATTCGGCCTCCAGGTAGAACGGTTTTCCCAGCAGGCCCTTTTCGATGACGTCGCCGGCCGTCTGCACGAAGCCGAAATAATTGGCCGTCGAGCCGAACATGTAGACGGCCGAACTCTTCCGCGCGGCCTCCCACAGCAGCGCCGCCTCGTCCGTCGCGTGGATCGCCGGAACGTCGGAGAGGACGTGGATATTGCTTTCGAGCGCCGCGACGACCAGTTCCGCGTGCGTAGACGGAGGCGTCTCCACCATCACGGCGTCGACCTCGCCGGAGGAGAGCATCTCGGCGGCGTCCTCGAAAAGCTTCACGCCCTCGAGCGCGGCCGCCGCTTTCGTACGATTTTCGTCGCTCCGGTCACAGACGGCGATCGGCTGAAGACCGTCGACCGTCTTCGCCATATCCATAAGGCCCGCGCCGCGGAATCCGTATCCGATTACTCCAAGACGGATGTCCTTCACGTCCACTCTCCCATGATTCGTGTCAAAAACGACTCGTTGTTCCCGGGATCATGACAGATCACGGATGACTTCGGCCAGCTTGTCCGCGTCCCGCCGGACGACCTCCTCGGGGGCGATCGTATAGCCGAGGATGATCCGCGGCACGATCCGTTCCGCGATGGGGCAACACCCCTCGTCATAGTCCATCCGGCATTCCTTATTGCGCGGATCGGTAAACGCCTGCGCGCGGCGATGCTTGATCAGCGGATGCTGGTACGCCGCCATCTTCGTGTATCCGACGCTTACCGTTTCCATCCCGGCGTCGGCGATCGTCCGGTTGAAGCGTTCCAGATCGGGCCCGTTGCCGTTTTCCACGAAGTTCCCCGCCCAATAGTAGAAGGAGTGCTCCGCCTTCTCCGGCCCGCGCTGTAGGGTGATCCAATCGCACCCTTCGACCGCCCCGTCGAAGACCGCCGCGTTCGCGGCGATGCGGCGGAGTTCCCGTTGGAGAACCTCCAACTTCGCGAGCCCCACCGCGGCGGTCAATTCGTTGATCCGATAGTTGTAATCAAGCGTGTAAGCGACGGACAGGAACGTGGGAGCCAAAGCGAAATTGGCGACCCGCTTGTGCAACTCGTCGTCCTGCACCGTTGCCATCCCGGCGTCCCCCAGCGACATCTGCTTGCTGGCTTGAAAACTGAAACAACCGATATCCCCCCACACCCCGGTATACCTGCCGTCGTACCTCGCCAGGAGGGACTCGGCGCAATCTTCGATCACGACCAAGCCGTACTTCCTGGCGATGGCCATGATTCGATCCATTTCGGCCGGGAGACCCCAAGCGTGCGTCACGATGATCGCCTTGGTCCGCTCGCTAATCGCCGCTTCGAGCTTGTCCGGATCCATATTGTGCGTCGTCGGATCGACGTCCACGAAGACCGGAATGGCGCCGTTGTACAATACGGCCATCGCGCCGAATACGTAGACCGAATCGCAAATGACCTCGCTGCCGACTCCGGCTTCCGCCGCGATAACCGCCGAGTGCAGCGCACTCATGCAGGAATTCATCGCCACCGAATACTTCGAACCCAACAGCGAAGAAAATGCCTGCTCGAACCGAGGGGTAACAGTTCCACCCATGAGAGCGGATAAGTTCCCGCTTGCCAGGACCTGTTCCAGGTACCGCGACGCGTTCCCTTGGGCCGGACGGCTAGAGAGATTCCGCTCGGTGTCGATGTAGATTTCCTCGACCGATTCACTCCGTTCCGCAGTTGCGGATTGTCTGGAAAGCATGTCTTTATTCATTAACCTCGCGATCACTCCTCGTCGGCCTGCACTCGCATTGTAGTGCTTGGCGTCTCGCCGTTCGCCAGCAAACCGCCAAGCACGTTTTTCCAGTAAAAACCAATGTTCCCATTATGAAATCGGCTCCAACTGTCTTCAAGAGCCACTTTGCGGAAGAAGAGGCAATTTTGCGCAAAACTCGCCATGATAAGCTCACAAACCGGTTTCGTGTTGCCTTTTTGCGACATGCGCGTTGACGGTTGTTAAACAGCAACCTAGAGTTGGAGAAGATAGTCCGCGAGGTTCAGGTTAAATGGCCGATTTATGCATATTGTTACGGGAATGTTGGTCGCCGCGATTCTCGGCAAGGGAAAACGCCCGTCGCTTCTCCCCTGGGTGAGAACGGGACCGGTCCGTGTGGAGCATTCCTTGCCGGGAAGAGTCCGCTTCCGCGTCCCCTCCCTGCCGGAGGGGCTACCGGGAACGGACCTGCTGCGAGACAAGCTCCCCACTCTGGAGGGTGTGCAGACTGTGAATGTCAACGTCGAGACCGGCAGCGTTCTCATCCGATTCGAGCCGGCGAAGGTCCGCCCCGAGTTGCTCTTCGCCGCGGTCGTCCGCCTGCTGGGCCTGGAAGGGGAACTCGAGAAGCCCCCCAAGCCGGCATTCACACGGGAGGTCCGCGCCGCGGTCGACGGCCTCAACCGCGCCGTCTACGACCGGACCGGCGGGCTGCTGGATTTCTACAGCGTCCTCCTCATCCTCCTGGCCGGCATCGGCATCAAGCAGATTCTCGCCGACGGAGCCAGAGCAATGCCGCCGGGCATTTCGATGCTGTGGTGGGGTTTGCACCCCCTGATACGCTCCAAGGACTAAACCCGTGGGTTTCGTTTGCCTGTAGGGTGTACCGGCCCGGGCCGGACGTGAAATCACCAAATAGCCAGTTTGCCAGAAGACGTGTTCCGAGCGAAAAAACAACCGCTCTTACAATGCGAGGTGATCCACCGGCTGCCCGGTCGGGTCCGGATCGGATGCCGCGCGCTGCGTTATTTGGGGGAAGATCGCGAGCGGATCCGGCGGCGGCTTGAAGATTTCGCGCCGGTGCGCGAGGCACGGGTGTCGTTTCTGACGGAGAACGTTCTGATCCACTTCGATGCGGCGGAGGCGACCGTCGAGAGCGTCGTCGAATGGACCGAGTCGGTTCTGGGGTCGTATTCGCTGGCGGCGTACAAGGCGGAACGGGCCGCGCAAAGCGAGCAGACGGTGAACGAGCGACGACTGCAAGAGGAACCGATTTCCGAGATGCTCACGCGGATCGGCGTGACCACGGCGACGCTGGCGTATTCCCAATTGAGCCCTCGCGCACTGGCGGCGCCGGCGACGTTTCTTAAGAGATTCACCTCCCTCCCAGCGATCACGGCGTTGTCGCTGGCGCTTCCCATTTTCCGCAGCGGCTGGCGATCACTCTACTCCAGCGGCCGGCCCAATGCGGATACCCTCAGCGCTACGGCCATCCTGGCGAGCATCGCGGCCGGCCGCGGCTGGTCGGCCCTGACGATCATCTGGCTGGCCGACATCGCCGAACTGCTTACCGCGTACACGATGGGCCGCACCCGCCGAGCCATCCGCGAGATGCTCAGCGTCGGCGAGGAGATCGTCTGGCGGCTCCGCGAGGACGGGACGGAAGAACGGGCCGCCCTGGACGATCTTGAGGTCGGCGACCGGATCATGGTCCACACCGGGGAGAAGATCAGCGTCGACGGCGTGGTCGAGTCCGGCGAGGCGGCCGTTGACCAGGCTTCGATCACCGGCGAGTTCATGCCGATG
>CAZFQG010000229.1:0-8928 GCA_964520785.1 uncultured Planctomycetaceae bacterium | reverse complement strand
CGAATGATACCAAACCGCCTGGGACGAGTCTTGCACGGTTGCCGAAAGGACACGGAATTTCCAGGTGTTCGACCCGCTCGACTTCCTGGCCGAGTTCACGCAGCACATCTCGCCGAAGGGCGCGCACCTGGTCCGCTACTACGGCTGGTACTCGAACAAGGCCCGGGGGATGCGTCGCAAGGCGGCGGAGGCCGAGGCGGCGAAGCGGACCGGCACGGTGCCCGGGAACGAGCCCACGGAGCCCATGCGATGCAGCCAAACGTGGGCGATGCTGATCAAGCGGGTGTACGAGGTCGACCCGCTGAAGTGCGACCGATGCGGCGGCGAAATGAAGGTGATCGCCTTTATCGAACCGCCGCGCGGCGACGTGATCGAGAAGATATTGCGTCACTGCGGGTTATGGGATCCGTCGACGGCGCGAGCCCCGCCGAGCGAAGACGGCTGGGTCTACGAGCCGGACGCGGATTGGGAAAGCCGGCCGACGTTATCCGAGGGGGAGGAGCCGGGCGAGGTGACGTACGTCGACATCGACGAGTTCCTGGCGACCTTCTGAGTTCCTGAGCAACCTTCGATTCTGGCCGATAGCGTTTCGCGGTCGGTGCTGGGGGGGGGGTATGTCTTCGCGGTGTCTAGCTGACCTGTCTGGGTGGGCTAGCATGACCTGATAATGGCATGGAGAGCGGCTGCACCAACGAGAAAGCCGACGGGTTGTTCCGGTACATTTTCCCGGTTATCCTTGAGTTTGTTGGGAAATCAAATTTCCTATCCCTTCCTATCCCTCAATGTACTGGTTGTCTCCCAGGCATGGCCGGTGCACCAAAAAATCGACGCGTTGTTGGCGTCACTTGCAGCCCGAGCAGTTCAGGGCGTCGTTGCCCGGCGGGCAGCGTTGGATTTGACGGTTTGCAGGCCAGCAGAAATAGGGAAGCGGTTTCGGGCAATAGTCGTCCGCGCAACATGGCAGGCAAAAACAGGAAAGGCATGGCATCGGTTTTCGACAGTAATCGTCGGCGCATCCCCGCAGCCCCGGGCAGGGGATGCATGGAACCGGTTTACGGCAGTAGTCGTCCGGGCAATAACAGGGGATGGTGGCCGATCGCGTGCATTGCAGTTCGCAACGCAAGCCATTGCCGCATAACTCGCCGCCGAACGCATTTGGCCCAAGGCATGGCAGTAGGAATACTCCCAACCAGAAAATCGATCGGCTCATGACGGAGATCCTTTGGAACCGGAATGGTTTCTTTCATCGAGAGGCAACCTTCTCCGGTTGCCTCCCCTTCTTCAATCGGAACGCCCCAATCGGGAATCGATCGTTGAGCCGTTCCCGGGAGGAAATCACGGTTGCCCGGACACGGCCAGGGCGGGCGACGTCTCGGGCGGGCTTGTCCTCGGCAGGGGAACCACCTCCATCGGGCCTCCGGCGACCGGCACGGAGGGCGCGGGAGGATTGAAACGGATCTGCCACCCCCCGCCCAAGGCCGTGTAGAGTTGAATCAGGTTCTGGGCGACCGCGCCCTCGGCCACGGCCAATTGGTCTTGTTGCTGGGTCAGGAATTGTTGCGTATTGAAGACCCGGTCGAAGTCGACCGTTCCCTCGCGGTATTGCGACAAGACCAGTTCCACCGATTGGCGGGCGTTCTCGGCGCTTTCGGCAAGCGCGAGGACCTGCTGCTGCGATTTGAGGAACCGGACGAGGGCGTTCTCCGCCTCCGCGTTCGCCCGCAAGACGGTGTCCTGGTATTGGACCGCAAGTTGCTGGAAGCGGGATTCCTGAACCCGAATGTTGTTGGTCAGACGCCCGTAATTGAGAATATTCCAGTGGAAGGATGGGCCGACGGTGCCTGCAATGGAATCGATATTGAACAGATTTTCGAACTTCGTGGCGTCGAGGAAAATGGTACCACTGATGGAGAAGTGGGGGTACAACTCGGAAGTGGCGACGCCGATCATCGCGCTTTGGGCCGCAACCTCGCGCTCCGCGCGGCGGACATCCGGCCGGCGGCGAAGGAGTTCGGCGGGAATGCCCACGACCACCCGCGCGGGGACCTTGGGAATGCCCTCCTCGGCCGCGAGCATCGCGTCGAGGTTCCGCGGCGGCATGCCGAGGAGAATGCACAGTTGGTTGACGGCCTGGCGGCGCGCGGATTCCAGCGGGGGTATGCTGGCCTCGGTGTTGCCCAGATCGGAACTGGCTTGGGTCACGTCGAGCCGCGTCGTGAACCCCTCGCGGAGACGCTCTTCGGCAATGCGCAGGCTGCCTTGCTGAATTTCCACGTTTTGCCGCGCGTAGGCAAGACGCTGTTCGGCAATGCGGACCTCCGTATAACTCCGGGCCACGTCGGAAATCAGGAGCACCAAAACATGGTCGTAGTTCTCCACCGAAGCGTCCAGATTCGCGTCCGCCGCTTCAATCGCGCGGCGAAAACGACCCCAGAAATCGAGTTCCCAGGCAAGCCCCATTCCTAGATCCCACTCGCTGAAGAAACGCGTCGGCACATCGGCGCCGCTGAGGCTGTTCTTGCTCAGCCCGGTGCGGGTATAATCGCCGAACGCGGATTGCTGTTGCGGGAATAGTTCGCCCGCCGCGATCGCCCGCTGGGCCCGGGCTTCCAGTATCCGCAAGCCGGCCACGCGCACGCTCAAATTCTGCCGGTAGGCCGTGGCAATAAGATCCTCCAGCACCGGGTCGTCGAAGGTTCGCCACCAGGCCGCGTCGTCGATCCCCGAGGTGTCCACGGCAGGGTCGTTCTCGTCAAGCCATTGGTCGGCCACCGGAGCCGCCGGTTTGCGATAGTTCGGCCCGACCTTGAAGCCGTTGGCGACATACTCGCGCATTCCCGTGCATCCCGTACCCAACACCAGGAGCAGGCATGCCGGGAAACAAAGCAACAAGCGTTTCGCCCAAGCATTCGCGCCTCTCACTGGCAACGTGTTCTCAGAAGGGTTTCCGTCGTGTACCATTGGCCGTTTCTCCGAGAAAATCAATCATGACATGCATCATTGATATAATCATGCCATTCGTCACAAGGTGATTAGCATTTCCCTTGTATTCGGCAGATTTCCGACGACCAAGGTGGGGTGAGCCAAAATGGGCAAGAAATAACGGCAGTGAGGGGGGGGGGCGTGCCGCACCGCCAATTTGAGTTGACGAAGCCTGGGGGCTGATTTCAGGCGTGTTGGGTGCTTCTGCTGAAAAAGCCGTGGATCAGCACATAGAACAGGGGCGCGAACAAGACCACCAAAATGGTGCCCGTGATCATGCCGCCGAGCACCGCCGTGCCAATGGCCTTCATGGCGCCGGCGCCGGCGCCGGTGCTGAAGGCCAGCGGCAGCACGGACAACCCGGTCGTCGTGGACGTCATCACGATCGGGCGGAGCCGCAGCTTGACCGCTTGGAGCGCGGCCTCGTTCAAGCTCATTCCTTGGTTCAATCCGCCCATGGCGAACTGGACGATCAGGATGGCGTTCTTGGTGGCCAAGCCCAGCGTGTTCAACAACCCGATCTGGAAATAGACGTCGCTGGGCAATCCACGCAGCCAAGAAGCGGCGAAGCCGCCGATGACACCCAGCGGCAGGATCATCAGGACCGCGATCGGGACGTCCCATTTCCCGTACAGGGCCGCCAGGAAGAGAAAAACGATCAGGATGGAAAAGGTATAGAGCAGGCCGGTCTGGCCGGCGGCTTGCCGCTCCTGGTAGGACAGCCCCGTCCAGTCATACCCGACTCCCTGCGGGAGTTTGGCTGTGATTTCTTCCATGGCCTGCATGGCCTCGCCCGAGCTTCCCCCGGGGGGCGGCTCCCCCCAGATGTTCATGGACGGGAAGCCGTTGAAACGCTCCAATCGGGGAGAATCGGTCGTCCAGTGGCTGGAGGCGAACGAGGCGAAAGGGACCATTTTCCCGGCCGAATTGCGAACGAACAGTTTTTCGAGGTCTTTGGGCAGCATCCGGTAGGGGGCATCCGCCTGGACGTAGACCCGTTTGACGCGTCCGCCCTGGATGAAGTCGTTGACGTAGGTGCCGCCGAACGCCGCCGAGATGGTGCTGTGGATGGCGGTGATCGGCAGACCCTGGACGCCCGCCTTTTCCCAATCGACGTCAACCCGGTATTCGGGCACGTCTTCCATGCCGTTGGGCCGGACTCGCACCAGCCTCGGATCCTGCGCGGCCATGCCGAGGAGCTGGTTCCGTGCCTGCATCAGGGCATGGTGGCCCAGGCCGCCACGGTCCACCAGTTGAAAATCAAACCCCGTGGCATTGCCCAGCTCGCTGACGGGAGGGGGCGGAAAAGCAAACACCGTGGCGTTGCGAATCGATGCAAATCTCGCCGAGGCGCGGCCCGCGACGGCTTTGACCCTCAAATCCTCCCGATCGCGCAGGTTCCAATCCTTCAGTTTGACGAACACCATGCCGTTGTTCTGCGCCCCGCCGGAAAAGCCTACGCCGGCAATCGTCATGCAGGACTCGACCGCCTCGCTCTCATGCTCCAGAAAATAGTCCTGGACTTCACGGGCAAGCTCCTCGGTCTGCTCCAGGGTAGACCCGGTGGGCAGCATGATCTGGGCCAGCAGGATTCCCTGATCCTCGTCCGGCAGATAGCTGGTCGGCATCCGCATGAAAAGGAAACCCAGCCCGGCGACGATCACGAGGTAAATGACCACGTAACGCAGTTTCCGGGCAAGCGCGTTTCCCACCAGCGCCACGAAACCGTCACGGAATCGATTGAACATGCGGTCGAACCAGAGGAAGAACGGGCGGAGAAACCAGATCGCTCCTTCGGCCGCCTCGTGGCCCTTTGGGACCGGCTTGAGAATCGACGCGCAAAGCACCGGCGTCAGGATCAGCGCGACCACCACGGACAGCAGCATCGACGTGACGATGGTCACGGAAAACTGGCGATAGATGATTCCGGTCGATCCGGCGAAAAACGCCATGGGACCGAACAGGGCGGACAGCACCAGAAAGAAGCCGATCAGGGCGCTGGTGACCTGCTCCATGGATTTGGCCGTGGCGTCTCTGGGCGAAAGCCCCTCTTCACTCATGAGCCGTTCCACGTTTTCGACCACCACGATGGTGTCGTCGACCAACAAACCGATGGCCAACACCATGGCGAACATCGTCAGCATGTTGATGGAGTACCCGAACGCGCCCAGCGCGGCGCACGTCCCCAGGAGGACCACGGGGACCGAGATCGTGGGGATCAGCGTGGCGCGCATGTTGCCCATGAACAGCCACATCACCAGAAAGACCAGGAGGATGGCCTGGAACAAGGCCTTGACCGCCTCGATGATGGCCACCTTGACGAACGGCGTCGTGTCGTAGGGATAGACGACTTTCACTCCGGGGGGGAAGTAGCGGCTCATTTCCTCCATCCGGGCCCGGATGGCGTTGGCCGCGTCCAGCGCGTTCGCGCCGGGCGCCTGGCGGATGGCAAGCACGGCATTCGGTTTGCCGTTGTACGAACTTTCAATATCGTAGAACTCGGTTCCCAACTCGGTCCGACCCACGTCGCTGATCCGCACGACGGAACCGTCGGGATTGGTGCGCAGGGGAATGGAGGCGAACTCTTCGGGCGTTTGGAGCAGGTTCTGGACGACGATGGCGGCATTGAGCCGCTGCCCTTCCACCGCCGGGACACCGCCGAACTGGCCCGCGGAAACCTCCACGTTGTAAGCCCGCAAGGCCGCGACCACGTCCGTCACCGTCAGGTGATAATCGGTCAGTTTATCCGGATTCAGCCAAACGCGCATGGCATACTGCGAGCCGAACACTTCGACCTCGCCGACTCCGGGGACGCGCGCCAGAACCTTTTCAATGTTCGACTGGGCATAGTCTCGCAGGTCGTGGCCGCTCAAGCTTCCGTCTTCGGAGACAAGCCCCACCATCAACAGCCAGTTGCGCGTGGACTTGTTGACCATGACGCCCGAACGTTGAACCGCTTCCGGCAGGCTCGCCATGGCGAGCTGGAGCTTGTTCTGGACCTTGGCCCAGGCCAGATCCGGATCGGTTCCCGGTTTGAATGTCAACTCGATGCGCGAGCTGCCCGACGAATCGCTCGTCCCGGCAAGATAGAGCATGTCGTCGAACCCCGTCATCTTCTGCTCGATGATCTGGGTCACGCTGTTTTCGACCGTTCGCGCCGAGCCGCCGGGATAACGGGCCGTGATCGCGATGGAAGGAGGGGCGATCGGGGAGTACTGGGAGATGGGCAGGTTGTAGATGGCCAGCCCGCCGAGCAGCATGATGAAAATGGCGATAACCCAGGCGAAGACCGGGCGATCCAGGAAAAATTTCGATAACACCACGCGTCTCCGTCAGTTCGATTTTTTGTCCGGTCCAACCGTGCCCGCATGCGCCGTGCGCACCCCGGGTTGCTCGGCGCCAGCCCGGTCGGCCGCAAACTGGACGGGCTTGACGGGGCTTCCCGGGCGGGCTTTCTGCTTTCCTTCAACGATCACGCGGTCGCCCTGGGCTAGCCCCGACGAGACGAGCCATTGGTCGCCGAGCGCGCGGTCGGTGACGAGGCCACGCTGCTCGACCTTCCCCTCGGAGTTGACAATGAGGGCAAAAGGCTCTCCCTTCGAATCGCGTGACACGGCCTGCTGGGGGACAAGGATGGCCTGCTCCTCGATGCCTTCCTCGATGATCGCCCGCACGAACATGCCGGGCAGAAGAGTGCTCTCGGGATTGGGAACCACGATCCGGAGGATGACGGATCCAGTGGTCGGGTCCACCGTCACGTCCCGAAACTTGAGCGAGCCCACGTCCGCGTAATCGGCGCCGTCTTCCAGAACGATTCGGACCCGGTCGGTCGCATTGCTCTTGATCTGACCGCTCTCGAGGCGCCGTTTCAGGCGATTCAGTTCCGCGGTCGATTGAGGAACGTCCACGTAAATGGGATCCAACTGCTGGATCGTGGCCAGGGGCGCCTGTTGATACGCCGTGACGATGGCGCCTTCGGTCACATTGGATCGGCCGATGCGTCCGGTGATGGGAGCGGAGATTTTGGTGTAACCCAGATTGATTTTGGCCGTCTCCAAGGCCGCTTCCGCCTGCTTGGTCGCCGCCTCGGCCGCCTCGATCGCCTCCCGGTTGTAATCCACCTGGGCTTCAGCCTCCCGCAATGCGGAATCGGCCACCTCGACGTCAGCCGCCATCTGATCGCGTTGCATGGCGGAAACGGCTTGGGTCGTGACCAGTTTTTCATACCGCTTCAGATTCGTTTTGGCAAGCGCCAGGGTCGCCTGGTGGCGTTTGAGGCTGGCCTCGCTGGCGCGCAACGCGGCTTGCGCCTGGTCGACTCCCTCCCGGGCGGAGGCCAGGTTGGCGGCCGCATGATCGTAGGCCGCCTGGTACGGGGCAGGATCAATCTCGTAAAGCATGTCCCCCGCCTTCACGTGAGCCCCTTCCGTGAAAAGCCTTTTCTGAAGAAGGCCGTTCACCTGGGGACGAATCTCCGCGACCAGATAAGCGGAGGTTCGGCCGGGCAGATCCGAAGTCAACACGACCTGCCGAGGTTCGACCGTCACCACACTCACTTCCGGGGCGGGGGGCGGCGGAGTGGCTTGCTGCCGATGGCAGCCCACCAGAGGAGGACACGCCAGCAAAGCCATGGCAACCCAAGGTTTCCATGCACACCTGTTCATTGAAGATACTCCAACTGTTCCTGGCCGGTTGGCCAAAAAAACCATGTTCGCGTCATACCCGTCTTCGTGCTTGTCAACCGGCTCGCCCCTTTTCCGTGGCAATTCCGTTGAACAGCGTACCCAGGAGCATGCGGCAGAGGTCCTCCCGCCGGCCGCGCTCTCCCAGTTCGGGCTGACTCCGCAATACACCCCTGATGAGGCCGAGATACATGTGGGCGAGCATGAGCGGATCCTTGGCGTCGAAAACGCTTTCCGCAATGCCTTGGCGAAAAATGGCAGCCAGCAGCCGACTCGCTGTCTCCGAAGTGCGCCGTTCCGACGACTGGAGGAGACCATGCGCGGTATCATCCTGGAACAGGAGTTTGTAGACCTGCCCGTGTTTGGCGACGTGTTCCAGCAAGGAGCTGAGTTGCGCCTCCAGTTTCTCCATCGCCGGTCGTTCCGACGCCACGATCTCTTCCAGGTCTTGAAATACGGGGTCGATCGTCTTCGCGTAAACAAATTCCAGAAGCTTCCGCTTGCCCCGAAAATAGCGGTACAAGCTTCCCTTGGCGACTTCCGCCACCGCCGCCACCCGATCCATCGTCATCCCATCGAAACCATGTTCGTTCAGCACGCCGACCGCTGCCTCGACCAAGGCGGCTTTCATCATTTCGTCGACCGCTTGTTTCCGAATCGCGGTAAGTTTCGGCACGCTAATCTCCTTCCAGAATCAATACGATCTATTTTATTGACCGCATAGTCACCTGTCAACGTCCTTACCCACTCGAAATGGCCAATTCGTGCTCTTCTCTGTCACAAAACCCAGGAATTACACGTTTTCACGCCTTTTTTGGAAAAACAAAGCGACCCTTATTGGTGGGCTTGGTATTCCGCAAGCCGGAAAAATCATTCCCTATCTGAGAGAATACACTACCTCTTTGGTAGTGCGGATAGTTTTTTGTGACTCTTGAGTATGTTCACAATATGCTGTGATATCGCAAAATGACTACAGAGTCTGTAGCCACCCCCAAAAAGTGGCACCTCCTTGCAGGTTTTGTGTCGATTGCCGCTAGCCCGAGCGTGGTGTAACGGCGCTGCGACTTCAGCACTATACTAAAGTGCACTATCAGGCGAGGTGCCGCCGTGGCCGCGTGGATTGGACATTTGGATGCGGACTGCTTTTACGTCTCGTGCGAGCGGACGCAGTCGAACGCGGTCTGCCATCGTATTTGAACGGCGGGTGGCGCGGTGTCCTTTCGGCAACCGTGAAAAACCTCCCCGCGGGGCGAAATCGTTGGGG
>CAZFQG010000228.1:0-9022 GCA_964520785.1 uncultured Planctomycetaceae bacterium | reverse complement strand
CGGCAGTATCCAAAGGCTCCAATCCCAAAAGAACCGGTTGCTCGCCAGGAGGGCTTCCGTCAAGGCGGGCAATTCACCCCTCTGGCGCATCGCGGCGAAGATCGTCTCGAACTTCGGCACGAAGAAGACCAGCAGGACCATCACCACCGACGCCCCCAGCGTTGCCAGGACGGCCGGATAGGCGATCGCGCCGATCGTCCGGCCCTTGAGGTCTTCCTGGGCCTCGATAAAGGCCGATATCCGCGAGAGGGATTCTTCGAGAAACCCCCCTTCGCTCCCCGCGCGGACCATGCTGATGGTCATCTTTCCGAACGCGCGTTCGTGCCGTTGCATCGCCTCGGCGAGGGGGGTGCCCCCTTCGACCTGGCGGTGCAAATCGGAGAGGACCTCGCGCATCGCCCGGTTGGACGTCTGCCGTTTGAGGACGTCCAGCGAACGCATCAGGGGGACCCCCCCTTTCAGTAAATCGGCCAACTGGCCCAGCGTCGTCGCGGATACCTGCCGCGGAACGCGGCGCCGCGCGAACGGCAGTTCCGCTCTGTCGTGCGCGTCGATCTTGACGGGGAACAGGGCGCGGCCGGAGAGCATCGTCAGCACTTCCTGGCGCGACGCCGCCTCCAACGTGCCGGTGACGCGTTGTCCGCTCGGGTCTCTGGCGATGTAATCGAAGTGCGACATCAGGAATCACCCGATTGGGGCATGAGATGGCCGGAAACATCGTCCCCCTTGGTAACGCGGAGGACTTCCTCGACGGAAGTTCTGCCGGAAAGGACCTTATCCCATCCGTCTTCGCGGAGCGTTCGCATTCCCTGCCGCATCGCCGCCTGCTTGATTTCCCAACTGCTGGCGCGGTCCTGGCTGAGCCTGCGGATATCGTCCGTGGTGACCATTAGTTCATAGAGGCCCAAACGGCCCCGGTAACCCACCTGGCGGCACTCGCGGCATCCGACCGGATGGTAGAGAACACCGTCCGCCCCGAGGCGATCCTTGGGGAAATCGACCGGCACGTCGTCGCCGGAAGGGTGGTAGGGCCGCCGGCAGTGAGGGCAGAGCGTTCGCACCAGCCGCTGCGCCATGACCGCTTCGACCGTGCTGGAAACGAGGAACGACTCGACCCCCATGTCGCTCAACCGAGTGTAGGCGCCGGCGGAGTCGTTGGTGTGCAACGTGCTGAAGACGAGGTGTCCCGTCAACGACGCCTGGATGGCGTTCTCCGCCGTCTCCAAGTCGCGAATTTCCCCGATGAGGACCACGTCCGGATCGTGCCGTAGAATGCTGCGGAGCGAATTGGCGAACGTCAGGCCGATCTTCGGGTGTACTTGGATCTGGCTCAAGCCGTGCAGCTTGTATTCGACCGGATCTTCGGTGGTGATGATCTTGATTTCGTCGCTCTTGATCTCCTGGAGCGCGCTGTAGAGCGTGGTCGTCTTTCCGGAACCGGTCGGCCCGGTGACGAGAATGATCCCGTGAGGCAGGGAGATCAGTTGGCGGAAGGTTTTCAGAAGATCGCCGTCCATGCCCAAATTCGTCAGCGTAAACGCCATGCGGCTCTTGTCGAGCAAACGGAGGACGATGCCTTCCCCGTGGATCATCGGAATGACCGAAACGCGGACGTCGACCTCGCGGCCGCCGGTCTTCAGCTCGATCCGGCCGTCCTGCGGCAGGCGGCGCTCCGCGATATTGAGCCGGGCCATGATCTTCAGGCGGCTGATGATCGCCGCGCGGAAGCGGTTGATCTCCAGCGGCACCGGCTGGGATTGCAGGACGCCGTCGAGCCGGTACCGCACGCGCAGATCGTGCTGCTCCGACTCGATGTGGATGTCGCTGGCGCCGATGTCGATCGCTTCTACGAGAATCTCGTTCACCAGGCGGACCACCGACGGCTCCTGCGCCATCTGGGACAACTCGGTGTCGTCCCCCTCGAACTCGTCGAGTACCTCGATCTCGCCGTCGCCGCTCTGGGCGATCAAATGGTCGATCGTCTCACTGCCGACCCCCAAATGGGTCTTCGTCAGTTTCGAAATCTCCGCGCGAGTGGCAAGAACGGGAATGACCGTCTTCCCCAACGCGGCACTGAGTTCGTCGAGCGGATAGAGATTGAAAGGGTCCGGAGTGGCCACCACGACCGTACCGTTGCGCTGGTGCAGCGGAAAAAGGTACTCGCGGTGAATCGCCGCCGGCGGAAACGATTCCAGGAGCGACAGGTCCACGTCGAATTCAGCCAGTTCCACGAAAGCCAACCCGATCGCGTCACCAATCGCCCTGAGCGTCTGTTCCTCGGTGAGCAGGCCGAGACGTACCGCCGCTTCGTCCAGACGCCCGCCCGCCTCCTCCTGGCGCAAAGACTCGATCTGCCGCTCGTCGAGCAGGCCGGCATCGAGGAATATCCTCGCCAGGTCCATATCCGATCCACCTCTGCGCGGCCCTCGCCGCGTAAAAAAAAACCAACCGCGGCCGTGGAGCCGCGGCTTTCCCGAAAAAGAACGAAATCGCACCGGCCCGGGACAACCCCGAGCCGGTGCATGTCCCGACTCCGTGACTCTTAGCGTCCCTGCCTTTGAGGCCGCTCTCCTCGTCGCCCTTCTCCGCGCCGACCCTCGCCCCGCCGGCCTTCACCGCGCCGAGCTTCACCACGGCGATCCTCACCGCCGCGCGGGCCGCCTTCCGGACGCCCCATCGCCGAACGGTCCAGCTCGAAAGGTTTCCCCATCATTTCGCCCAGCTTCTTCTTCTGGTCCGCGGTCAATACGCCCATCGCCTTCTGTTCGACCTCCTTGCGGACCTTCTCCATCTCCTCGCGCATCTGTTGCATTCGCTCTCGCATCCCCTCGCGGTCTCGGTCGCCCTCTTCGCGATCGCCGCCACGGCCGCGGAACGATTCCATCCGCTCGCGCATCTGAGTACCGACTTCCTCGGCGATCTTCTGGAGGCGTTCTTTCTGCGAATCATCCAACCCGAGTTCCTCGACCACTTCCGGCCGGCGCAGAACCATGACCCCTTCCTGCTGCAACTGGATCTGCTTCAGACGCAGCATCTGCTCGGCGGAGAGGACTTGACCCAGTTTCTCCATCATTTCCTTGGTTCGTTTCTCGGCCTGTTCGCGGAACTGTTGCATCATCTGCTGCATTCGTTCGCGTCGCTCCTCTTCGCCGAGGTTCTGCATCTCCTCGCGCATTCGGCCGCGGTCTTCGCCGCCGCGCGCTTGTCCGCGCATCTCCTCGCGCAGCGCCTCCAGTTTGCTCTTTTGCTCCTCGGTCAGGTTAATTTCCTTCTGGACCTGCTCGATCATGAGCAATCGGGCCGCATCCATCCCTCGGCCCATCATGCCCTGTCCCATCATGCCCTGCCCCATCATGCCCTGCCCCATCATGCCCTGCCCCATCATGCCCTGCCCCATCATCCCCGGTCCTCCGCCAGGACCACGTCCCGGCGGCTGGGCTTCCGCCAAGCTTCCGGCAAGCACGACCAACAGGCCACAAAGCACACAAATCGACGTGACTCTCATTCTAACGACTCCTTTAACTACTCTTGGCAAAAAACAAGAATCCTGCAATGGTATTCCCTATGAGAACTGACCGAATGGGGGAAGAACACTCAGGGAGTATCTTGCCCAAAAAAAACGAATGTAAAATACAAAGTCTTAAATTCTATTAATTGCGACGACCCCGGGGTGATGGTTGTTCCGTCGAGCCTCCGGTGTTTTAACGCCGGGTTCGGTCACCGGTTCCGAAAAATCGCGGGAATATTCCGCAACTTTTTGGGGTCAATGGCGGTTAAACAGTATGAAGGAAATGTTGTTGGCTTGCTGAAAATCCCTCTTGTGGGGTATGAAATGACTAATCAATTCCGAGTTTTCCTAATCGCGGTCCTTTTTTGCTGCCTGGCATGGCCGGTGATTGCTCAGGCGCCCCCTGGAAGCGATCGTGGTCGTCGCGGCGGGCAGGCCCCTACCATGAGGGGAAACCTAGGCGATCGGGGAGGTTCCACGCGCGGGGGGCGCGGCGCTGACGGAGGCGATCGCGGCGGTTTTGGCGGAAGGGGCCGAGGAGGGGAACGTGGCGGTGGGCCGCCCATGGGTGGTGGTCCGATGGCGGGTGGTGATGCCGATGGTCGTGCATCCCGGCTGGAGGGCTTTCTCCGGAGCATGGATACCAACGGCGACGGAGTCATCACCGAAAATGAAGTCCCGGAGCAGCGCCGTGCCATGTTGCACATGATGGCGGCACGAATGGGGTTGGACGCCTCTCAGGGAATCGCGATTTCCACTATTCGCGACGTGATGCTTGGCGGCGGACGTGGCGGAGATGGTGGACGGCCCCCGGAACGCGGACAGCCGGCGGAGAGCGGAAGACGTTCGGAAGGGGGGACGCCCCGAGGCGAACGGAACGAGCCTGGTGGCGGACCGGCGGACGAGAAGCGGATCGAGATAAAAGACCCCCTCGTTCCCGGGTTTGGAACGGGCGAGAAACCGCCGAGCGTGCCGAATTTCGGCGAGCGGGTGGACCCGATCAAGCGGGTCGTCCTGGGAGCCACGTTGGAGGAAGCGACGAAGGACGTCGATCGGCGAATGCGCGGCCAGGTCCAGGCGATCTTGCGCCGCTATGACCGGAATCACAACCGTGTCCTGGAACGCGAAGAATGGGCCGCGATGCCGGGCAACCCCGCGGAAAAAGACCGGAACCGCGATGGCAAGATTACGATTGAGGAACTGGCCTACGTGCCCTCCCCCAGAGAGCAGTGGGATCGCAATCGCGGAGGGATGGGCGGACCAATGGGGATGGGGATGGGGATGGACCGAGATGAAAGGTCTGACGATCGCGGAAACGACCGGCCTTCATCCGCGGCGGAACGTCGCCGGGCCTCATACCGATTTCTGATGGCGCACGAGCGGTTGCCACAGGGGCTTCCGGACTGGTTCATCGATCGCGATACCGACCTGGACGGACAGGTCTCGATGAGCGAATTCGCTGAAGAATGGAACGATTCGGTCTTGAGGGAATACCTGAAATACGATGCGAACAACGATGGAGTTATTACCCCGGAGGAGTGTCTGTCTCCTTCCAGTTCCGGCGGGGAGGAAGCGTCTTCCCCCACTCCGTCGAGTTCCGAAGGCGAGAAACCGGATTCCTCCGGTGCATCCACCCCCTGGTGGATGCAGCCGTAAGTGTTCGCCTGGGGCCTGGCGGAAGGTTGTCGCGAACGCCCTCGGCGACTATTATGAAACGGAATGGAGTCTCCTGGAACCCGTGGCAGTTTTCATACCTATCGAGTAACCGACGTCATGTTGAACCGCTTTCGCGTTTTCGCCCCATTCGCCGGCATCGCGGTCTCGGGCCTCCTTGCGGGGGTCTTGTTCGCGGATATTCCGCCCGCTGAGCTACCGGCGGACGACCCCGTCGCGGCGGAAGCAGATCCTGCCCCGACCGCCGGCCAACGGCCGGAGGATGGGGATACGGTCGTAAAGCCGGAGACGTCGGTCCCCGGCGATCTGTCGGAGGACGCCGAAGCGGTACGGCCCGACTCAGAATCGCCTTCCATTGAGGGTCCGCTGGATGATGCTCCCGCCCCCGCGGCATCCGCTCCAATAATGACGCAACCGGAGGACCCCGCCGCGACGGGTGTCGTTGGCTCGGGTTCCGATGACGGTGCTCCCCCGGACACGGTTTTGGGGGCGCCCCCTTCGGAGGCTCCGCAGGAAGAGCCCTCGTCCTCCCCCTTGGACGCGAAGGGGGACGACCGCGATGCATCGGATTCACACGAGGATACTCCGGCCCCATCCGATCCACGCTACGACGGGGAGTTTCCCGAACACTCGGGCGATTTTGCGTCCGGGAAGTTGCGATTCAATTTCCGTTTCCAGCCGTGGGTGGACGTTCTCGAATGGTTCGCGAGGGAGGCGGGCTACTCCTTGCTTCTCGACACCCCTCCATCGGGCACTTTCAACTACACGGACAACCGCGATTACACCCCGGCGGAGGCGCTCGATCTGATCAATAGCGTCTTGCTGACGAAGGGTTACACGCTGGTTATCCGTGACCGAATGCTGCTCGTCGTGAACCTGGAGGACGAAGTCCCACCCGCTTTGGTCACGCGCATCCCGGTCGAGGATCTCGATAATCACGGAAAGTACGAATTACTGAGCACGCGTTTTCAGTTGCGGAGCCTGTCGGCGGAACAGGGTCGCGCGGAGATCGAGGACCTGTTGGGTCCGCAAGGGGACGTGGTCATGTTGCCTCAGGCACGGCAACTGATCGTAACGGAAACCGGCGGCAAACTCCGCGAGATTCGCGATGTCTTGGAGCGGGCCGAGGCGGTCGGCGATCCGTCGAAGCAGGAACTCAAATGGTTCGAGCTGAAGTCCGTGAGTCCGGACGAGGCGGCCGCCTTGTTGCGGCAGATTTTCGAGATTCCCGAAGGAGGCAATGCCACGGCCGACGGCTCGATGCGGATGGCGACCGACCCGATCGGGCTGCGGCTCTTGATTTCCGGCACGCCGGAGCGATTGGAGCAGGTTACGAAGATGCTCCAGACGATCGACCAGCCGGCGTTCGGCGAGCCCGCCGAGGCGGCCCAGCAGGCGGCTTTACAGGTGGAAGTCTACGATATCGCGCCCGCTGATCCGGAATCGGTACTTCGAGTCACGCAAACGTTGCTTGCCGAGAGTCCCGGGGTCCGCTTGGCCATCGACCCGAAGACCGGCTACCTCATTGCCCTCGCTCGACCGACCGAACACGCGACGATTCGGGCGACGATCGATCAGATGCGGAAAGACGCCCAGGGGGTAGAGGTACTCCAGCTCCGTGTTCTCGACCCGCAGATCGCCGTGCTGGCGATCGGTAAGTTGTTCGGAACCGACCCGCAAAAGGCACCGAGCGTCGACGCCGACCTTTCCAATCGCCAACTGCTGATCCGAGGCAGCGCCGGACAGATTGCCGAGGTCCGCACGCTGTTGAAGAAGATGGGCGAGACGTTCGGCGACTCCGGTGGCATGGCCGGCGGAAAGCTGCGACTCCTACCGATGGATGGGGAGAGCGCGGAACAACTGGTCGACCGTTTGAAAGTCCTTTGGCCGGCGCTGGGGAGTAATGAACTTAGGTTCATCCGGGGCGATATTCCCGACGGTGGAAAGGTCCAGCCGCGGATGATTGACGAGAGAACGCCGGTTCCGGGTCCGCCGAAGGAAACGCCGACCCCCACGTTCCCCGGTATTCGGTCCTCCGATCAACGGGAACCGGAGCCCACGAAATCAGGGTCCGGACGAAAGCGGGTCGTTCGGCTCGCCGCGATGCAGGTGGATGATATTCCGGTCGAAAGACCACGATATGTGCCCGATCCGGCCGCCACGTTTCCGGACCCGCCGGCTCGTGAGGCCTCGACCGAGACGGCGCAGACGCCCCGGCCGGTCGGCGAGGGAGTCTCGGCACCGGTCGGGAAGTCTCCCATTTTCATCTTGTCCGGCCCCCAGGGATTGGTCGTATCCTCGGAGGACATCGAGGCGCTGGACCGGCTCCAGCGGCTGATCGATACGCTGCAAGGAGACTCGCCGTCGGATTCCGGTGAACCGAAGCTCACCGTGTTTTACCTTCGGCACGCTCAGGCGCAAGCCGTGGCCGAACGTCTGACGCAGCTTTTCGCCGGCGCCGCTCCCTCCGCCACAGCGGGCCCGGCTCCGGCGCCGGGGGGAAGAGGAGAACCGGCCGCCCCTTCGGGCATTATGGGTACACTCGGGGTCGCAGCGACCGTTGGACGGCTCACCCCCAGTGGTCCCGTCTCGATCACGCCGGACTCGCGTTTGAACGCGCTTCTCGTTCAGGCGGCACCCGGGGACGTGGACATGGTCGAGCGGGTTCTGGAAATCCTCGACCGTCCCGGCAGTCCCGAGGATGTTCCCGCCGAACCGAAACCGCGGCTGATTCCGGTCGTTCACATGGCGGCATCCGACGTCGCCGAAGTCATCAAGGAGGTCTACAAGGACCGCCTGGCAACCGGCGGGACGGCTGCCAGGGGCGGGTCTCCCGCGGAGCAAATGATGGCGATGTTTCGGGGAAGGCGCGGAGACGATCGTGGGCAAGAAGGGCAAGTGAACGCCGGCGCCGCGACGGCGAAAGACGCTCCGCCGAAACTGAGCATCGGCGTCGATACCCGGACGAACTCCTTGATCGTCCTCGCTCCCGAACCCCTGTTCGAGGAAGTCCGCGAACTCGTCGCGTCTTTGGATCAAGTGGCGGCGGATGACGTGGAGACGGTGGAAGTCGTGCGGCTGAGCGAATCGAACGTGGAATCGGTCCGCGAGACGCTTTCCACCCTTTTGGGCGATTCGATCGAGAGTTCGACTTCCACCCGCCGCGGTACCACCCGGACCGGTGACCGCGGGACCAATCAACGCAATACCGGTCGCTTTCCCGGCGGATTCGGTCCTTTCGGCGGCGGCGGGGGATTCTTCGGCCGGGGCAGGTAGGCCGCGGCTGGGTGTCGTTCGGGTTCATTTCCCACGGTCCGAAGTACCGTATTTGGAGGAAGCGGGGTCAGTCCGGATTCTCTTCATGAATGACCGACTGCCCTGCCCGGGAGGGTACGGTGAGCGTGACCGTCTTCATCCGGGGACCCGCCGATTCGCTTTCGCCGGACTCTTTTACGCCGAAGGGGCGTGCCTTCTCGATGGAAGGAAACGGAGTGACCCGATCGGAGGGCTTTCCGGCCGACGTTTCCTGTAATGTTCTTCTCCGAGCCGGTCCCTCCAAGACGTTGTGCGTCGGCCGACCCATCACCGTCGTCCCGGCAACCGAATCGAACCGGGCAATCAACCCGATCTCTTTTCGAGGGCCGCCCACCGCGTCCCACGGAATCCAAATACTATAAGACGGACCAAGCGTTCCTTGGTCGTAGTGCTTCGCCAACTGCTCCGGCTTGAACACGTACTTGCGGTCCGGAATCGGATCCTCTTCGTCGCGCGCCATGTTCTCATAGGCGTAGATCGTAAGTCCTCCATCAACACGAACCGGTTTTTTCCGGTCTTCTCCGT
>CAZFQG010000227.1:0-9103 GCA_964520785.1 uncultured Planctomycetaceae bacterium | reverse complement strand
AAGACTTCAACGACGTCTACGATTTCTCGACGGCGTTCGAGACCGATTTCCACGCCGATCCGCCGCCCCACTCATAAGATGCCCCGGTTTGCCGAATATCTGCGCGGTAAGAAAGGCATTCCGTTGCGCCGAAGACTCAGTTGCGCCGAAGACTCAGTTGCGCCGAAGACTCAGTCCCGGTTACGCCGGGGTCGCCCGACGGATTCGATGACATCGCGGCAAATCTCTCTAAGTTCTTCGGCGGAAACGTCTTCGAGCTTTCGCCCCGACTTGTCGACGCGTTCATTGATCTTGATCGCGGACTCCTGCATGATGGAATGCGTTTCCTCCGAACCTCCGACCAGGGCGAAATTCCTGCCGCGCGTGAGCCGAGTGTGGCCGTCATCATTGTCCAAGCCGATTCCCAGAAGAGAGGTTTTTTTCGGAGCGGACTTCTTGGGTTCGTTCGAATTCGTCACGTAGCGTCTCTTGCGGTCGATTGGCGGCGCCAAGTCCCTGGACCTCCTTATCCGGGGGGAGAGCAGAACCCCTAGCGGCCGAACATCTGTTTGAGCGTATCAGCGGCGGCGGACTGAGTATTATCGGACTTCTTCTTCACGGCGTGGAACTTATTGGGCGGTTGCTTGGGCGGCTTTTCCTTTTTGTCTCCCGACTTATCACCGGTTTTCGATTCCTCCGTCTCCGGCTTCGCGGAAGTCTCGGACGCCTCCGGCATCACAAACTCCTTGACCGACGGCGCCGCGGCCACGGTCGTCTCTCCGGACGGTTCGTCCTCGCCGAGCCAATCGTCGATGTCGATGTCGTCTTCACTGCGCCGCGCGGCCGCCGCCTGGACGGTCCTCGCGGCTGCCTCCTCGATGCTGTGGACTTTCGGTTTTTTCTTTGCGGCCAACTCGACGACCAGTTCCACCTCGAAATTAAGGGGGCCGACCTGCAGCATGTCGCCCGACTTCAGTTCAATCTCTCCTTGAACGCGTTCTCCGTTGACGAATGACCCGTTTTTGCTGCCGAAATCGCGGACGGCGGCATAGCCCTCTTCGACGATGACGGCGCAGTGGTGCCGGCTGACCAAGTCACTGTTGGGACGCAAATGGCAATCCTCCGAGCGGCCGATGAAAAACTTGGGCCCCGTCACAAGAATGCTCTCACCCTTGTTTTTCCCGCTGGCAACAATGAGCTTAACGTCCATTCCCTCACCTTTCCGGCACATTCATGTGCGCGTTCCCCGTCCTTCGTTCGTTGAACCTCGCGCCCGGGTCTCAGGCGACGCACGACAATGGCGAAAGTATCTTCACCGTCATAACGAGTAAACCACCATTGTCAAATATCAGAAAAAAAGGGATATTTCATTTGACAACGTCGGATTGTGCGTTTCAGGAGCGGGCTTGCTACGTCCTCCATGCAAACCTCACCATTGATATTATTCCATGAACCGGCCTTGGGATGCAATAGCGATCCGCCAAAGAAATCATCCCCCCAATAGTATGGCTAGAGGTTCCCGGAACCGTTATTCCAGTCGCCGGCTTCCTTCGCCGACGCATGAACGAAGGTAATGTCGAGGAGTTCTCCGGGGAGGGCCTTGAGATCGGTGGGGAACGTGATCCTGAGCGGGAGCCCCCACTCGGGCCGGGTTGAGTCCATGAGGTGATGGGGCGGCAGTAGTTCGTACTGGGGGCCTACCCTGTCGATAAACGCCTTGTGGGGTTTCGCTCCGGGAAGTTGGTTTCGGACAAGCACTTCCATACCGACTTCCGGCAGTGGGTGCCGTCCCTGGCGAAGGTAGCTGACGATGAAACGTCCCTGGGTGCCGGAGATGGTGAGAATCGGATTTCCGGCACGGACGGCCTGGCCGGGCCGGCAATGAATTCGCGATACGACGCCGTCGATCGGGGAACGGACTTCGAGGAGTTCGGCCTCGGTCTGCAATCGCCGGATTTCGGCCTCCTTCGTGGAAACGGTGGCCAGGATGGGCGTGAGCCATTTATCGACGTCGCGAGGGGGGGGATCGGAGTATCCGGCAAGCGTTTCCTCGGCGTCGGCGAGTTGGGTGGCGAGTTCGTTCTTCGCCAGGATGGCGCGGTCGCGTGCCTTGGCCGTTTCCTCGCGTTTGAGATTCTCCTCGCGGAGTTCAATGTCCGTCACCGTCCGGGAGAGAAAGCCCGCGCGGAGTGATTCAAGCCAGGCGTCGTGCTGCCGGACTTGGATTTCGGCGATTTCGATTTCCGCCTGGCGGTCGAGCAGATCGAGCCGGAGCGAGGCGATCCGCCAGTCGAGACGGCGCCGTTCCCTTTCAGCATCACGGAGTTCCGTGTCTTGATCCCATCGTTGCGCGAGGGCCTCCGCGTCGAGACGCCGGCGGCATTCATTCAGTTCCGCGCGGACTACTCCGATCTCCGCCTGAATCGGCCGGTCGTCAAGGAGCGCGACGAGTTCGTTCCGTTGAACCGGATCGAACAGGTTCCATTCTTCCTTGGAGAACGGCTTCAGAAGCCCGTCGACCGGCGCGCCAACGTCGACTTGAACCACCTCGACTTCTCCCACGGCGCCCGGCATGGAAATGTGCGTGTCCCAAAGCCAGAGCAAGGCGGCGCTGGCGCTTAGGAACCCCAGTACCGGCAAGCAGCCGTACCGGAAACGGTGCCACCGCTGTATGAGGGGAGTCCGGACTCTTCGTCGCCGCGCCATCAGATCTCCGATTCATCCTTTCTCAAAAAGACCATGACGTTGCCGATACCCCGCGTCCGCTCCAACTCGTGTCTCAGTTCCTGACAGGTCGCCGGATCGCGAAGGAGGACTCGGTACGAGAGGCTCAAGGCGTCCGTCGGCGTCAACTGGCGGCTCGCGAGATGACGCCGCGCGCAATAGGCCCGCAACACGTCGTTCATTTCGGACTTCACCGCTCGCGAATCGCCGCTGAGTTCGAACGTGACGACCGCATCGTACCGGTGCCTCAAGCCGAAGCCGGTCAGGCGGAGGTAGAAGAAAACCACCGCGACGGCGATTGCCGCGAGAATGGCGGTCGACCAGCGAAACGTCCCCACTCCGAGGCCTTCCATGATCGCCCACAGGATAAACGTCGTATCGCGGGTGTCCTTCAAAACGTTTCTGAAACGGACGACCGCGAAAACGGCCAGAAGCCCGAAAGCGACGACGAGGCTGCCGGACATCAGGATCATCATCAGGGCCACGATGACGGGAATCACCACCAGGGACGTGACAAAGGCCTGAGAATAGGACAGACCCTTGTGCGTCCACATGTAGACCCACCCGATGAAATGCCCGATGAGGAAAGAGAGCAACAGCACGAAAAGAACCTGAACCGGCCCGCCGTAGAGGCCGCTGGAGAGGTCCGCGTCGGTGAATATCCTGGCCCAGTCGTGCATGGACTACCCCGTGGTGCCAAAAAGAAACGGTGTCGGAAGCGGCAGAAAATCGGCCCGATTCAGCCCCCGAACGCAGTGGATGTACTTGGGAACGGAGGTTCTTTCAAGCCCGAAGGTCTGGCTCATTTCCGCCATCCATTCGGGAAACCGATTGGTGAATTTCAGCTCGAGGATGACACCGCCGACCTCGGGGTAAACCTCGCAATCGGGAAGGGAGAGGTCCCTGCCGTTGCCCCCGAAGGGACAACCGAACAACCGGCGGTCGAACGTGACTCGCACGTCGTTGGAATTCGGAGAAACATAGGCTTCGCGCTGGTAACCGACGAAGGCGCGGCCGTCGGCTTCGATGGC
Organism: uncultured Planctomycetaceae bacterium; assembly: GCA_964520785.1. GTDB lineage: Bacteria > Planctomycetota > Planctomycetia > Pirellulales > Thermoguttaceae > CAZFQG01. Next base: position 5,369 of record CAZFQG010000227.1, on the reverse strand, counting down.
GTGGCAAAGACGATGGAATTCGTCGAGCGCCTTGTACGCGGATTCCGTCGGATTGCGGAGGAATCCGTTGTCGATTCGCTCTCCCCGCAAGAGACGCCCCACGCCCTCGCGCGAAACGACGGCTCGCTCCTTGAGAATCACGTCGCTGACACGCCGCTTGATTTCCAGGAACGCGGGCGCCTCGGAAGACCGCTCATAGAAGCGTATCCGCAGTTTGTAGCGGTTTTTCAGTCCGGTGAGCGTCTGCCGGAACAGAAGAAAATCGGGCGAATCCAAATAGAGACTGTAGACCGGATAGCCGACCCCGTTTTCGGGGCTGGAGTACGGGTCGGGAACGAGGTGTCGCTGCACAAAAAAGTTGCGCAACATCTCCGCGCACGACTCGCTGATGATGTACTTCAGCTCGTACCTAGTATTTTGCAACCCCACCGTGGATGCCATTCGCTTCTCCGCCCGTCAATTCTCTCGTCCGGGCTTATCCCGGAAACAACTACCGAGGGATTACCCACAATGGTGGGCCAGTCCTCTCCGCAACATCGGTGCCGAACAGGACACAACCCGACAGCCTAACGCAACGCTAATATAGTCAGTTATAACCGCACCGGCCAGCCGGATCAAGCTTGTCCTCTCACCGAGTGTTCAGTTTATGCCGGAAGTACTAATGGGGTCGACCTTTCGGAGCCGATGCAATAGCACAACCGTGCCAACTGTTACATACTCCGTGGTCGTGCATGTCCGGATGACCCGGGAAGCGATGACTCGGGAAGCCCAGGGGGGTGCCCAAATGAAAGTATTTTTCAAAAAAAGTTATATATTTATTGTTTTCACATTTTGCATTGTGCCGCTACTGGCATCGGTTAGCGCGGCTCAGGTAACGGACACACCGCCGCTACCGCGATCCGAGGTCCCTGGCGATGTTCAGGCGGTCTTGCCCGGTCTCGACGACACCGAGGGAACTAGTGCTTCGCCCCCTGCCGGCGAGTTGCCTGGACTGCCTGTCCCGTTCGCCGAGGAGGCGGAGGAATCGGTAGAACTACCGACGGACGTCTTGCCGGACCCACGAATCGATCGCGTCGAAGGGCCTGGGGCTCGCGTGGATGCTCCGGAGGAGAAGGAAGGATTCACTCTTCCGCCGCGGAAGGAAGGGGCCGGGCGGCTAATGCCTTTGCCGCTTGACCGGAATGCGGCGGGGGAACCGGCGCCGCTTCCGAAGGAAAAGGCGGTCCGGGAGGATTGGCGGGATTCTCTGCCGGAGGGCGCGGCCGATTCGCTGATGCACGCCGGCACTCTTGCCGCGCGAGGTTCGGGCCGTCGCGGGACTCCGGGTCGATTCTGGCTTCGGACGGACTATCTTCTGTGGTGGACGAATGGAAGCTATTTACCACCCCTTCTGACGACGAGCGATCAGGAGGACGACGGCATTTTGGGAGCGCCGACAACCGAGATTCTCTTCGGAGACCAGCGTATCAACGACCGTCCGCGGCACAGTGCGCGATTCAGCGGAGGATGGTGGATCGATCCATCCCAACGGTTGGGAATGGAGTTCGACGTCTACTCTTTGGGCCGCATCTCCACGAACTATGCGAACACGAGTACCGGCGAGCCCCTGTTGGCCCGCCCGTTCTACGACGTGCTGCTTCTGCGGCAGAATTCGGAATACGTCGCGATGCGGCGGCCGGATCCGCAGTTTCCGTCGAACATCTATAACATCCAGGGGACGTTTCGAGGGCACGGTGACGAGGATTTTCGATCGTTGGGGGTGCGCGGACGCTGGAATCTGTATACCGGAGGCGAGATTAGCCTGCCGAACCGCGGTCGGACTTATGACGACTGCTGCGCGGAAGTCTGGTGCGAGCCGCCGAAGCGGAAGCTGTTTGATTGCTTCCGAGTGGATTTGATCGGCGGCTACCGGCAGTACAGTTTGGACGACAATGTCAACGCCGATCAAGACGTGACGATCGTCCGCGATCCCCGCGGTCAGGCGGCGGATGGTACCAAGCTGAGGGCTCGGGATCACTTCCATTGTCAAAATGACTTCAACGGAGCTGAACTGGGCGTAGTCACGGAATTCTTCCGCGACCGTTGGAGCGTGGAATTGGGGGCGAAACTGTCGCTGGGGAGTAACGCCCGGGCGGTTTCGATCCGTGGGAATACTCTCGTAACGCATCCCAACGGTGAGACGGCGACTTTAGACTACGGCTGGCTGGCGGCACCGACGAATATCGGCCGGTACACCTCGAATGATTTCGCGGCGATTCCCGAATTCAATATCGACGTCGCGTATCACTTAAATCGCCACTGGCGCGTCCACTTTGGATACACGTTCCTCTATTGGGCGAATGTCGTGCGGTCCGCGGAGCAGATCGATCTGGGAATCAATACGTCGTATTTCAACCAATTCGGAAGCACGGAACCGCACGGTCCCGAAAGGCCCGAATTCAACGGGAAACAGGGAACATTCTGGGCCCAAGGACTGAACCTGGGATTGGAAGCCCGCTGGTAGCGGTTGACAACGCGCATGGCCGATAATTTGCCGGGGACTTCCAGGATTTTCTATTGACATTCGCCCGGAAGGAAAGGCCTTGCGAAAAACCGGCGTGCAGCGATTTTGGAGGAACCGTTTTATTCCGCTTGCGGCGCGAACTCTTTTTGCTAGACTAAGGTCTTACTCACGGCGCGACACGGTTTGCGACCCCCACGGAGAGGTGGCTGAGTGGTCGAAAGCGCGGGTTTGCTAAACCCGTGGCCCTGAACGGGGCCCGCAGGTTCGAATCCTGTCCTCTCCGCTCTCGGACTTCTTCGGAAGTCCATTTTTGTCTCCCGTTTTTTTGCAGTGTGCTGCGCCATACGCGGCGGCAGCGAACTTCTCATGCCCCACGTCGTTTGTGAACCTTGCGTAGACAAGAAGTGTATCGAGTGCGTCGAGTCTTGTCCGGTTGAGGCGTTTCACGAGGGGGAGCGAATGCTCTATATCAATCCCGAGCGGTGCATCGACTGCGGCGCGTGTGCGGCGGTATGTCCGGTGTTCGCGATCTTTCCCGTCGAGGAAGTCCCTTCCGAGTGGAGCCGATACGTCGCGATTAACGCCGAAATGGCGATTCAGTGCCCCCAAGTGGTCGATAAGCGACTGCCGTAGCCCTTCGGATTCCTTCCAAGAACCCCCGGTGTCATGCGAACATCTCCGATGAGCGAACCGGAAATCGCCGTGCCGGCCGTCCACGCCGGTTCGTGCGAGTATTGCGGTTCACCGGTCGAGGCGGCCGACAAATACTGCGGCGCGTGTGGCGCGGAACAGCCCCTTCCGGCCCAAGGAGTCCCGGTTGGAAGACGACGGCGATTCCAATGCAAGAACTGCGGGGCGGACGTCAGCATGGAGGAGGACCGGCGGAGCTACATCTGCGCGTTCTGCGGGTCCACCTACGTCGTCGAATTCTCCCCCGACGAAACGGGCCGCCAAGAGCCCGAATTCGTCATCGGCTTCGGCGTGACTCTTGAGGAAGCAAAAGCGAAATTCCGCCGGTGGCTCCACGACAACGGTTGGTTCCGGCCCGGTGATTTGAGCCGGTCCGAGATCGTCGAGCAGCTCCGCGGCGTCTATCTTCCGTTCTGGTCGTTCTCGATGCTGGCTGAAAGCGACTGGTCCGCCAGGATCGGCGAGTATTGGTATACGACGGAGACCTACACGACCCGCGTCAAGGGAAAGACGGTAACGCGCACCCGACGCGTCCGGTACACCGAGTGGTGGAATCTGGACGGCCGGCATCACGAGTACCATAGCGGGTACCTCGTTTCGGGAAGCCGCGGCCTTCCCCAAGAACAGGCGGACCGGGTCCAGCCGTTTCAGCTCGCCGGGCTGAAGCGATATGCGCCGTATTTTTTGGCCGGATGGCTGAGCGAGGAGTACTCGGTGGAGCGGGACGACGCTTTGGCGCGATGCAAAAACGAGTTCCTCAAGCGCGAGTATCGACTGGTGGCCGCGCATCTGCCGGGAGACACGCATAGCGATCTGCGCGTCAACACGCGATTCAGCGACGTGAACTCCGATCTCATACTCCTGCCGGTCTATCTGCTGACCTACCGGTACGACGACAAGACGTACCGCTTCCTGCTCAACGGCCAGACTGGCAAGGCGGCCGGCGATAAGCCCCTCTCGCCGATTAAGATCGGGATTTCAATCGGTATTGCCCTGATCGTGCTGCTGATCGTGGCGATGTTGGTTCTGTTCCTTTGACCCTATTCTTCCAACCCCCGCCACTCCTCGTCTTGACGGCCAATCGTGAAACTCCGGGGGGACGATACTCGAGACGCGCGACCAGGGGTGGCAATTCAACTACTCTTCCACATCGAACATCTTTTCGAGAACCAAATCGACCAACTCGCGCTGCTTGGTTTTCTTAATCTTGGATTCGTGTTCGGCCGACAGCGCATCCAGCCAGGCCGCTTCGGCGTCCGCCCAGGTTTCGAAGACCGCGTCGCCCGCGGTACGCGCGGCCGCGTCCGGCGACGCGGTGCTCCAATTCCCCCGGATGATGTCCAAGTCGCTACTGTTAATAATCCCATCGCCGGACGGGTCTCCACCAATGGAGATTCCCCCGGGCAAGCTCTGTCCCCAGTGTGCCCGGACAATCAGCAAATCCGCGAACGCGACGATCCCATCGCCGTCGAGGTCGCCCGCGGACGCCGGCACGGAAGAACCCCAGTTAGCACGGACGATATCCAGATCGGCACTTCCCACCTTTCCGTCGCCGGAGGGATCGCCGTGGATCAGACTCCCCGTCGGGACTTCCCGTCCCCAGTAACCTCGGACGATATCCAAATCGGCGCTGGCTACTTTGCCGTCGCCGTTGAGGTCGCCGGGGATGGTGACCTGCGTAGTGGCGCCCCAATTCGACCGGACGATGTCCAAATCGGCGGCGCCGACGATTCCGTCGCCGGAGGGGTCACCCTGCGCCAGGCTCCCGGGAGGCACCTGCCGTCCCCAGTGCCCTCGGACGATGTCCAGATCGGCGGCGCCGACGCGGCCGTCGCCGTTGAGGTCGCCGGGCAGTCCGGCATCGGCTCCGCGAATGACGATGGTAACCGTCGCCTGATCGAAGCCGCCGGACCCGTCGGTAACCGTGTACGTGAACGTGTCGGTCCGGGTCTCGCCGGGAGCGAGTTCGGCGAAAACCGAGCGGGGATCGTATCGGAACCCCCCGTCGGCATACAGCGTGACCGTCGCTCCTTCCGATGTATTCCCGGTAAACGGCACTACCTGGAGGATATCCTCGACGTCCTGGTCAAAGTCGTTTGCGAGAACTCCTGGTGCCGCCAAGGTGAGCACCGTGCGGTTATCGGTCGCATACGCGGGGTCACCGGGAACCGTGGGG
>CAZFQG010000226.1:0-9120 GCA_964520785.1 uncultured Planctomycetaceae bacterium | reverse complement strand
GAATGATACCAAACCGCCTGGGACGAGTCTTGCACGGTTGCCGAAAGGACACGGTCCAGTTGGATTCCGCGAGGACCTGAACCGTGGTCCAGCTCTCATCGGCGGGATGAACCTATACGAATACCTGGGTAACAAGCCAACGCTGCAGACTGATCCTACGGGGTTGTGGCCACTCAGTGACGAAGAGAAAGATCAGCTTTACCGCCAACTTACCTGTGTTGCTTTTGTTTCCGTAATGTACAAGCACTGCCTCGACGGTGCGAACGAAGCATTGGAGGCGTGTCTGGACGCAGCCAATAAGATATGTAATCGGAGGATACGGGAGCGTCAACTGAAGCTTTGTTGGAGGATATTCGAGCTTGACGCCATGGAGTGTTCCACGATGTACGTCGCTATGGGGCTGTGCTGTATGGTGTTTTTTTGCAATCCCCAGAATCTAGCTCCTTGAGGCTGATTGGAGTACAGCCGCGCCACGAGATTGTCCTTTCATCAGTCAGTTGAATCCTTGGCCGGCTTGTCTTGAACGCACGGATTTCTCACGAACACAAGGTCGAGTCCATGCCAGAACGAACCCAATCAGGTGGCGTGCCCATTATACACGGCGGCGGCTGGAGTACCCGAGAAATCGTTGGTAGACCGAAAGCACGTTTCTGTGGGTTTCTTTCGGCCTTCTGGCTTGTGCTGTTCATTCCCGCTCCCATTTTTCTGTGGGTATTCTGGACCAATAGCCCGTCCCCATATTGGGCAAAATGGCTCTGCGTAATACTATTGATTCCAGAGCCTCTGTTCCTCTTGTTTACTTTAGCTTTTCGCCTTTGCGAGAAGCCCAGAAAGATGATTGTGGTGGGAGGCCGTGCTTCGGGCGACCCACGGGTGTTGAAGTAGGCTGCGCCACTGAATTCCGGGGACAACTGAATTCCAGGACTGAATACGCAATTCCCGAAAGGAATCCACTCTCGGACGAGACGGCATGCAGTGACCGACGTCGCGATTATACGCGCCGGCGTCCACGGTTATTGCCAGTTTTCGCACGATGCCTGCCTCCATAAATGAGCAACCCCACCCCGACTGGCGCCCCGCAGCCGGGGTGGGGTCTCTTTGCTCTTGGGGCATCGAGTCGAGAAAAACCCAAAAACGCACGTGAACCGGCGAGCGAACTTGGCGCCCCGCGCGGGGGGTGTGTAATGGCCAGCGGCGATTAAGCGGCAAGCGATACCTTTTCCGGAGCCTCGCATGAACTGGCAAGAACCTTTTGTTTGCCTCCCGCGGTCATCCTCGCGCAATCCGGATCGGGCCGCTTTCTTCGGCCCGACGGGCCCTGAACGAGCCAGCCCGTGCAAAGCGCCACGGCAACGCCCCGGAATTGCGTAATTGGTCATGACCGGGCCCCGGGGCTTGACTCTTCCGGCGCCGTGTGGTATTATAGTACAACAACCGTGCCGGGGAAGCTGAAGGATGGTGTTTCACGCGATCATCTGGGATATGGACGCCGACCCGGACGGCAACGTGCATCATTGTGCCGAACACGGCATTACAAAGGAAGAAGTGGAACAGGTGCTTCAGAACTTCACGGACGTGGATTTCAGTCGGTCTTCCGGCCGGCCGGTCGTATTCGGTGACACCGTCGCGGGACGACACATAATGGTGGTCTACGAACGAGTCGATGCGGGCACGGTGTACCCGATCACCGCGTACGAAGTTCCCAGAAGGTGTTGATGATCATGGCCATACGTCGCGTTGCCCGGAACCGGCGGCTGACGGCCGAGGAATCGGCCGATTACAATCACATCCGCGCCAAGGTCGCCGGCGAGCTGCCCGAGCTCATCGCGCGCCACCACGAGCGCGTCTCGGCGCGGGATCACCTGGGGGAGTTGCTAAAGCAGTTGAAGGCGGCACGAGAGGAACGGGGCCTGAGCCTGGCCGACATGACGGAGATCACCGGCATGGACCGGTCGGCGCTCTCGAAACTTGAAACCGGAAAGCGCCCGAACCCAACGGTCGAGACGTTGATCCGCTACGCCGAAGCAGTGGGCAAGCACCTCATGGTGTCGCTGGTGGACGAATGAGGACGCAACGAGGATGCAACGGACACCCATAGAATGCGGGACCTATTGCGGGACCGGCCTACTTGTGGAAAATATGTGGAGATATATATTGACAGTCGCATTGGAAAGGAGAGTGTTTGTCGAGGCCGCACCTCCCACCGGCTCTCTTCTCTCCTGGGCGCGCCATGTCCGGGACGCCATGCACGGCTATTGACCGCCGCGTGCCGTTTTGACAGAATTGACCCTCGGCTCGGCTGACAGATCATTTATCGTGGCATCTGGAACTCTTCGATGCAATCAACCATTACCCTGGAAGAAGCTCAGAAACGGCTGGCGGAATTGATCCGTCAGTTGGAGCCGGGCGAGGAACTCGTCATTACCGAAAACGAGGAGCCGGTCGCGAAACTGGTGAGCCAGCCGAAACCGCGCCGGCGGAGGGAGCCGGGGAGGTGTAAGGGGATGATCACCCTGTTGGTCGAGGACGACGAACATCTCGAAGGCTTCGAGGAGTACATGCCGTGAGGCTTCTGTTGGATACCCACGCCTTCCTCTGGTTCGTGACGAACGATCCGAAGCTGAGCGAGAACGCCTTGGATGCCATCGCGGAGCCGGACAATGAAATCCTGGTCAGTCCGGCAAGCTACTGGGAGATCGCCATCAAAGTGAGCCTGGGCAAGTATCCGCTCAGCGCGTCGTTCGAGACCTTCTTCCGCGAGGGGATCGAAGGAGGCGAGATGGAAATCTTATCGATCGAGATCGGCCACGCCGCGGTTTTGTCGTCGTTGCCCATGCACCACAAGGACCCGTTCGACCGCATGCTGGCCGCCCAGGCCATCGCGGAAGACATTCCCATCGTCAGTGTCGATTCCGCCCTCGACGCCTATGGCGTGCAGCGGTGGTGGTAGTTGACCGTGTGGTGAAGAGCAGATCATTGATGCACGGACTCGTGTAGATGGCGGCGAGGAGCCGGAGTAGGCATAAAGAGCAGCGCGGAGCCCGAGCAATCTCGGGAAATTAATGTCACCCATATTCGCCATTCTACCCGTATTAACGCAATCGCGCCTGGGCGGGATGTTTTGCGCGGATTCGCGAAATCCCACTTGGCACTCCGCCGCGAACATGGTTAAAATGGATGCCGTAGACGTCACCCTTCCAACACGCTCCACCGCCCATAGGATTCGGAGCATGGTTTCCCTAATCACCCGTCACGACGAAATCGACCGCTTGGCGCGACTCGAACGGGGCGAGCACGCCGCCGGCAACATGACGCGGGTTCCCATTCCGGCCCACTGGCAAAACAACCGGCTGGGCGACTTCGAGTTGACGTTCGACGCCTGGAACCGGCTGGTGGCGGTTGATGACGGGAGCGAGGTGGTAGATGTGATAGAGAAAAGACCCCAGGCACGCTTTGTTCTTCAGGCGATGTGTACGGATACAATCCGGAGGTGTTCCTGCAATCATTTGAACCGTATGTAAATTGACGCCGACCCGAGATAACCAAGTGTTCTGGAGCAAACGAACATGAAAAGAGTGACTCTTACGAAACTCCTTCTGCTTGCCACAATATGCGCGACGCCTTCTTGCGGCCGCGTTTCCGCACCACCGGAGAACGGCACAGTGAGCACCGCAACGTCGTTATCGACCTCGTCGCCGTCGTCTACGGAATCGACGGACACCACGCAATCGGGGGAGAGCGAGACGGACAAATCGCCTTCGCTACCCTCCTCGCCGCCGGCATCCTACCAGAAACCAACGGAAGCCGTGCTGCTGGACGATGTCTACGCCAACTACGGCGCCATGAAGAGCCTCCGGATTAAGTCGAGATTGGAGGAAACTGGGCTTCTTGAGCATCTGAACCGAACCGGGTCCTGCGAGATCGTGATGAAGAAGCCGGGGTGCTATCGAATCGAGTGGGAAATGGCGCGTGAGGGAGGCGACCCGACCCGGGGATGTATTTGGAATGACGGAAACGGCATGAAAACCGCCTTCGACGGCGTCACCGACGAGGTGCCGGAAGAGTTACAGTCGGAAAAAGCTGCGTTCCCTCTCCTGGGATTGAGTGCTCTCGGAACGACCACCACGATTCCCCCCTTGTTCTTCTCCGAATGGGCGATCCCCAACAGCAAGCCCGCGTTTGAAAAAGTGCAATCCAAGGGAACGGACTCCGTCGACGGTGTCGAATGCATGGTGATTCAGTTTCCCATACCGTATCCGCAAAGCGATCAGTTCATTACGCGGACTCTTTGGATCGATCCGAAGACGAACCTGATCCGCAAGAGACACGATGTGTTGCCTTCTCCTCAAGACGCCGTAATCCAGAAGGAACTGGAACGCATCGAAAAGCAACTTGATCGGATGGCGGAGGTGCAAAATACGAAGAACTCTGCCGATTTCGAGAAACAACGGCAGGATTTCAGAAAGAAGATGAAGGACCTGCAAGAGAAGCCTCAGGCCGTTATCGTCGAAACATGTGTGCATATTGACGTGAAGGGGTATTCAGTTGACTCCAGTGAGCACTACCGCTTGTGTTCCGGTCCGGTTCTCACGTGCTTGATCAGATCCTTGTACGGCGTTGGCTCGATTGCGACCGCCTGTTGAAGCAGACGATAGAACAGCTTGCCTCGGGAATGAGACCCCCGGCGATTGAAGCGAAATGTGAACTCATCGAGGTAGTAATCCAAATGCTCCGGGCTGACCGCGCCTTGGTGTGTGCCAAGCAGCCATCGTTTCAACAGCGACACCACCCGGTGAACTCGGGGCAGAAGTTCACTGGCCGACTCCTTGCGACCACGCAACACCGTCACGCCATGCTGGTAACCATCAAGCCCGCTGTAGCCTTCCCAGCCGTCGGTATGCACAACACTGCCCGGTTCGATACTCTTCGCGGATGAAGCCGTGCAAGGTCACTCTCGATGCGTCAGGGATGCGACGCAACCGTATCCTGCCGATTCTCGTTCCGTCCTCCTCGGCACCGACCACAACCAAGGCGTTTTTCTCCGTTTGCCGACCACGGACGCCCTCTTCCAGCCCACCAAGGTACGTTTCGTCGACCTCGACGCGACCGCTCAGTTGATCACGCCCCGGCCTGACCATCGCACGACGTAGTTTGTGGAGCCAGGTCCACGCGGTGTAGTACGTTCGCAATCCCAGAATCCGCTGCAAACCCAACGCGCTGGCTCCATTCTTCTGCGTCGTGACCCACCAGATCGCCTTGAACCAGACGGTCAGTGGTTTGCGCGTATCCTGAAAGATCGTGCCCGCCGTCAACGACGCCTGATACTGGCACTGGGTACATACCAGCAGGTTACGCTTCGTCATCCACGCCTCGTGGCCCCGGCACTTCGGGCAGACAAAACCCTCAGGCCAGCGCAGTGTCCTCAAATACCGACGGCATTCCTCTTCGCTCGAAAACCGAGCGTCAAACTCGATGAGATTTCGCGGGTAGTCTTCTTCCATGAAAACATACTACCCCTAGTGGGCACTGGAGTCAACTGAATACCCCTTTTGACGTGAATCCTGAATTGAAGGATTCGCAGTTCCGGCCCGCCAAGAGTCAGGCTGAAGCGACGAAGGAGATTTCGTACGAAGTCCCCAAAGGAGGGGCCTCCGAGCTCGTTGCATTCATCAAAGCCCTGAAGGCGCACAAGCCGAAAGGGCGAGACGAGTATTTCGGGCACTTTCAGAAATCGCACGTTGCGGTCAAAGCCGCGGCGGAACGCATCGTGGAACTTGACCCGGACCCAAGCCACGAGGCGCATCGCTTCGCAAGACGACATCTCCTCCATGCCGCAATCGCCGAGTTGAAGACCGTGGATCAGTTGGGGCAGATTGAGCAGGATGTCCGGGATTACCTTGCCAAGGAAGAAGAGTTCGGATTCGCTCCCGAGAGCCTCGAACCCGCACGGTCGCTGGCGGAATCGATGGAATATCGGGGGGACCGTGAGAAGGCCGCGGCCTTTCACGAGTATTATGTCGAACTCGCGAAGAAGCACGGCGCCGAAGAGAATCTGGACCGCTTTGTCGCAATCGCTCGAAGGTTGCGGCTACCGGGCAATGCGCTGAAGATCGAGGGCGACACCGTCGACGGCAAGCCGCTCGACTGGGAGTCTTACCGCGGCAGGGTGGTCTTGGTCGATTTCTGGGCCACCTGGTGCGGGCCGTGCTGCAGGGAGTTGCGAGAAATCCGCAAACTCTACGACAAGTTCCATGACAAAGGGTTCGAAGTCATCGGCGTGAGTCACGACGATGACCGCGCGGCGGTGGAGGCATTCCTCGAAAAGGAAAAGCTGCCCTGGGTGAACCTGTTCCGGGACGGAGAACGGAGGCCCCCAGTCGTCGAGTATTACGGGATTCACGGCATTCCACATTGTATCCTGGTGGATCGTGACGGAAAGGTCATCAAGGAAGGATTGAACAGCCGATGGGTCGCGGAGTTGGTAGCGGAGAAGTGCGGAGCGCCTCGATAGCCCCGGTGTTTCTGTTGCCTTGCCACGCTACTGGGATTTGCGTCAACGGTTACAAGCACTCTTGGTCTCGGGATTCACAAAAATGGCGGACAGGAAAGACACCAACAATGCGGCAATGGTCAAACCGTTCCTCGTGTTCGGATTCACGATTCTCGCGGGAACATTGGTATGGATCGCATCACCGTTCATAACGGGCCACGAAGAACCTTGGGACTCGAGGCTCTTTTTCCTCGAGGCCGGCTTGTTCATCAGCGGTTTTATTGCCGGCTTGCTTATCCCGCGCCGGTGTTGGCTCTGGGCTGTCGGCATTCTGGTCGGCCAGATCATCGGCTTCTTCTGGTGCATGGTTGCAGCCGGTGGCGACGGCCCGCTCATGCTGGTCGGATTACTCTTCTTCTTGCCGCTGTATTCACTATGGGGGCTCGCCGGTTCGTACTGCGGCGCAGGAGTGAACAGCCTCTGCCGGAGGTACCTGGTTGAGAAGAAAAGTGAATAAGAACCCGGCGTGTCACCCTTCCAGCACGCTCCACCGCCAAACAGGATTCCGGGCATGGTTTGCCTGATCACCCGTCACGACGAAATCGACCGCCCGGCTTGACTCGAACGGGGCGAGGACCGCTCCGACGAAATCCGGCATTACTTCTATACCAACGACTGGCAGTGCGTCGAGGAACGGGCGACGGCGGACGATTCGGACGTGCCGGCGCCGGAGGACCTCGATCCGGACATGCAGTATGTCTGGGGGTTGCGGTACATCGACGATCTTGTCTTGCGGGACCGGGACACGAGCGGCAACGGTACGCTCGACGAGCGGCTCTACGCCCTGCAGGATGCGAACTGGAACGTGGTTGCCCTGGCCGATTCGGACGGGGACGTCGTCGAGCGGTACCTCTACTCCGCCTACGGCGACCCGCTGGTCCTAAACGCCGACTTCGCCGAGGACTCCGACGGCACCGACTACGCCTGGGAGTTCCGATTCACCGGGCGGAGGACGGACCTGGAGACCGAGTTGATGTACTACCGGAATCGGATGTATCATCCGGGGTTGGGAAGGTTCGTGTCGAGGGATCCGGGAAACTTCGATCCTTGGCGTCCGCGCCGAGGATGATTGCGATTCAGCACTCCGGCGAAATACAACTATAGAGGGGATAGGTGGAAAGAGTGAAAAGAGCGAAATAACCCGTAAGTGGTACTTGACGCAGGAAACGCTCCGGCTAAAATCGAGGCTTAAGCCGTCGCGGTTTGTAGTGAATGCTTCAGTTTGTCTCTGAAGGCCGTGAACGGTTGCAGAGAAAGCGAGGTGTTCAGATGAAACGGTTGTTAACCACAGTTTTGTCGTTTGCGGTGGCATTGACGTTTTCTGCCCCATCAGCAAATGCGACCGTGCTCTTGCAGGATGATTTCGAATCCGACACGGCCACGCTCAGCGGAAGCGCCGGTGATTTTGATCCGGTGATAGGAGAGGGGGACATCGGGGGAACATGGAATGTGAACGAGCCGACTCTCGATACGTTGCTTCAGGTCGTGAACGACGACCCCCCCTGGAGCGGTGTCGCTGGGAACAACAACTATCTTTCTCTGGAGCGTACTGCCGGTGGCAGTAATACGGGGACAATCAGGGCGGAAGGCTGGGATCCCGAAATCGCGCGAAATCAGATCGTCAAGGTGAGCTGCTCCGTCTACGTTCCCACTGGCAATCAAAACGCGGTCGCCGTGAGCGGTTGGGACGATGCCGGATGGGAAATACCGTGGTGGGAGAATCGCGCATTCGATGTCTACTTTTGGCCGGATGGTTACGTTTACTATTACGACGGCGTCGTTTGGCCGCCGACCGACGATCAGAAGCTATTCCCCTATACACAGGATGCGTGGCTGGACATGACGATCACGGCCAACATGTCCGCGGGTACCTTTTCTTTGAACGTGGAAGGAAACACGGTGGATGACTTAACTTGGGCGGGAGGAGTCAACACGGTACAATCCATCATGTTCGGGCCGGATGCCGATAATTCGAAATACTGCGTGGACAATGTGGTCATAGAAGTTTTGTCTGGATCCTTGGAGGGTGATTTGAACGACGACGGTTTCGTCAACAGTAGCGACTTGGACATCGTCCGCGGCAGTTGGGGCGAAACCGTAACCCCCGGGACCTCCGGCGACGCCAACGCGGACGGCGTCGTCAATTCGGGCGACTTGGATATCGTGCGAGCGAACTGGGGCCGCACCGCGAGCGCGGCCGTGCCGGAACCCTCCCTGGCAATCCTGCTCCTTTGGGGAGGTATCGTCACTCTCGGTCTGTACCGAAGACGTTAGCAGCCTGTCAGCCCAAGGAACGCAACAGTGCGGCTTGGGGAATGGCGGCGTAGTGGAGAAGCGGAAGCCTCTACCCCGCCCCCACGCCTCATTGAAGGCTATCGCGGCCGCCGGCTCGTAGTGTGGCGGCAAGGAAGCCCGGGCGCGGCCTTGGGTTGCCGCGAGCGGGTAAAATATCGTCATTGTTCCCGTACACGGAAGGTGATCTTATGAACAGCTCCAAAACTGCCTTCGGACGCAAAGCGTTTACCTCTGTAGGGGCCGTTTGTCAACCGTTTTTTGGTGTTGGCATTAAA
>CAZFQG010000225.1:0-9321 GCA_964520785.1 uncultured Planctomycetaceae bacterium | reverse complement strand
GTGTTGAACGGCTGCCGGTCGACGACTACCGAACCCGGCTCGCGAGTGAGGTATTTTTCCACCTCGGCGAAATAGGCCGACCGGGCGTGCGCGAATTGCCGCGGCGTCATCTGCGCGAGGGTCTTCGCGTTGACCTCGCCGTACGCCTGCAAGGACAGGACGGCCGCCCTGCCGGTAGGCCGCTCCTCCATCGTCTGTAACCGGGAGTGGCTGTCCAGGATCTGATCCAGAAGGGTCGTTCCGCTGCGGGGAAACCCGATAACGAATATGGGGGAAGACTCGCCTACGAGGGGCGGAGCGGGAGTTTGCGTCCGTAAAAAGGTGGGGGTGAATACCTCGTGCGACACGGTGATCGTCCGGAAGCCTTCTTCCTTCAGTTCCTCCAAGTCCTCCTGCCGTTCGCGGAGGATGCGTTTCGATTCGGCGAAGCAGGCGAAGGCGTCGTCCGTTTGACCCAGCTTGTCGTAGCACATTCCCAGTTCGTTGAGAATGCCCGCCTTTGAGCCGGGGCAGACCTTTTCCAAGAGCGGTTTCAGCCGATTGACGGCTTTCTCGTAGTTTTTCTCGCGGAATTCGCATTTCGCCAGCGCCAGATGTGCCGACGGTTCCTCCGGATTGATTTCGAGCGCGTCCTCCGCCGCCTTCCTCGCCTCGTCCACTTGGTTGAGTTTCTCGTGCGTCAGCGATACGCTGGCGCGGATCCCCGGGTTCTTCGGGGCCAACTCCAGGGCCTTTTGGAAATACGACTCTGATTCGCCGACACGCCCCTGATCCCGGATCGATTCTCCCAGGGCCACGAGAAGATGGGGGTTCTTCTCGTTCAATTCGATCCCTCGGCGGAGAATCTCTTCCGCCTCCTCGTAACAATGGCGACTGTTGAGGAGGGAACCCAAATGGAGGAGGAATTCCGGCGTTTCCGGCGACAACTCGGTCGACATCCGTGCGTAACGGATCGCCAGTTGATGCCGCTGAATCGACTCGGCGGCGACCGACGCCTGATAACAGGCCCCGGCCGGGGGAATGTCCGCGCGGCGGATGATCTCCTCGAAAGCGGCAAGCGCCTCTTCATAGTGTCCCTGGTTGAACCGCGCGACGCCCAGAAACCCCCAACACTTCAGCCGTCGCGGATCCTCCTCGGCCATATCCTCCAGAAGCTTCGCCGCGTCTTCCCAGCGTTCTTGCTTCAGCAGAGATTGTGCTTCGGCGAATTCATCGTTTATCGCGGACTTTTTCTTCTTGCCCATATCACGCAATTCTCGTCAAGGGCGTTTCGGCTATGGTTCGACGGGGAACGTGCCGCGCGAAACCACGTGACCAACGCGGCCCGCGCATAGCGCGCACCCCGGTCTCTTGTTCGGTCAGGCCGAAAAAAATGATTAGAGAACCACCGTGTTTTGCGATGAATAGAGCAATTTTTCCGGAGATTGCCGGTTTGTCGGGCCTTTCTCACAAGTCGCCATGGACGAATCGTCGATATAACTGGATAAGCCGAATCTATCTGCGCACCTTACCAGGATTAACAAGCTCGATTCCTTTCGAGGTTCATGATGGCCGACCCCAAGAAACTGACCGCGTACGATACGACGCCGTATCCTTCCCAGGCGCATCCCACGACTCATATTCGCGTGCTGGAGACGACCGGGGCGCTCTTCGGAATGAGTCCCAAGCCGATCTCCCGGTGCCGGGTGCTGGAGTTGGGCTGCGCGTCCGGGATGAACCTGGTTCCGCAGGCGCTGGACTTTCCCAAATCGGAATTCCTGGGGATCGACCTTTCCAGCCGGCAGATCGGCGAGGCGAAACGGCTGGCGAAAGACCTGGGGGCGAAGAACGTCGAGTTCCGGCACGCGGACATCATGGAGGTCGACGCCTCTTGGGGTGAATTCGACTATATCATCTGCCACGGGATCCTGTCGTGGGTGCCGGATGAAGTCCAGGAGAAGATATTCGGGATATTCCAGACGAATCTCGCGCCGCAGGGAGTGGCGATCGTCTCGTATAACACGTATCCGGCTTGGCATTCGGTGGAGATCGTCCGCAACGCGATGGCGTTTCACGCCTCCCATTTCAGCTCGCCCCAAGAGCGGCTGGAACACGCGGTCGCCTTCGCGCGGTTCATGGCCGAATACGGCCCCAAGGAATCGCCGCTGACGGCGATCTTCAAGCAGGAGAGTGCAATCACGCTCGCTCAGGACAAAGGATATGTGGCCCACGAGTACCTGGAGACCTGCAACCGGCCGTTCTATTTCATGCAAATCGCCGGGATGGCCAAGGAACACGCCCTGCAATACCTCGGCGAGCCGACGTTCGCACTGATGCTCCTGGACAACTATCCCATCCCCGACGATATCGGCCAGATGATCCGGGCGATGCCCCTGCTGAAACAGGAGCAATACATCGACTTTTTCAGCTACCGCCGGTTCCGCTCGACGATGCTTTGCCGACAGGAGGTGGCGTTGGACCGCAGTCTGGGGAGCGAGGACCTGATGCGGTTTCACTTCTCGCTGGGGGCTCGCGATCCGGATGAGTTGAAGAACGTCGACCCGGCCGACGGAAACTCGCTGAAGATGACGTTCCCGGTTCTGGGATTTACGGTGACGCTCGAGGTTTCGGACCCGCTCGTCAAGGCGGCGATGGTCCATCTCTACCGGGAACGGCCCCGCTATGTCTCCTGCGAGGAGCTTTGGGAAAAGGCCGTTTCCCTGAGCAAAGTCAAACCCGCCCCGAAACGGGACGATCCGAAACGAGGGCTCCGCGCCCTGGCCGATTCTCTGGTGATTCCGTTCTCGCGCGGCGTTTTGAACATCTGCCTGACGCCGCCGAGATTAACGACGCGAATCGCCGAACGCCCGAGGATCAGCGATATCGCGCAGTGGCAGATCGCGCGTTCCAGCGCGGTGGTCAGTCCATTGCACAATACGCATATACTCGACCCGGTCATGACGCACATCCTCCGCCGCCTGGACGGATACCACGACCGCAAACAGCTTGCCAAGAGCCTCGATCTGGGCGTGAAGCTCGGCCAGTTTTCACTCAAGCAAGACGATGCCGCATCCGGCGGCTCGGACCGGCCGGAGTTCTTCGAGCATATCGTCGACGAGTGCCTCGACCGAGTAATGCAATTCGGGCTTCTCGTCGAGAATTGACGCACACGCGGTCGTCCGCGACCAATTATCCCCAACCATTCTCGCGCGATTATCGGTGCCCATGGTCCTCCGTCACCTCGCATCCCACTGGCTTCGGAACACGGCTCGCGAGAAGCTCCGCGAGGCGGCCGTCGGCGCCGTGAAGGAGAAGCTCCGCGATGAAACCGAAGAGAACAAGGAACTGCCGGAAGGGCACCGGGCCGACGTGGCGGTCCTCTTTGCCCTGCCGGTCGAAGCGGGGGGGTTCGAGGACATCGTCCGCCCCAGACGCTGGATCGAAGGGGAGGGCTTCTCGGTCGCGTTCGGCATGCTCCACGAGAAGCGGATCGCCATCGCCATTACCGGAACCGGCCGGGAGGCCGCCCAAACGGCCACGGAGGCGATTCTCGACGCCCACAAGCCGGCATGGGTCATCTCGACCGGATTCGCGGGGGGACTTCAAGAGGACCTCGGCCTGAACGATCTCATCCTCGCCGATGCCGTGTTGGATATCCAGGGGAACAAACTTCGCCTGGATCTCCGGGTCGACCGCGCGGCCCTGGAATCGGCCAAGGGGGTCCACGCCGGAGCCCTCCTGACGGTCGACCGGATCGTACACGCTCCCGGCGAAAAGCGGGCACTCGGCGAGAAGACCGGCGCTCTGGGGGTCGACATGGAGACGCTCGCCGTCGCCGAGACGTGCCGACGCCGAGAGGTTCCTTTCTCCGCCGTCCGGATCGTCAGCGACAGGATGGACGACGAACTACCCAACGAACTGAAACATCTTCTAAGCCAAAAATCCACGACCCGCCGCCTGGGTGCCGCGGTCGGCGCCGTCTTCCGCAAGCCGTCGCGGGTCAAGGACCTGTGGAACCTCAGGGAGAAGGCGATTCTCGCGAGTGAAAAGCTGGGCCGCTATCTAAGCGGACTCCTCCGCTGATAGGGAGATCAACCTTCCGCGAAGGACCGCGAAGTGGCGGCCGGGGCCGCGATACACAAGGCCCCCCCGCCCGGCGGAACCCCGGACGGGGGATATTTCGTCGAAGACGCAATCCGTGGCGCTAGTACGCCTTGTAGACGCCGGGCATCGCTACGTGGTGTTCGTAGCTGCCGTTTTCGTCCGGCAGAACCGGAGGATCGGCGTCGAAGGCGAACGTCTGGGGCATTTCATCGGGCCCGTTCGCGACGGCGTCGTCCCACTTGACGACCTGGCCGCTGTAGGTGGCCATGCGGCCGAGGACGGCGGTCATGGAGCCGTCGGCGCCGAAATGCCCCTCATTGAACGGTTTGTCGTTGACAATGGCATCCATCAAATCGACGTGTTCCTGGGCATACGGATTCGGATTCTCGCCGCGGAACCGCCAGACCTTCTCTCCCTTCTCATCGTCGATCACCCCGGCGCAGTTCGAGTAGCCCTTCGTCCCGTGGGCGTGCTCCGATACGCTGCTCCAGGTGTTCGGAATGTGCCGGCACTGGCTGAACATCTTCGTGCCGTTGGCGAAGGTGAACTCGACGGCGTGGTGGTCATAGATGTGTCCGTAGTCGCCGTCGGGTCCGAATTTTCGGACCTGGCGCCCACCCATGCCGTTGGCCTCGACCGGATGCCCCCCCATCAGCCAGTTGCCGACGTCCATGTTATGAATGTGTTGCTCGCAGATGTGGTCCCCGCAGAGCCAGACGAAATAGTACCAGTTGCGCATCTGATATTCCATTTCGGTCTGGTTCTCCGTCCGGCGCCGGTTCCATACGCCGGCCCCGTTCCAGTAGACTCTCAGGAAATCAATCCTGCCGATGGCGCCGTCCTGGAGTCGCTTGATCGTCTCGACGTAGGCGGCCTGGTGGTGGCGCTGAAGTCCGACGCCCACCTTCAGGTTCTTTTCGTCGGCCAGCTTGTTGGTTTCCAGGAGCGACCGGTAGCCGGGGGCGTCGACGCACAATGGCTTTTCCATGAAGACGTGCCTACCCGCCTCGATCGCCGCCTTGTATTGCATGGGACGGAAACCGGGGGGAGTCGCGATGAGGACCATGTCGTCCGCCGCCTCGATCGCCTTTTCGTACGCGTCAAAACCATGGAACACCCGTTCGTCCGGAACGTCGACACGGTCCTTGAAGGGGGCCGCGCGGAACCGATCCGCCGCGTCTTTCGCGTTGTTTTCAAACGCGTCCGCGACGGCGACGAGTTTCACGTTGGGGCTACTTCCCAGCGAATCGAACACGGCGCCCGTGCCGCGTCCGCCGCAGCCGATCAGGGCGATCTTCATCAGATCCGTCCCCTGAGCATGCGCAGCGCGGGAAAGACTCAAGCCTCCGGCAAGCGACAGACCAGCGGTCGCCACCGACGATTTCTTCAAGAACTCGCGACGGGATGGTTTCGACGAATGACTCATTGTGCGTATCTCCTCGAGAGGGTATAGGGTGCGAAAAACGCACCGGATTCGGGCCAAGTGGTGCGAAAGGACCGCACCCCGCGGATTGACTCAATTCATTGGAACGGATCATAAATGCCGGGCATCGCCTGAGCGTATTCGTAAAGGTCGTTTTCGTCCGGGGGAAAGGGGACCGGCGCGTCGAGTGCCAGCTTCTCCGGAACAAGCCGTTTTCCATCGGCGACGGCCTCGTCCCACTTGACGACCTTGCCGCCATAGGTGGCCATCCGGCCGAGGACGCCGGTCATCGAACTGGTCGCGCCGAACCAGCCTTCGTTCATCTTCGTGCCTTGGAGAACCGCCTCTTGCAGGTCGACGTGCTCCTGATCGTAGGGGTTCGTCCCCTGGCCGCGGAACCGCCAGGATTCGGCGCCGACGATGGACGCGCCGCCGTGCGAGAGTTCGGCCGTCGCCTTCGTGCCGATCGCGGTCTCGGAAACCTGATTCCAGCAGTTGGCGATCTGGCGGCACTGGCTGAACATCTTCGTCCCGTCGGCGTAGGTGAATTCGACGGCGTGATGGTCGTAACCGTAACCGTTGTCCTTGCCGGTGCGGACCTGGCGGCCGCCCATGCCGTTCGCCTCGACCGGGTGAGCATCCATGATCCAATTGGACACGTCCAGATTGTGGACGTGCTGTTCGCAAATGTGGTCGCCGGAAACCCAGGTGAAGTTATTCCAGTTGCGGACCTGGTACTCCATGTCGGTCCAGCCCGGCTTCCGCGGGATAATCCAGATGGGCGAGCCGTTCCAGTACGTTCGCAGATACCGGATATCACCGAGGGCCCCCGCCTCGATCCGTTCCATCGCTTCGATGTACGAAGCCTGGTGATGTCGCTGGAGCCCAACGCCCACTTTGAGGTCTTTCTCGTCGGCTACCTTGTTCGCTTCCATGAGAAGACGGAAGCCCGGCGCGTCCACGCAGCAGGGCTTCTCCATGAAGACGTGCTTACCCGCCTCCACGGCGGCCTTATACTGCTGGGGCCGGAATCCCGGCGGCGTCGCCAGAATGACCAGGTCGATTCCGCTGGCGAGAACCTTCTCGTAAGCGTCGAACCCCACGAAACGGCGTTCCTTCGGACAGTCGACGCGATTGGCGAATCCCTCATGAGCCGAGCGGTCGTACCGTGCGTCCTGCCCCTTTATTAGGTGACGATACGCTTCCTCGACGCGGTCCTCGAAAACGTCGCCCATCGCCCACAGGACCACGTTATTCTTGGTATTGAGTGCCTGGGTCGCCGCTCCGTTGCCGCGCCCGCCGCATCCGATCAGACCGATCTTCAAGACGTCGCTCCCGGCGACGTGAACGTTGGGATTCGACATGGGATTCTCCATGCTTCGGGGGATTCGCCGGGCCGCCGTCTACCGCTTGCCGGCGTGCGCCTTCTTGTATTCGCGGATGACGTCCTCTTCCGGCTCGTACTTCATGCTTTCTTCCGGCGTCGGCACGTTCAGCGGGCGGACCACGCGGAACCCGACGAAATCGGCGTCCGTATGGTACCAGATACTCTGCGGGATTTGCGGGTCCTGCATATTCCAGTACTTTTCGCTGCCGCGGCGCGCGGCGCTGCGAAGCGCGTCCGGATCACAGTCCCACGAACCGCCGCGGATGCAACGCCCAAAAATGTCATCCGGAACGACGATTTTCTTCGGTTCGACGAGCGGGTCGATTAGCAGTTCGGTCGCCTTCTTGTAGGGGGTATATGGATCGAGAACCCACTCGCAAACGTTTCCATGCATGTCGTGCAGTCCCCACGGATTCGGCTTCTTCTGGCCGACCGGCTGATATCTCTCGTCGCTATTGTCGAAATGCCAGGCGTGGTCGTCGAGTTCGTCCGGATCACAACTGTAGGGGCCGGTCGTCCCCGCGCGGCATGCGTATTCCCATTCCGCTTCCGTCGGTAGGCGGTAATAGCGGCCCGTCTTCATGCTCAACCACTTGCAGTACATCTTCGCGGCCAGTTGCGTCATGCAGATGGCCGGACGGCCGTCCTTGCCCATTTCGAACGACATATCGGTGTAGGGCATGGTGGGACGCGTCAGAGCATCGACGACGGTGTCCCGCTCCGTCGGTTCAATCTTCAAGACCTTGCGGCGGTTGAGGTCCAGCCCCATGCTCCACTGTTCGAATTCCTCCCAGGTCACCTCGCACTTGCCCATCCAGAACGGCGAAATCCGCACTTTACGCTGGGGGCTTTCCATCTCGTCATCCCGATCCTCCTCATCTTCGGGGCTCCCCATCACGAACTCGCCACCGGGAATCGGAACCATGTCGAACGTAATATCGGGGCCGACGATCTTCTCCGAGTACGGTTTCATTTCGGCCTCCGTTTCGGCATCGGCATCCGGAACTTCGACCGGCTCTCCAAGCAGCTTGACCGTCGGAGTGATATCCGGATCAACTTCGACCGCCTCCGTTTGGTCCGCCCGAGCGGGAGGTGAAAACGGCAAAACAACGACGAGAAGACCGATGACAAACCCTTGCCAGACGCACCGTCCTCGAAGTACGCTAGTCATAGACTACACCTTTCTTAATACTAAAGCTATACTAAAGCCAACGTGATGCTGGTTCCAACTCAATGAAGTTACACTCTTCGCGCACTCGTAACGCAATGGATCGGACACGAACGTGCCTCGGCCTCGGTCTTTGGGTGGGATTGATTCTTTCTCCGCCGACTTGGGGTGGTGAACTAAAACGGTATGAGTTCACCGGGACCGAAATGGCCACTCCGATCAAACTACTATTGTACACCAATTCGGACGAAACCGCAAATACCGCCGCAAATACCGTTTTTCGCCGAATCCACTATCTGAACACCCTCTTCAGCGACTACGACGGCACGAGCGAACTCCGCCGCCTCTGTGATAACGCGGTTCCGGGGCGGTCTGTTCGCGTCACGAACGAATTGTTCGAGGTATTGCTAGCCTCAAGGGGGGTTTTTAATGCATCGGAAGGGGCGTTCGACGTCAGTGTCGGCCCACTTATTAAACTGTGGCGTCGTGCCAGACGCCGAGAAGCCATGCCGCTACCGGACGCCTTGGAGGAAGCCAAGAGTGTCGTGGGCTTCCACCTTCTGACTCTAAACGCCGACAACCGCACGGTTTCTCTCGCGAAAACGGGGATGCGGATCGACCTCGGTGGAATCGCCAAAGGATATGCGGTCGACGACGCCCTCCGCGTCCTCCGGGAATACCGAATCACCCGGGCTTTGGTGGACATGGGGGGGGATATGGCGATGGGCGGACCGCCGCCCGACAAGGCCGGCTGGACGGTCGGCGTCGCCGGATTCGAACCCGATTCTCCCCCCCGACTGCTCCTGACACTGGCGAATACGGCGATTGCGACATCAGGCGACCAACTGCAATTCGTAGAGATTGACGGAAAACGCTATTCCCATATTCTGGATCCTCGGACTGGGACCCCCTTAATGGATCACGGCATGGTCACCGTCATTGCCCCCTCCGCAACGATGGCTGACGCGCTCGCTTCCGCCGTGAGCGTGATGGGCCCCCAAGAAGGGATTGCCCTCATCGACCGCTTCCCGGGCACTTCCGCCCTAATTCTCCGCAAGCCGGGCGAGGAGGTGGAAGAGTATGCCTCGCAAAGGTGGCCGAAAAGAGCGGATGAGAATGCGCGGTAGGAGTGGGTTGCGAAATAACTCATGATGATCGCGGGCGGTCCGCTGAACCTTTGTCGCGAATCGCCGGTCTCTCCCCTATTCACTGCATCACTCCTTTACTTGTCGGGAAAACGGAATATCATGATGAATTCGC
>CAZFQG010000224.1:0-9327 GCA_964520785.1 uncultured Planctomycetaceae bacterium | reverse complement strand
TACGTCATCGACACCGGAACCGCGCGGATCAGCCGGTATTCGTCGCGGACGAGGACGCAGCGGCTGCCGATCGAGGCGGTTTCGCGTGCCTCGGCCGACCAGCGCGCCGGGCGGTGCGGCCGGATCGGACCCGGCGTTTGCGTGCGGCTTTACGGCGAGGACGACTATCTCCGCCGCGACCGCTACACCCAGCCGGAAATCCAGCGGAGCAATCTCGCGTCGGTCATCCTCCAGGCGGAGGCCCTCAAACTGGGCGACATCGAGCGGTTTCCGTTTCTCGATCCGCCCAAGCACGGAACCGTCCGGGACGGTTACAAGACGCTCGTCGAACTGGGCGCCCTCGACGACGAGGGCCGGTTGACCGAATTGGGGCGAACGCTCAGCCGCCTCCCGGTCGACCCTCGGATCGGCCGGATGATCGTGGCGGCGGACGAGGAGCGATGCCTGGGGGACGTCCTGATAATCGCCGCGGCGCTGGAAGTCCGCGACCCGCGTCTGCGTCCTCCGGAGAAGAGGGACGCGGCCGACGAGGCCCAGAAGCGGTTCGTGCATGAGGAGTCCGACTTTTTGACTTACCTCAACATTTGGGACTTCTACCACGACCTGAAGGCGAAACTCTCGCGGAGCCGGCTTCAGAAGGCCTGCGTGCAGAACTTCCTTTCCTTCCTGCGAATCCGCGAATGGTGCGACATCCACCGGCAGCTCGATTTGCTCGTCCGCGATGCCGGAATGCGGCCGGGAGGTCGTCGCGGCGATTACGACGCGATCCACCGCGCGATCCTCACCGGGGTCCTTTCGAGCGTCGCCTTCAAGTCCGAGAAATATGTCTATACGGTCGCCGGCAACACGAAGGCTCATGTCTGGCCGGGGTCGGTGGCGTTTTCGAAGAAACCGACGTGGCTTGCCGCCGCGGAGATCGTTGAGACGGAGAAACGCTACCTCCGCACATGCGCCCGGATCGATCCGGAATGGCTCGAACCGCTCGCGGAACACCTCGTCAAACGGACTTATAGCGACCCTTATTGGAGCCGCAAACATGGCTCGGCGATGGCGAAGGAAAAAGTAACGCTCTTCGGTCTGCCGATCGTTGTCGACCGGCCCATGCGGCTCGGTCCGGTCGATCCGGTCATGGCGCGGGAGTTGCTCGTTCGAGACGGTCTGGTGGGGGACGGGATTCGCGAGGAAGCCCCCTTCGTGCGGCACAACCGCGAACTCCGCGAGGAAATGGCCCGCCTGCAGAAAAAGGCCCGCCGGAGCGACCTCTTGAAGCCGGAGTGGGATCTGGAGCGGGTATTCCACCAGCGGTTGCCGGCGGAGGTGGTTGACGTGGCGACGCTCACCAAGTGGCGAAAGCAGGTTGAACGCGAGAATCCTCGGATTCTCTTTCTCTCGAAGGAAGACCTCTTGCGGGACACCGGCGCGGACGAAACGGCCTTTCCCGATACGTGGGAGACGCCGAGTGCCTCGTTCGCTTTGAAGTACGAGTACGCGCCCGGCGAGCCGCATGACGGACTGACGCTCGAAGTGCCGGCCGACCGGGTCGGCGCGATCGACTCCGGCCAGACCGACTGGCTGGTACCGGGTCTGCTGGAGTCGAAGATCGCCGCGCTCATCAAGTCGCTCCCTAAGCACCTCCGCAGGACGCTCATCCCGGCCCGGGAGACGGCCCAGAGGGCGGCCAGCCAGATGCGGTTCCGCGAAGGCCCCTTTCTGCCGATGCTTGCCGAGACGCTCGGCGCCATGGCGAAGGCGCGTATTTCGACCTCCGATTTCGACACCGGCCGCCTGCCACCGGAACTGACGATGAGCATCGCCGTCGTCGACGGTGAAGGGAAACCGCTGGCCGTCGGCAAGGACGTGGATGCCCTCCGCAAGGAGTTGGGGCAGACGGTCGCGGAAGAAATCACCAAGGTCGACGATCCGAAGTGGAACCGCCGGGGAATCACCGCGTGGGACTTCGGACGTTTGAGGGAATCGGTCGAGATCCGCCGGGGCAACATCGCCTTCGTCGGCTACCCCACTCTTGTCGATACCGGCGAGGCCGTTTCGCTCACGCTGGCGGAGTCGGCGGATTACGCCGAGGTCCAAACCCGGCACGGCGTCGTCCGGCTGGTCGCCCTGGCCATGAAACGAGAACTGCGAGGCCAGGTCCAGTGGTTTCCTGAGCTGAACGACTTGCGTCTCTTGGCGTCGCCACTGCACGACTTCGACCTTACCGCCGAGTTGACGATGCTGCTGGCATCGCGTTCACTGGGGGAAGATTGGCCCCTTCCGCGGACGGAGCAGGAGTTCGATTCGTGTGCCGCGAAGGCCGGAAGCAACCTCGGTGCGGCCGTCCACGACGCCGCCGTCCTGTTGCCAAAGCTCTTCCGCGCCCATCACGAGGCGAGGCTGGCCCTGGGCGAGGTGAAGAACTCCCATCGCTGGCAGTACGCCGCCGCCGACATCAAACGTCAGCTCCGCCGACTGACCGCCCCCGGTTTCCTCATCGACACTCCTTGGACGTGGCTACAACACTACCCCCGATATTTCCAGGCGATCCACTACCGCGTGGAGCGGCTGCGTGCCGGGAGCGGCCCGAAGGATGAAGAAGCCACCGAGGATATCCACCGCCAAGAGACCCTCTACGACGAACACGCCGCGCGGCTGGCCGGGCTGCGGCGCCGTGATCCGGCCCTCGACCATTTGCGGTGGATGCTCGAAGAATACCGCGTGTCCCTCTTCGCCCAGAAGCTCGGCACGGCGTTTCCGATCTCAGCCAAGCGGATCGAAAAACAGTGGGAAAAGGCGGAGGGGGTGTGAATCGCGTCGACCGGAAGTCACAATAGAAAGTCACGATAGAAAGAAAAATGGCCTTCAGCGTCGCAGTGAATTCCGCATCGAAATGGAGCCGTCCAATGTCGCGCCCCTGTTTATCGGTATGTCTGTGGCTCTTCGTTGCCTTGCCGGTTTCTGAAGCCGTACACGCTCAGACGGCGCAAACCGAGGCACCGAAGCTACCGGTACAGGCGCCGAAAGAGCCGCATTCGCCCTGCGAGGCGGCCGCCGCCGACTGGATCGCTTGGGACTCTCGGAAGACGGGGGGGAGTGACTTCCGGTCACTCGCGGAGTCGGTCTTGAATGGCGAGGCGTCGGACGCGGCCGAACTCCGCCGGCGCCGCGACGCAATTGTCCGAACCGGCATTCCGGCGGGCGATGAGGAATGGCGCGAACTGTACTTTGCCGCTTGCCGGCATCGTCGGCAGAAGCGGCTCGGGCCGCATTTGGACCGGCTGCGTAGAATCGTCTTCACGAAACACCATGATTTGGGGGGGCAACATTACGCCTACACCGAAGACGTCTCCGATTCGCCGTACAACGACAGCAATCCTTTTCCGCACGGCGGGGCGTTGTGCCTTCTGGAAATGGACGGCATCTTCGGCTCGGTCCGCGTCCTGTTGGAGGAACCGGACGGACTGATCCGCGATCCGGACGTGTCGTATGACGGAATGAAGATACTTTTCGCCAGGCGGACGGATATGATCCGGGACGATTACCATCTGTACGAGATGGACGTCGCTACCGAAAAGGTCCGCCGGCTGACATCAGGAGAGGAGGTGGCGGACTATGAAGGGGCCTATCTTCCCAACGGCCATATCGTCTTCAATTCCACGCGGTGCCAGCAAATCGTCGATTGCTGGTGGTCCGACGTCAGCAACCTGTATACTTGCGACGGCGACGGCCGGTTCCTCCGCCGGCTCACGTTCGACCAGGTCCACACGAACTATCCGCAGGTCCTGCCGGACGGCCGGGTGGTCTATACGCGGTGGGACTACAACGACCGCGGGCAGATTTTCCCCCAGCCCCTTTTTCAGATGAACCCCGACGGAACCGCCCAGCAGGAGTTCTACGGCAATAATTCGTGGTTCCCCACGACGATCCTGCACGCGCGGGGAATTCCAGGCACTCAAAAGGTGATTTGCATCCTGTCCGGTCATCACACCTACCAGCGGGGCAAGCTGGCGATCATCGATCCGGCCGAAGGCCGCCAGGAGAACGAAGGGGTCCGGTTGATTGCGCCCGTTCGCGCTACGGCGGCCGTTCAAATCGACCGTTATGGGTATCAGGGGGAGCAGTTCCAATACCCCTTTCCCCTGAGTGAGACCGAGTTTCTCGTCAGCTATTCGCCGGACGGCGGCGATGCCGCCAGTCAAGGAGCGAAGGACCCGTTCGGCGTCTATTGGATGGATGTCGACGGTCGCCGCGAGCTCCTCGTCGCCGACCCGGCTATCTCGTGCAACCAGGCGATTCCGCTCGCCCCGCGCACGCGTCCGCCGGTTCGCGCCAGCGTCGTCGATTACCGCCGCGATACCGGGACGTATTCCCTGCACGACATCTACCGGGGCCCCGGATTGGCCGGTATCCCTCGGGGAACCATCAAGCAGCTCCGGGTCGTGGCGCTGGAGTTCCGTGCCGCCGGCATTGGGCATGGAAGGAACCAGGGCCCCGCGGGCGGGGCGCTCATCAGCACGCCGATTTCGATCGAGGGGGCATGGGACGTGAAGCGGGTGCTCGGTACGACGCCGATACACGAGGACGGTTCGGCCGCGTTCACCGTACCGGCGCGGACGCCGGTCTATTTCCAGGCCCTCGACGCGAACGGCCACGTCGTGCAGACGATGCGGAGCTGGTCCACGCTTCAGCCGGGCGAGACGTTTGCCTGCGTCGGCTGTCACGAACATAAGAATGCCAGCCCTCCGAGCCGCTTGACGGCGACGGAGGCGATGCGCGGCGGGCCCAGGCCGCTGGAGCCTGAGGGAATGGACCCCGAATCGGGTTTCAGCTTCGGCAGGCAGGTTCAGCCGATCCTCGACGAACACTGCGTCCGCTGCCACAATCGCGATGCCAAAGCGAAGGAAGAGACTTCACTGAGTCTTGAAAGCACGGCCGAATTCGACGAAACGACGAAGAAGTTCTGGAGCGACGCCTACCTGGCCCTGGCCGATCCGCGCGTGTCCGACCGGCTCAATCCTCAGACTGCACCGCCGATGCTCCCCCCCTATCTTGCCGGCGCGGCCAATAGTCCGCTCATGCGCCTGCTCACCGAAGGCCACGAGGGGGTGCAACTCTCGGACGCCGAGCTACGGAGGATCGCCTGCTGGATCGACCTGGTCGTCCCCTACGCCGGCACGTACACCGAGGGGATGAAGCCGGAGGACGCGGCCCTCTACGACCTCTATCAACGGAAACGCGACGCCTGGGCGGCCGAAGAGGCGCGGAACATTCGAAAGTGGTTGGAGGAACAGAATCGCTGATCGAAAGTGGAGGTCGTCCTCGGAGCAGATGAACCCTGTGCGCGAGAGGAAGGGAATGTGGAAGCTCGCCGCGCACTACGTCAAATGATGCAATCACTATACTGAATTGAACCTCATATCCATTTTCCGCGGGGTGAGGCAATCACGAAACCGGGACAGAATGCCACTGCTCATCGTTTTTCCCGATTCTTTTCCCATCTTGCCCACTCTCTCTTGATCCGGAATGGCCAAAACCATAAATATGGCACTTCGTATTCGCAGTTTTCTACAAGTCTCCAAACATCCAGGAAATCCCCTTGAGAAGGGAAGGACGAACGCCCACTGCCAGCCGTACTCACGAATCTCGTAAGCACGGATACGTTCGGCGGTTTTCAATCGCCGAAGCATGGCCGAACTCCCATCCGTCAACAGCTAGGCGGCAAACCCCGGCATGCCCCACAAAGGAGGGGTTTGGACTGGTGGTTGTGGCGGTGCTGCTGGCGCTCGGACCCGTGTTGGGATGCGCCAATACGCCGGATGCGCCGTTGTCCGAGAACCTACTGAACCGCGCGGCGATGAACTCGGACAGCGTTGTCTTCGACATCTATTTCGTTCGCTTTCCGTTCGGTGACGAGCGGGCCAACGAATCACTGTGGAAGCGAGTGGACGAACAGGGTCTCTCCACGGAAAGCCGTCGGTGGTTCGGGGAGAACGGTCTTCGAGCAGGGGTCGTCTCGGGCCACGTTTCTCGGGAATTGGCCGAGCTACTCGAACTCAACAACAAGCCGGCCCCATGCGATCAGGCACAACGGGGGGTTGAAGTCGATCTGCTCGCGGAACCGACCGTGGTGCGGCGGCACTTGCAGCTCCGACTGGGCACCCCGGGGGAGATCATCGCCTCCGGCATCTACGAGGAGCTTCCTCTCCTACTGCGAGAGGGAAACGCCGTTTGCGGGGAAACCTACAAGCAAGCACAGGCGCTCTTCACCCTCAGGGCCGTTCCCCTCGAGGATGGTCGCGTCAGCATTCAGTTGACGCCGGAGATACGCCACGGCGAGGCCAGACAACAATGGATCGGTCGGAATGGAATGCTACGCCCCGTAATGGAACGTGAAAGCCGTGTTTTCGACAACCCAAACCTCGAAACCATCCTTGCCCCAGGACACATGCTTCTCCTCTCGTCCGTTCCCAGTCGCCCGGGCAGCCTGGGGCACTTCTTCTTCACGAAAGGGGACGGAGGTAGGAAGGAACAAAAGCTGATGGTCGTACGGCTCACTCAGACCCAGCACGACGAACTTTTCGACAAGCCGGCCGTGATCGTGACGAATTCGGAGTGACAGCCGAACGCGCCAACACCTCTTCAAGCGAAGTCCGACGCGCCGGCCTTGGGATAACTGTACGGTTCCAGGCTATGCCGCTCGCTGGAAGCCCGAATTGCTCCGGAGCTTCTTCGATTCCGCGCGCTGTTCGCCGTCATCCATCGGTCGATTGAAACCCATCGCGAAATACAGTCCCAACCCGGTGAAGTAGACGATAAGCCCCGCAGCGAGAACATCGCTGGGGAAATGGCCCCCCTGCACGATCCGTGTCAGCCCCATGATCGCTCCGGCACCGGCACCGAGGGCGAAGAACGCGTGTGCGGTCCGGCGGTTACGACGCAGCAACACGAATCCGGGCGTGATCAAAAAGAACCCCATTGCGGCGTGCCCACTGGGAAACGACTTGCTGTCCGACCGCGTTCCGATCAGCCCCACCGCCAGAAAGTCGCTGTCTCCGCCGAACGTGCGAACCTGAATCGGCCTGGGGCGGGCCCAGTTCGGCTTCAAAATCGCGTTGACCAGAATTCCCGGGCCGATGATCAAGGACAACGCCAGAAAGAGCCCTGCTTTCCGATATCGGCACATGGGACTCCAGAGTTGTCCGATCAGGGCGATGAACAATCCGCCGATGCCCAGGGCCAGGCCGGGAAGGTACCCGAAACAATAGATCGAATGCCAGGGTTCCGTCTCCAGACCCAACCAGGACGAGGTCGTCTTGTCGAAGAAGAGACTCGAAACGGCCAGATCCAGTTCCGTCAGGTGAAAAAGGACCGCCGTACCGACGGTCGTAAGGAGCGGAATCCAGACGGTCGGTCGCGAGGTCCTAGTGAGGAGTCCCAACATCCCGACGTGCATCCGCCTTCTTGGGCGCAGATATTCCGATTGCAATCGCACATCCCCCCTGGCTGCGGTCCCAACGTGCCGCTCACGGCACAGTCGTTTCACTCATTTCGCCTCTATCGCATCCACGATGAAACGCGGATATCCAGCTCCACGGAATGCTTTGGAAGCGTACCGGTCCCGGCGTTGCGGCCGCTTATTCGACGCGATGGCCGATTGGACGGATTTCGCCGGTTGACCTTTTTATCGGCCCTTTTCGTCGCCGCCGTCTATTAGGATTCGGTCGATTCGGGGATTGTGGCCGTTCAATAGCGGATGACGCCGCGGAGGAGAAGGAATCCTGGAATCACGAGAGCCAGGTTGGCCATCCAGAAAGCCACCGGCGGCAGGGTGCCGGACGTCGTCAAGTCTTCCTGGAACATCAGGAGTGGATAGTAGACTACGAGGATTGGAAGAAAACAAACAAAAAAACCCGCGAGAAAGCTATCGAAGCGCCACCGCATGGCGACGGGAGCCCCAATAAAGGCGAAACACAGACAACTGAACCCGTTCGCCCAACGCCGTTGCAGTTCGGTCCTCAGCCGGTCGATCTTCCATTTCGTCCATTTGAGGCGGTCGGCCAGCTTTGCCCGTTCGGGATCATCCTCCGCGAACGACTCGATGTCCGCCGAGAGTCGTTCCATGTCGGATGTCAGCCTTTCGACATGGATCGGAATGGCCGCGCTGGAAAGCCAATCGCGATGGCAACGCTCATGTTGCTGCTCGAATGGGATAAAGTGTTCGATTTCATTAGTGAAGGAAAAACTTACCTGTCGCTCACCGTCCCCCTCCACCTCGATTTCGCCCTGCTCACATTGGATGCCCAGCCCCCCCTCCTGGGTATCGGCGACGAGTCGGGCCCTCGCCGCGGTAAAGGTCATTAGAGGGCTATCTCCCTTCGGGGTGATCGTGATCGTGGGCCGCAGGAGCGTGCGGTCTTCCACTCCCACGACGGCGATGGAGAACTGCGACGACTTGAAAGAACGGTTTTTCTTCAATGTCCCGTAGGCGATTCGGTCGATCGACCGGGTGATGACGTCTTGGACCTGGGGACGGCACCACTGGGCGGCGAGTTCGTAAAACGAAGCCGTTACCACACTTAAGACGAAACCGATCAGGAGGACCGGGGTGAGTATCTTGATCGGACTGATGCCGGCGGCCTTCAAGGCGGTGATCTCGTTCCCCCCGGCCATGCGGTTGAAGACCGTCGTCACCGCGAGCAGAAAGGCGATCGGAATGGTGATTCCCAGCATCTCGGGCATCATGTAGGGAAGCGTTTCGGCGATGACCTCCGGCGGCAGGCCCCGGTTAAGCCCCTCCTTCAGGCCCATCCCCAAAGTCGTCATGAGGGTCAACACGGCCAGCGCCATGAAGAAGACCTTCATGAGTTCCTTCAAGAGGTAGCGTTCGAAGATCAGCATTGGATGGTCGATCTCAATGAAAGTAACCAGTCTTCCAGGGGGTTGCATGTCCAGGTGTGGGCCGCGACAGCCCCCGAGGGGACAATCGCGGCGCGCACTTCGACTCCTTTTCCTTGAATCGGCAGAATCAGTTCACTTACTCCAGCCGGACCAGCCTCTGCATATTGCCCGGTCTTTTCGGTATTCAGAGCATGAAACCCCCTTTGTTGGGGAAAACAGTCTGCTGCTGGCCAGAAAAACCGGCAAAAAATTCTCCGCAAGACCAGAATATTCGTTGCAATTATGACCCGTTCCAGGTAATCTGTCTCTTATGGCTGCTCTACGAAAGAAGGTTGGAAGAATCGTGGCCCTCGCGGAACAGATCGAGGCCGACATCCGCACCCGCCAACTGACGCCGGGGGAACGCTATCTCAGCACCGTCGACACGGCGCGGAT
>CAZFQG010000223.1:0-9346 GCA_964520785.1 uncultured Planctomycetaceae bacterium | reverse complement strand
GAATATCTCACGCGAAGCAATCTGATGAAGGCGTATTTGTTTCCCAAAACGGATACGCCCATCGTCCGCGGGACGAACGTCTGCGTCATCGGGGGCGGTAACGTCGCCATGGACGCGGCGCGGACGGCCTTGCGGCTGGGGGCGGAGACGGTACGGATCGTCTACCGTCGCTCGCGGGCCGAGCTGCCGGCCAGGGCGGAGGAGATTCACCATGCGGAAGAGGAGGGAATCGAATTCAAGCTGCTGACCAACCCGGTCGGCTATATCGGCGACGAACGGGGTATGGTCACGGCAATGCGGTGCATTCAAATGGAACTCGGCGAACCGGACGCTTCCGGTCGCCGTCGCCCCGTTCCGATTCCCGATTCCGAGTTCACGATCGAGACCGATCTGGTCATCGTGGCCGTCGGCGCGGGGGCGAATCCCCTTCTGACAAAGAAGACGAAAGGGATGAGCCTGAACAAGTGGGGATATGTCGTCGCCGACGACGCCGGCAGGACGAGCCGAGAGCGGGTCTGGGCCGGGGGCGATATCGTGACCGGTTCCGCCACGGTGATCGAGGCCATGGGGGCCGGCCGGATTGCCGCGAAGGATATCGACGCCTATCTGCGAAACGGAGCCGTCGGCGCCTGGTTGGAAGAGAAGCAAGAAGAATAACGTTGTGGAACCGCTCGTTTCGATTCCTTGCCGCCTGATTCTGGATCCTCCCCGCTCGGGGGCCTGGAACATGGCGGTAGACGACGTCTTGTTGGAGTCGGCGTCCGGCGGGAATATGCCCTGCCTGCGATTCTATTTCTGGACGCCGGCGACCTTATCGATGGGCTATTTCCAGTCGATTGATTCCCTAAAGCAGCATCCTCGGGCGCGCGATTGCCCGATCGTGCGGCGCGCCAGCGGCGGCGGGGCCATTCTTCATGATAATGAAGTAACCTACAGCCTTGCGCTACCGCCGACGGAAGTCAAGACGTTCGGGCGTCTTAATCTCTACCGGGCCGTCCATGAAACGCTCATTGAAACGCTCGGCCGGTTCGACGTCCACGCGACGTTGTGCGAAGACGCCGGCGAAGCGTCGCCGTTCCTTTGTTTTCAGCGGCATTATGAAAGCGACGTTCTCGTTGGAAACGTCAAGGTCGCCGGAAGCGCCCAGCGTCGCCGCGAGGAGGCCGTCTTGCAGCACGGCAGCGTCTTGTTGCGGCGATCGGAGGCGGCGCCGGAGCTGGATTCCATCGAAGAAGCCGCCGGGAAGGTGATTCCGACCGGCGCCCTGATCGAGGCGTGGCTGAACGTCCTTTCGAAAAGATTGGGCTTCGCCTGGCGGGAACGACCCCTATCCGAAGAAGAAACGAAACGGGCCGAGCGAATCGTGGCCGAGAAGTACGGGAACGAGGCGTGGAACGCCGGCCGATAGAAAACACAACCTGGGGGGGATGCGGATATCATTACCACCACAGTAACGACCATCCTGGGGGAAGAAAGATGAAAAGAGACGAATGAACGCTTCGAAGATTGGATTGTGGCTGATTGGGGCCCGCGGCGGAGTCGCGACGACGGCGATCACCGGATTGGCGGCGCTGCGACGAGGGCGGATTGATGAGACCGGCCTGGTCAGCGCTCTTCCGAAATGGAAGGACCTGCCCTTTCCCGCATGGGACGAGTTCCTGGTCGGAGGGCACGAGATTCGCGACGTCTCGCTCTTCGACGAGGCGATGAGCCTGGCCACGCGAAGCCGCGCGTTCGACGCGGACCTGGTCCGAGAGTTGCGCGAGGAATACGAAGCGATTGACGGCCGCATCCGGCCGGGGATGCTTTACGGCGTGGGATCGACGATCGAATCGTTGGCGTCGCCCGGCATTCCACGAGGGACCGCCGCCGAAGACCTCCGCCGCGTTCAAGAGGATTTGTGCGCGTTCCACGACGACAACGAATTGGACCACGTGGTCGTCGTCAACGTCGCCTCGACCGAGCCGCCGGTGGACGTCGAAGGACTGCCGAAGACTTGGAAGGAGACGATGACGGTCCTGGAGTCGGCCGATTGCCCGTTGCCGGCGAGTTCGCTCTACGCGATTGCCGCGCTAGACTTGGGGCTTTCGTTCGTCAATTTCACGCCCTCTCTCGGGTGCGTTCCGGCCGGGATCGACGAGTTGGCCAACCTGCGAAAGACGCGGCACATGGGACGCGACGGAAAGACGGGCGAGACGCTCATGAAAAGCGTCCTCGCGCCCATGTTCCACGACCGCAATCTCCACGTCATGAGTTGGGTGGGCCACAATATCTTCGGAAACCTCGACGGCAAGGTCCTCGACGACCCGAAGAACAAGGCGACCAAAGTGGCCAGCAAGGACCGGTTGCTCGGCGAAATCCTCGAATACGCCCCACAAACACTCGTGTCGATTGAGTACATCGAAAGTATGGGCGACTGGAAGACGGCGTGGGACCACATCCACTTCCGCGGATTCCTCGGAACGCCCATGCAACTCCAATTCACCTGGCAAGGCTGCGACTCCCTCCTCGCCGCCCCCCTCGTCCTCGACCTGGCGCGGTTCGCGGAACTGGCCCGCCGCCGCGGTCAGGTGGGGCGAATGGACTTTCTGGCGAGCTTCTTCAAGAGTCCCGACGGCGCGACGGAACAGGGCTTCATCCGACAATACCGGGCACTGGAGACGTTTTGCGACGAGGAAACGCCGCGAAAAGGCCCGAAAATGGATCGCGAGGCCTGAAGAGGGCGACCGGGGCGATACGCGGCGGACTATTCCTCCCCGGATTCGTCCCCCGGCCGTGGCGGCCCGGCTTGCGAGAGCCCGCGGAAGTACAATCTCAGGCGAAGAAAGGGCGTGGCATGGCTCGGAGCGACGACGGCGTCGTTCTCGTGCTTGCCGGCTTCCACCTTGCCCTCGTCATTGGCGAAGAAGTCTTCTTCCAGACGATGCAGTTGGGACGTACGGATAAACTGCACATGGCCGTCTTCATAGAGGACGTTCTGGCCCTTGCCGCCGTGATTCAGCGTGGCGCGGCGGGGCGAATCCGAGTCGGGCGCGTCGGACATCATCGCGAAGTGAGTCCGGTTCTTGTTCTTCGTCGGTTGCAGTTCGCCCCCATCGACATGGCCGAGATGATACCCGTAACTGCCGCCCATGAGCCGGTGCAGGATAAGGAGTTTCTTGCCGTCCTTGGTCTGCTTGATCTGAGCCAGGGTCGGAATCGCCGTGAGCCGCCCTTCTTCGGCCAGCGAAGACGAGGGACAGACGATCCTTCGCGGCCCGTCGATTACGCCCGCATTGAGCAGTTGCGGCGCGTAGGCGCCGGCCACCGCCATGTTTCCGGAGGAGGGGATGGGGGGGAAGAACCCGGCGTTGAGTTGGCTGTATTCGCCAAGCCCCACGCCGAGATGGCGGAGATTGTCCTGGCACGTCAGCAGACGCGCATGAGACCGGCTGCTCTCGATGGCCGGAATCAGAAGCAGCACGCCGGAAAGCGTCAGCGCACACGCGGCGAGGATGTCCTGCCAACGAAAACGGCCCCGCCGCTCGAGCGGTTCGGGCCGAGTGGACATCCGGCCTCGCCCGGATGACTCCTCCTTGGCCGGACGGACGAGGTGGCTGTCGATGAAATCGATGGTCCTCGCGACCAGGCCGGCCGGAGGCTCGTGATTCATGCGAGCCGCTTCAAGCGGCTTCAAGGCCCTGCCGACCTTGGCGAGATCGCGCCGCAACTCGGCATCGCCGGCGAGTTGCGCCTCGAGATCGCTTCGCTCGGAATCTTCCAAGGCGCCGAGTAAATAACCGATTAATGATTCCCGTCCGGAGTCACGCATCGTACTTTTCCGCCAACAATTTATTCAGTTTCAATAGCGCTCCGTGAAAACGGCTCTTGACCGTTCCGACCGGAATGTCGAGAACGTCGGCCGCTTCGCGGAACTTGAGTCCCTGGTAGTAAATGAGCAGAACCACTTGCTTGTGAGTCTCGGGCAGCGCGTCGATCGCGGCGACGACCATTTCGCGGCGTTCTTCGATGTCGAAAAAATCGTCCGCGGTCGGCGACTGGGCGTCGAGCAGGTCGACGAGCGACCCGGAACCCTCCTCGCCGTCATCGCCGAATCCGGCGTTCAGACTCGCGGCCTGGTGACGCCGGTTCCGACGTTGGAGGTCAATCGCGCGGCTCGTGGCGATGGTGTACAGCCACGGCCGAAACTTACGGCCCGTCTGGAACTGGTCCGACTTCAAGTGAATCTGAAGGAACGTGTTTTGGAAGACGTCCTCCGCGAGTTGGGCATCTCCCAGATAGTTCCTCAGATAATTGTACAACTCCCGTTCGTAGCGCGATACCAATTGCTCAAACGCATCGCGATTGCCTTGATCGCGGAAGTCGCAAAGCAGTTCTTCATCGGTTCGCTCGGAAATCGGGGTCGGTTCACTAATGGCTTCAGCCCGTTCCATTATTCCGTTCATTGATCTTACGCAATTCTCATGGGAAAAGTTCGCCACTTCCGGCAAATGAGAGTTGCCAACGCGGGGGGGTTCCCCCGGTCGAAAATCCGATGCCCACGACGGCAGGGCCGTTGACGCTGGGTTCCGGATTGACGAAGAAGCGATTTTGAGCAAACTTTCCTAACTCTCATTCTACCAAGGCGAAGGGATGGTTGACGACATTCCATTGTCCGGATTTCGCGGTTCCGTGAAGTTTGCTCCTCTTTCTTCGCTACCAACGGAATAAAGCAATCGCCATGCCGTTGCCCGCCGACTCGTCGAGGCGGCATCTTCAGCGCGTACCCAGAATGGCCTCCATTGGCCGTATTTCCTTTTCCTTCAAAGCGTTGCATCCGAGGCACCGCCAAGAGCCCCAATTCGCGAGCCGCCGCAAGTCGCAGCGGTCCTCGCCGGCACCGCATGTAAGAATTACATTCCGCCCTGAAACGTTACTAAATCAAGTACCCCAAAAGACGGGCATTCTGAAATCCCGCGGACCACCTGTCATTGTGGTTCAGAATTACCATATCGTGGTATTCTGGAATCCTGGCCCGTCAGATTCGAAAGGCCGCTTCAGATTCGAACCTTCCGGAACCGGGAATAACCGGAGTATTCCAAGAATTGCTCTTCCATCATTCTTCATTCGCTGAGCCCTCCGCCTCTAATATGCGGGCCGCCGGGAACTCCGTCACAACGACGACACGACAGTCAATACATCTTGGAGATAAGATATCTTGGAGCACATGGGAAAGGAGAATTCCTCCCGAGGCAAGCGGTTGCATCGGGGAAATCGCGACTTTATGTTGGGATATGGAAATCCTTGCCCGAAGACCCCTCTATGAAAGGTTATCCATGTCCCCATTACGACTACCTCTTTCCTGCTTGGCCCTGTACTTGTCCGTTGCCGGCTTCTTTGTCTGCCAGTGTTTTGTCTGCCAGTGTGCCGAGCCGCCGCGGCCGAATGTCGTGGTGGTCTTCGCCGATGACCTTGGCTATGGTGACTTAGCCTGTTTCGGCCATCCCACGATTGCCACCCCCAATTTGGACCGGTTGGCGGCGGAGGGCCAGCGGTGGACGAGCTTTTATGCCGCCGCGTCCGTTTGCACGCCCAGCCGGGCCGGGCTGATGACGGGGCGGCTTCCGGTCCGCAACGGAATGTGTAGCAACCGGCGCCGCGTCCTCTTTCCTGACTCCAAAGGGGGGTTGCCTGAGCAGGAGCTAACGCTCGCCGAAGTCCTCAAGCAGGCCGGATACGCCACCGCGTGCGTCGGCAAATGGCACCTGGGGCACCTCCCCCCTTATTTGCCAACGAACCACGGCTTCGACTCATACTTCGGCATTCCCTACTCAAACGATATGGACCGCGTCGCCACGGTCGGCACGCCCCGCGAAACGGTCACCAATCCCAAGTCGGAGTACTTCAACGTCCCGCTCATGCGCAATGAAGAAATCGTCGAGCGGCCCGCTCGGCAGGAAACGCTGACGAAACGCTATACCGAGGAGGCGGTCCGCTTCATCCGCGAACACAAGGACGGCCGGTTCTTCCTCTACCTGGCCCACTCCATGCCGCACGTGCCTCTCTTCCGCTCGCGGGATTTCGAGAACAAGAGCCTCCGCGGGCTCTACGGCGACGTGATCGAGGAGATCGACTGGAGCGTCGGCCGCGTGGCCGAAACGCTGCGAGAGTTGGGCATCGCCGAAAACACGCTCGTGGTCTTCACGTCCGACAACGGTCCATGGCTCGTCTACGACGAGCAGGGGGGTTCGGCGGGCTTGTTGCGAGATGGCAAGGGAACTACCTGGGAAGGGGGCATGCGCGAGCCGACCGTCTTTTGGTGGCCCGGAACGATCGAGCCGGCCGTGATCCGCGGAATCGGGTCGACGCTGGATATCTTGCCGACCTGCGCGGTTCTGGCCGGCGTGGCACTGCCGGACGACCGCGTTTTCGACGGTGTCGATCTCTCCGGCACGCTTCTCCGCGGCGAAGAGAGCCTTAGGACGACCATGTTCTACTACCGCGGAACCGAACTTTTCGCCGTCCGCCACGGGGCGTACAAAGCCCATCTGCAAACCCGGCCCGCCTACGTCCGAAACGAGAAGACCACCCGGCACGAAGACCCGCTCCTCTTCAACCTGGACGTCGATCCCTCCGAAAGACACGATATCGCGGCCGCTCATCCGGAGGTCGTCGCGGAGATGATCGAGATCGCCGAGGAGCATCGCAAGACGGTGGAGCCGGTGGAATCGCGGTTGGAGCAGTGAAAGACCGCGTGTTTTCTTTTCGTTAGTGTCGGGTAACGAAGATGGCGGGTCGATTAGAATGTTCAAGTACTTCAGAGCGACCGCAAGAAGATATGGATGTTCTAAACCTGAATTCGCGCCTAAGGTGGTAGCGCCTGCGAAAAAAAAACGTTGCCACCGGCCGGCGGAAAAAACCGTTTCTTTCGCTGGTTTGGTCGAGATGCGCTACGGGACGTCTTCGCGGACGGTCGGAAGGAAAGGATGTTTACCCTTCCGACACCGCCCTAAGCCGTTCGAGGGATAGGATTTGGACTCTTCGGCCGCGGGCGGAGAGAATCTCGGCGTCCGCCAGCTTTCCGAACGCCCGACTGAGTGTTTCCGGAATCGTCCCCAGCCGGGCGGACAACTGACGGCGGTTTGAGGGGAGTTCGACGTCGTTCGATTTCTGGCGCTCGGCCAAATCGAGGAGAAGGTCGGCGAGCCGAGCCTGGACGTCTTTGAGAGAAAGGGCCGCGATCACGTCCGTGAACCGCCGCAACCGTCTGCTGAGGACCGCCAGCATCTCCAGAAGCATCGCCGGATGGCGGTAAGCAAGGTCCAGAAAGGCATCGCCGGGAACGTACAACGTCTTCAATCGGCCGCGAGCCCTCGCTCCGGCTGGATAGGTTCCCCCGGAAAAGAGCGGCACCTCGCCACATACCTCCCCTTCGCGGACGGAGTGCAGGGTTTGTTCTCGTAGGTGGTCCTGCGTCCGAAAAACCTCCAGTTCTCCGTCGACGACCACATAGAATCCATTCGCCTTCTCCCCACGTTGGAACAGGATTTCGCCATCCTCGTAGGTCTTTTTCAAGCAATATCCGCCCAACGCATCCAGGTCCTCGGCAGATACCCCCGAGAAAAGTGGAGTGGACGCCAAAATTCTGGCATTGTGAGAGGTCATCGCCGGGGGGCAGGGTGTTTTTTTCAGTTCTTGTTGTCAGAATTGACGAAAGTCAAGGTCCGCTTCTCGAACGCTGGCTACAATTCTACCGTGATGCAACGAGATTGCCCATTGGTGACGGCAATCCGACAAGTCTCGAAACAAGCGGAGTTGGCCGTGAAACAGCGAATCCACATCGATCCCGAGAAATGCACCGGTTGCGGTACCTGCGTCAATACCTGCCACATGGGGGCCCTTGCCCTCATCGACGGCAAGGCCCGGCTCGTCGACGAGCACCATTGCGACGGATTGGGAAGGTGTATCGGCGAATGCCCCTTCGGCGCGATCCGTTTCGAGGACGTGCCGGCGGACCGGCCGGAACGGCGGCCGACCGCCCATTCCGCGTCCCACGCGGGAGGCTGCCCCGGCAAGCGGAATCTGGTGTTTTCCAGCTCGCCCGGCGAGTCCACCCCAAGCCCGGCCTCCGCGGTCCCCAGCGCTTTGACCGCCTGGCCGATTCAACTCCACCTGATCCGTCCCAGCGCCCCGCAGTTCCAGGGACGCGACGTCCTCATTGCCGCGTCGTGCAGTGCGTTTTCCACCGGCCGATTCCACACGGATTTGCTCCCTGGAAAGGCTCTGATCATCGCCTGCCCCAAGCTCGACGATCAAACCGGGTATCTGGAGAAACTCGTTGCATTATTCCGCGACGCGGCCCCGGCCTCCGTTACGATTGCCCGGATGTCGGTCCCTTGTTGCCAAGGTCTGACGCGGCTCGTCCTGGAGGCGCGACATCAGGCGAACAGCACCGTCCCGGTCAAGGAGATCATCGTCGGCGTCGAGGGCGAGTTCCTCGGCCAGACCGAAATCCCGGCCGCGGTCGAAACACGCTCCGGCGGGCGCAACTCCGCGCCGGCCGTACTGCAATTGCGTTAGTCCCGTTCCCTATTACCCTCCGGGGCTCGGTACGAAATCGAGCCCCGCGACACGATCCCCATTCGAAAGGAAATGAACCATGAAAACGTTGGATATGTTCTGTTATCAGTGCGAACAAACGTGCAATCAGACCGGCTGCACCAAGCAGGGGGTCTGCGGCAAGGATCCGGAGACGGCGGCGATGCAGGATCTGCTGGTCCAGGTCTGCAAGGATATCGCCGCCCTGGCGGGAGACGGCCCGGTCTCCAGCGAGATAGACGCTTTCCTCGCCGAGGGCCTCTTCACCACCGTCACGAACGTGAACTTCGACGCGCCGCGGATCGCGAACGTCGTCCGCAAGGGGGTGGAAATCCGCGATCGGCTCGCGGAAGACTCCGACGTGGAATACGAGATGCTCACCATCGAGGGGGACGATCAGCGGCTCCTTCAAATCGCCGAGGCCACTTCCATCGCCGCGCGGCAGAAGGAATACGGCGAGACGATTGCCGGTTTGCGGGAACTCATCCTTTACGGTCTCAAGGGGGCCGCCGCCTATGCCGACCACGCACGGCTGCTGGGCGTGACCGACGCCCAAGTGGACGCCGATTTCCGCACGCACCTCGCCTTTTTGGCGAAGAACCCGACCGACGTGGGGGAACTCCTGGGCGGCGCCCTGGCGGTCGGCGAATTGAACCTTCGCGTGATGGAACTGCTCGATCGCGCGAACACCGGCAAGTACGGCCATCCCGAGCCGACCACCGTCCGCGTGACGCCGGTCGCCGGCAAGTGTATTCTGGTCTCCGGACAC
>CAZFQG010000222.1:0-9477 GCA_964520785.1 uncultured Planctomycetaceae bacterium | reverse complement strand
TCCAAGAAATCTGATGCCCGTGATAGCCGCCCTGCCGTTCGGGGTCGACCGGCGCCACCTTGTCGCCGCCTGCCTCGACGATGTCCTGGTACGAGGCGATCAACTTGCACTCCCCCGTCGCGGTGTCGGTCAGGTACACGCCGTCGTCGCTCGCCGCGCCGGTATTCCAAGGGAGCACCTCCGCCGGCACGACCACGCCGTACCCGCGCTGGGTAATTCCACTCCGCAGAAGACAGATTCCAGCCGCGTAGCGCCCGTCCTGGGAGACCTCGAAAACGGGTCCCTGAAGATCGCGGCGCGTTCCGGTGAGCGGATCCAGATGGACGCCGAACCCGGTCCAGTACCGCATCTCGAGGTCGTTGAAGAACAACTGGTTGTCCGTCGCGCCCCACTGGGCTTGTGCCCCCAGTTGACTGTCAGAACCCCGCGTCTCGGCGAGGACCCTCGTTTCTCCCGTTTGCAGGTCCACCAGCACCACCTCGGCGACTTCCCCGGGGGCCGAGAGCCGATCCTCACAGCGCAGCCATGTCACCGCCAGGTACCGGCCGGAAGGGCTGATCGGCGAGGTGTTGAAGAACCGGTGGAAGCATCCGTCCAGTTCCGGTGTCACGCAGTAGACGGGAACCTTGGGATCGTGGTCCGTGTACCGCGGGAAAGATGATGACAGGTCGATCCGGGCCGTTTCGTTGCTCTGCGCAAAGGCATACCGGCTACTAATGACCGCGACGGCGGCCCCGGCGACGGCGGCCCCGGTGGCAAGTCGGCTGGTGGAAGAGAGGAATTCCCGACGACTAATGGGATGGATCATGTTTGGGCCTGATTGTTCTCGGCAACCGTGGAATCGTTTTTTACTTCCCCATTTACCATAAATGCCGGTTATCTAATATTTGGCCCGGTCCGTCAAGGAAGCAATCCTGAATTTCCCACCAATGGGGGAATTGAGTCCAATGGGAATAGCCCTTCTTCTGGCGGCATATTCAGCCCGGTCTATCGAATCGCGAGTGGCGTTCAACTGGTGGCCGCCTTCCTCAGGACCGAAGCTAAGACTGTTTGTCAGATATTGGACAGCCTGTCCAATATCTGACTTATTCTGACTGTTTGGTCGGGGTCGTCCTAGATATTACGAATCGCGTATCTCCTTTCGCAGAAAATACTTCGGGTAGGCGTGCGGACTGCGAACGAGTTTTGGCATCACGGTTGCTATAGCAGTCCTCGCAAGCCTTTGCAGGCGGCGAGTGGTTACAACTAATTGTTATATTTACTTTTACAATTCTCTTGATCGTCTAACGCAGCCTGGTCTCGGTGGACGTGGATCAGAGTGATAAGGAAACGCTTTCGTGAATTTCTCGGCCGAGCAACTCATCACGGTGAATCCGACTTTTTTTTGCGAGATCAAGGACGAGAACCTGGAGGTGCGACACCTTTTGCGACAAGCGCGAAACGCATTAACCGGGCCAGGGCCCATCCGGAAACTATGGGCTCGGTTCGTCGAGGTGCTGCGACCTCTTTGTGATCGGTTGGCCGCACAATTCGATCTGGAGGAGACTTACGGATATTTCGCCAATCCCAGCGGGGCGAGTACTCGTGTCAGTCGTCGGGCGCGCGCCCTGCAGTCGCAACACGCGGCGCTAATCTCCGAGTTACGCGCCATTTGTGACCAAGCGGAACAACGCCTCCGCGAAGGATCGGTCCCCCTGGCTCCACGGCGGATCGTACAGGAATTCGACGCGTTTTGCTCCCGGTTGCAGGACCACGACGCAGGCGAAGAAGACTTGATCTTCCTCGTTGTCAAAATGGACCGAAACCCCCCTATTAAGGTTGGATAACATACGCCCATTCGCGGTTGACCTGAAAGTGTTTTGCCCTTAGTATTGGGTACCCCGGAGTGTCAGATTGTTGACAGCCCGGTGAACCGCCCGATTCGATGCCGAAAGAGAGCGCAAAATGAAACTCATCGACAGAATAATCGTCCCCACCGATTTCAGCCGCAGCGCGGAGGATGCTCTCGGGATGGCGACCTGGGTCGCGCGTCGTTTCGACTCGGAGATCATCCTCCTTCACGTCGTTCCGGGAAAATCGGAAAGATACTCACGGGCCGTCGAGATGCTCACGATGGACGTGGAAGAGGAGCTTCAGCACACCGCTTCGCGTCTCCGCGAAGCGGGCGTTTCCTCGGTACAAACTTGTGTCGCTTTCGGAATTCCTTTCGAGCAGATCAACAAGCATGCCGTCGAAACGGACGCGAACGTTATCATGATTGGGGGGCGGGATGCCGAGGTCGGAGAACCCGAGGGACTCGGAACGACCGCGGCGGAAGTCCGACGCACGGCGTCGAAATCGGTTTGGATCGTAAAACCGAGATCGACGCCGCCGGTGGAGCGGATCGTTTGCCCGGTCGATTTCTCCGAGGCGTCGGAGCGGGCCCTGAAGAACACGATTCACTTAACCCGAGGGCTCGGGG
This sequence comes from uncultured Planctomycetaceae bacterium, assembly GCA_964520785.1. GTDB lineage: Bacteria > Planctomycetota > Planctomycetia > Pirellulales > Thermoguttaceae > CAZFQG01. The sequence goes on along the minus strand of CAZFQG010000222.1, from coordinate 7,016 downwards.
CCTCACTGGTCATCCTCACGGTTGCGCCCTGCCCGAGTGGAACGGCCGGTTTGCTGGAGGCGACGGCCAGATCGCGGGAATTGGGGGTATCGCCGGAGGCCGTGTTGTTGGACCGCCTTCTCGAGCGATACGACCTGTACAACGTCCGGTTTGAAAAGATGATCCGCGAGGGACGACCTTACGACGAGATCGTCAAGGTGGTGCAAGAGACGAAATGCGATTTGCTCGTAATGGGTTCCATGGGACGCCGCGGTCTCGCTCACATGTTTATGGGAGGGGTGACGCGAAGCATTGCCCAGGCCATGCCCTGTTCATTGGTGACCGTTCGGTCGGAATCCGCGATTCGCGTTCGCCCGGCTCCTGAAAACGCCCAAATGGAAGAGCACTTCGCCTTGGGTCACGAACTCCTGGCGTTGGGGTTCGCCGAGGAGGCCATCAAGCAATTTCGGCACTGCATTACCGAGGATGAGACGCACGCTTCGGCTTGGGAAGGACTTGCCAGCGCCTACGAACGGCTGGGGCGAGTGGCGGACGCGAAGAAATGCATGGAGAAGGCCGACTCGTTGGTGCAGTCGGCGTACCACAAGGAAATCGAAGGCGATGTGCGCGTCCAGCACGTTCTATTCCGGCCGATGTTCGGACTGAAGTAGATTTCCCCCGCGCAAGCGAGGGGGGTTGGACAACCGAGGATCCTTGCGACAGCGGCCGCTCCGGGATAGAATGCTCCTCAAAATCGCACTGGTGCGATAATTCGCGAAACCGAGGAGCTTCAATGAATCTGGACTGGATGGACTTCGATACGTGGCCGCTGGGGGCGAACATCACCGCGATCGCGGCGACAATGGTCATCGTTGCCCTGGGGGCGCACTGGGTGGTCGAGGCGGCCGCCCGGTTGGCCAAGAGGTTTGGCGTCTCGGAACTGGTAATCGGGCTGACGGTCGTCGCCGCCGGAACCTCCGCTCCGGAATTCGCGGTCACGTTGATCGCGGCGTTTCGGGGTCAAGGAGATATTTCGGTTGGGAACATCGTCGGTTCGAACATCTTCAACCTGGGATTCATCCTTGGCGGATGCGCGATGGTCCGCGCCATACCGATCGACCGGACGCTCCTGTGGCGCGATGGTACCATTCTGGCATTGACCACGATTCTGTTGCTGGGTCTCGTCGGAATCGACTTGGAGCTGGGACGCCTGGACGGCCTGGTCCTGTTCGGCCTACTTCTGGTATACCTCGGTTATCTTTTCGTCAAACGACATGCCATCCCCGGAACCGAGGAAGAAGTGGAAACGCTGGTCGCCGACGGCGATTCTCTCTGGTGGAACTGTTTCCTATTGGTGTTCGGACTGGCTTTCATCCTTGGGGGTTCTCATCTGTTGATCGGTTCGTCGACGACCGTCGCCAGGACATTCGGCGTCAGTGAATGGCTCATCGGCGTGACCATCGTCGCCGCCGGAACTTCCGCTCCCGAGTTCGCGACCAGCCTGGTCGGCGTAATCCGGGGCAAGTATGGGATTAGCGCCGGCAACATCATTGGAAGCGATCTTTTCAATCTCCTGGGAGTCCTCGGACTTGCCGGCATGCTCCGCCCCGTCGCCATCGATCCGGTCTCGCGAGTCTCGCTTGTCGCCTTGGCCGGCTTGGTCTTCGCCACGCTCGTCTTCATGCGGACCGGTTGGCGAATCTCCCGTTTTGAAGGACTTCTGCTCGTGGCGCTGTCGTTTCTCGTGTTCTACCTGTCGGCGGCGGGACATTGAAGTGAATAGTCGGCCCACGATACCGAGGGGCTCGTCCGTCACCGGCAGTGCGCCGGCTTTCTCGAAACCAACGCCGCTCCGTTCGTTTTCGCACGAACCGACATCGGAGCGATTTCTCTTCGGGAACGGCGTCGCCGAACTTGATTCCAGGTTGCCCCTACTGCTACAATTCCCTGAAAAGCGGTTGACGCTTGTTTGGTTCGATGCCGCGGCCGCGCTCCGCGGTCGGCTTGCGCCTTTCGTGGAAAAAAACATCCCGGTCCGATGCGTCTTGGCGCAGTATGTTAGAGATGACGCCGTATGGTTTGGGCGAGTTCAAGCAGTCCTCCTCTATTCTTAGTTTGATTGGGGGACATTGAACAGCCTATCTTGGTCGACCAAGATTGCTCGTACTTTGCATCTCCGCGTTACCCAACGCGGATTTCCGTCACGCGCGAACTTTCCCCAGAAGAATCCCTTTGTTAGCTCCATGATCCACTCTACTCAACAAGTACATGCGAAAAATGGCAACGGTTATTTCGGTCAAGGCAAGCCGGCCACGTACATATTGGCTCCGGAACATATTCCCACGGTAAAACGATTCTGCGCGGCCCTGAAGGCTTCCGGCGAATCATTCTTCCTGAGCGACCAAGTTCAGAAGCACCTCGACGCGTTCTTTGCCCATTCCACCGGCGTCGAACCGCGGACCGAGAAAGCCGTTCGGCGGATGTTTCGCGGTTGCGGGGAGATCATCTTCGACGCTGAGGCGGCCTACGCGGTCCTTCGCCCCGGTGTCGGTTTGAAGCAGATCGTCCGGGTCCATCCGGAGACGGAGGCGGTTGAACTGGTTGACCGGGGAAGTTTTCTCGAAGTGAAGGACGCCTACATTCAGGGGCACGAGAAGTCCGGAAAGAAGGGGCTCGTTCTGGATTTCTCTCCTTTTTTCCGCGATTTCCCTAAGGTGAACGAGTCGGCGGAGATGGGCGAGGGGATTTCCTTTCTCAACCGAAGGCTTTCGGCCCAGATGTATCAGAACCCGCAAGTCTTCCAGCGCGCGTTGTTCGGTTTTCTGCGGAACCGCACCATAAACGGCTTGAGTATTCTGCTCAATGAGTATCTGGAAACACCGGATGAACTGCTCGACGCCGTCATCGCGGTGCGAAGGTTTCTGGAGGATTGCGAACCGGACGAGCCGTATGCCAACCTGGCCCACGACTTGCGAATGCACGGGTTCGAACTCGGTTGGGGCCGTACGGCGGGTGGAATCGCGGAAAGTCTTGCGCTCTTGGCGAAAGTCATGGAATCATCGGACCCGGGACGTTTCGAGAGCCTCCTAGCGCGGCTGACGTTGACGCGAACCGTCCTCATGGTCTCTCCCCACGGGTGGTTCGCGCAGGACGGCGTTTTGGGAAAACCGGACACCGGTGGCCAAGTGACCTATGTCTTGGACCAGGCGAGGGCCTTGGAACACCAAATGCGGCGGCAGTTCTACGACGCCGGGATCGACGCGACGCCCCAGGTGGCGGTCCTTACGCGGTTGATTCCCAACGCCGAAGGGACGACGTGCAATGTCCCTCGCGAGAGGATTTACGGAACGGAAAACGGCTGGATCATCCGGGTTCCGTTCCGCGATGAGTCGGGCGAGATCATCGCCGACTGGATATCCCGGTTTCAAATATGGCCGTACCTCGAGCAGTTCGCCGAGGAGTCGAACCGAGTGATTATCACCGAGTTGTTGGGCACGCCCGACTTGATCATCGGTCACTACTCCGACGGCAACCTGGTCGCCCACCGCCTGGCCGACGAGATGGGCACCACGCACTGCGCATGCGTGCATGCGCTCGAGAAGACCAAATATCTGCTCAGCGACATGTATTGGGCCGACATGGAGGAGGACTACCGATTCTCCCTGCAGTTCACCGCGGACCTCATCGCATACAATTCGGCCGATTTCATTGTGTCGAGTTCATACCGCGAGGTCGGAGGCACCGCGACCGAAATGGGAATGATGGAATCCTACGAACTCTTTTCCATGCCGGGCCTTTACCGCGTGCAGTCCGGATTCAATCCGCGGTTGGCGCGACACAACATCGTCCCACCGGGCGCGAGCGAGGAGCACTTTTTTCCCTATTCGGACTCCAGCCGCCGCGTCGAGGCCGTTACCAATGCGCTTCAACGGCGGCTTTTCGGAAAACAGCCCTCGGAAAACTGTATGGGAGACTTGAACGATCCGAACCTTCCGTTCATCTTCGCGATGGCCCGGATGGATAAGATCAAGAACCTTCCCGGCCTCGTCGAAATCTTCGGAAAGAGCCCCTCGCTTCGCGAGAAAACGAATCTCCTGCTGGTGACTTCGTTGATCAACGCGGCCGAATCCTCCGACCAGGAGGAAATCGAGATGGTTTCGAGAGCGTATGAATTGATCGAGCAGTATCAGCTCAACGGTCATATCCGCTGGTGCGCCGCGAGACTCGACAAAGTCGAAACCGGGGAGGTGTACCGCATGGTCGCGGACCGCCACGGCGTCTTCGCCCAACCCGCCTTCATGGAAACATTCGGATTAACGGTTATCGAGGCGATGGCATGTGGTCTCCCGGTGGTGGTCACCTGCTTTGGAGGGCCGTCGGAAATCGTTATTTCCGAGAAATCCGGATTGATCGTAGACCCAAACGACCATGTCGGGTTCGCGGATGCCCTCGAGAAGGTGATTTCCGGACGCGAGGCGTGGCAGATCTACTCTGAAGGGGGTATATCTCGTGTCCGTGAAGCCTTTACATGGAAGCAACACGCCGATAAACTATTGGGTATGGCCAATGTCTACACCTATTGGAACTACATCGACGTGATGAACCGGCAGGCTTTGGACCGTTACATCCATACGCTGTATCACACCGTGTATCGACCGCGAGCGCAAGCGATGCAGTAACCTCCCGGCGTCGGTGGCCACCCGTCCCGTGGACGGGCTATTCTGAACCCCCAAACTCGGGAAGGTATCGAGGAATGTATATTCAACTCGTCAGTATTCACGGATTGGTTCGGGGCGAGAACGTCGAAATGGGTCGGGACGCCGATACCGGCGGTCAGGTTCGCTACGTCTTGGAACTCGCGAAAAAACTGGCGGAATTCGATGACGTCGAGGCGGTCGACTTGTTCACGCGCCGGATCAAGGACAAGCGGTTCAGTTCCGACTATTCGCGTCGAATCGAGGAACTCGCGCCGAAGTGCCGGATCGTGCGTCTCCCCTGCGGCGGGGGCCGGTACGTTCGCAAGGAGCGTCTGTGGCCGTTTTTGGACGACTACGTCGACGCAATGATCTCCTTCACGCGCCGCGAGGGGCGCGTCCCCGCGGTCGTCCACGGGCACTACGCCGACGCCGGGTATATCGCCAAAGAGGTGGCGGCCGCCTTCGAGGTTCCTTTCGTGTTCACGGGCCATTCACTCGGAAAGCCCAAACTCGAATACCTGACGAGTGAAGGCTGGACGCTGGAGAAGGCGAACAAGGAACTCGCGATCGAACACCGCATTAACGTGGAACAGGATTGCCTGGCGGTCGCCGATCTTGTCATCACGAGCACGCGCCATGAACGAGACACCCAATATGAGCAATACTACAAGGATCCGAGTCTTCCGTTCGAGGTGATCCCGCCGGGAACCGATCTGGAGCGGTTTTTTCCGTACTACGAATACGACATGCCCAACGCCGACATCGACGAGCGCTACAAGCAGGCTCGCGTGCATATGATGAAGGAGTTGGGGCGATTCCACTTCAATCCCGACAAACCGCTGATTCTCGCCCTCTGTCGCCCGGACCGCCGGAAGAACATCGGCGCGCTGATTCACGCGTACGGAAAGAGCAATCAACTCAAGGCGATCGCGAACCTGGCCGTTTTCGCCGGAATTCGCGACGACATCGAAACGATGCCGGACAACGAGCAAAAGGTCCTGACCGACATGTTGCTGGCGATGGACCGGTACGACCTTTACGGAAAGATGGCGATTCCGAAGGACCATAGCAGCGAGTTCGACGTACCGGAGCTCTACCGGTGCGCCGCCGCGAGCCGGGGCATCTTCGTCAACACCGCCTTTATCGAATTATTCGGATTGACCGCGATCGAGGCCTCGGCGACCGGACTTCCATTCGTCGTGACGAAGAACGGCGGTCCTCAGGATATCGTCGAGAACTGCAACAGTGGACTCCTCGTCGACGTCAACGATGAAACGGCGATCACCGAAGCGTTGCTCAAGTTGTTGACGGACGAAGACCTGTGGGATGAATGTTCCAATAACGGCGTCAACCTCGTTCGCGAACATTATTCCTGGGAGACGCACTGCCGCCGCTACTTGAAAGCCCTCGACTCGATCGCGAAACCTCCCGCCGAGGCGCCCGCGGTAATCGGAAAGAGCGCCCCCGGCAGAAGGCTCGCTTCCTTGGACAGCCTCCTGATCACGGATATCGACAACACGCTTTTGGGAGACGCGGAGGCGCTGGAGCAACTCAGGGCGATCATCCACGAAAACCGCGACCATCTCGGATTCGGCGTCGCGTCGGGACGTGCGCTCGAGCTGATCGACGAGGCCCTCCGCGAAAACGGCGTGGATGAAATCGATGTCGTTATCGCCAGCGTCGGTTCGGAGATCTATTATGGGACCGAACACATTCCGGACAAAGGATGGGCAAGCCACCTCCGCTCGAAGTGGCGACCCGAACGCGTTCACGCGGCGCTTGACGAACTCGAATTCCTGCACCTGCAAAAAGAGCCGCACGCACAACGGGAATTCAAGATCAGCTATGATCTCGACGAGAGCGTCAACCCCGAAGAAGCCCTGGCGATCATCCACGAGGCCCTCGCCAGGGAAAGGGCCGCCTACTCCTTGATCTTCTCGCACGGGACCTTCGTCGACATTCTTCCCCATCGCGCCTCGAAAGGCAAGGCGGTTCGATATCTTTCCGGAAAATGGCATATCCCGCTCGAACGTCTGGCGACCTCCGGGGACTCTGGAAACGACCGCGACATGCTCGTGGGGCGAACCGCCGGAATCGTCGTCGGCAACCATGACGACGAGCTGCTTTCCTTAAAGAACGCCAAGACCATCCGCGTTTATTTCGCCAGTGCTCATCACGCCGGCGGTATTATCGAGGGACTTCACCACTATGGAATCGTCCAGCGGGCGGAGCTGGCCTCGGCATGACTTTGCCGCTTCGTCGGCGTAATCCGTGCTGCCTCAACGCTTAGAACTCGTATAGAATTAACTTCCCGAATTCCCGGGGGCGATCCCGAATTTC
>CAZFQG010000221.1:0-9503 GCA_964520785.1 uncultured Planctomycetaceae bacterium | reverse complement strand
CTGAAGAAGTATAGTTTTCCACGCCCCGGCGTCAAGCAACATGCGGGCGCCGCAGTGGGCTGCTGAAATGGATCGAAAAATCCATTCGCCCCCCGCATATTGTTCCCTTCGCGGAGCAATTTGGGCGTGCTAACATGCAGGGAGATTCGGGATCGTTTTATTAATTTCCTATGTTAATTCATTGCGCTTTGAATGGCTAATCAATTCTACCTCCCTCGGAAAGCCGAAAACTGTCTTTTAGGGGGGATAGTAGTGCTCGCGCTGGTGATCCGGATTGGCGCGTCCGCATGGTGGCAGCAAGGACTGGAAACTCCTTTTCGCTTTGGCGACAGCGAGACTTACTGGCACTTGGCCGGAAAGCTTGCCACCGGTGAACCTTATGAATACGGCCCCGACCGCTTTGCGGTTTTTCGAACGCCCGGCTATCCACTGATGTTGGTTCCCTTGTTCTGGTTGTTTGGAGAGACACCTCCCGTGTTGGCCGCACGGGTCTTCGGCGCGTTTCTGGGAGCAGCCACCGTCGTCGGCCTCTGGTGGTGGACGAAATCCCTGTTTGGGGAGAGGGCCGGTCTGCTTGCCGCGGGAATCGGGGCGGTCTATCCAGGAGCGATCATGACCAGTATTCTCGTTCTGAGCGAGGCTCCATTTTGTCTGGCACTGGTCCTTCAGCTTGCCCTCTGGAGTTCCGCACTCGATCACGAAACGCGGACGGCCAGGTTGCTCAGGGCACTTGGAGCAGGTATTTTTTTTGGTTGGGGGGTATTGATTAGACCGAGTTGGTTGCTTTTCTTGCCGTTCGCGGCGGGGTTTGGCTTGTGTATCGCTTCCGCGAAACGCCGTCAGATTGAAGTCGCGGCGGTCTCTTTGGCGACGAGCATACTCATTTTGACCCCTTGGTGGATTCGCAATTTCGTCGTCACCGGTCACGTTGTCCCCACGACACTGCAAACTGGGGCAAGTCTTTATGATGGCCTGAACCCGGACGCAACTGGGGCGAGCGACATGCAATTCGTGGAGGATTTTCTCGAAGACGAGAAGAAAGACCCCTCTGGCGAGGGATCACTCGAATACCGCTTGAACAAGCGAATGACCGCGGAATCGCTCACCTGGGTAAGCGAGAACCCCCAGGAGGCAGTTCGATTGGCCGGGGTGAAGTTCTTAAGGATGTGGAACATATTTCCTAACGAACCCAGTTTCTCCAGTCTTTCAACGCGGCTGCTGCTGGCGCTCACCTATGCACCGGTGCTGGTCCTGGGGCTATACGGGGCGGTCTCGAACTTTCAACGTGGATATTCGTATATGCTTTGTTGGCTCCCCGCGGTATATTTCTCTCTGTTGCATATGGTTTTCATCGGGTCGATCCGCTATCGTCAACCGGCAATGCTAGGGCTGATCGTTCTTGCCGCGGGAACGGTGGCGACCTGGATTGCTCGGTCCCGTAAAGCTGAATCCGGACACCACGCGGGCTAGATACTCAAGACGCGTCTCCAAGGAAGGAGCAGTCGTATTTTTCGCCGGCTATCCAAAACGATCTGGTTTCTCCTGAAGTGGGGATTCCTCCTCGGCCTGATCGGCGTCATTATCGCCGTCCCATACGTCTACAACCGCGTGGACGAGGAGATCCGTTGTCACGTGGAGGCTCGCTTCGCGTCGCATTACCCGGACCTCGACGTTCACGTCCATTCGGCCGAGTTGGTTCAGAATACCGGTATCCGAATCCGCGGTCTTTCGATAAAGGAACCGAACCAGCCGCCGGGGGTCCCGCCGATCGTCCAGGTGGACGAACTCTTCATTTCCTGTGACGCGACGTTGGCGAATTTGGCGCGGCGGGACATCAAGGCGACCAGGATCACGGTGCGGCGCCCGGCATTCCGGGTGAGGCAGTTTCCCGACGGGACATGGAGCGCGGCGCGGCTCTTGCCACTTCCAAGATTTGGAGACTGCCAGCCTGAATTCGTGGTCGAAAACGGCGTCGTTGAAATGCTTCATGCCGTGGACGGTCAGATTCGCGCAATGGCGTTGCGTAACCTTAACTTGAAGGCTTTACAGCCCGATTCGGGAAGTACCTCGAACCGGGAATCCGACCAACGGGGCTTTGCGTCGTTGGTCGGCCCACCGGAATCGACTTGTTCGACGGTTCAACCCGCTCACTCTTCGGAAGTCGTCGAAATCACGGGTTCCGCGTCCGCCGATCACTGCCGGCGGATTCACTTCGTCGGAACGCTCGACCCTTCAATGAACGATTGGGACGTCGGAGGAATCGTTGAAGACCTGCGGATTTCTCCGGAGTTCGTATCGAGTCTGCCGTTCCGGCTCGCAAGCGATGGAACCTCCGATGCTCTGGTGGCCTCCGCGGTCTTCCACGGGCGTTGCTCCCTCGATTTCCGAGTCCGGAACGATCCGCGGGAGCTTCGATTGTGCCTTTTCCAGGCTGCCGGCCGGATTACCGAGGGCCGATTGCACCATCCGCGATTGCCCAGGGCCCTCAACGATTTGGAGGCGACGTTCGTTCTCTCGAACGCCGGCTTTTCGGTCACGCACCTGACGGCTCGAACCGGGCAGACGACGTTGAGTCTGAATTGCAGGGGAACCGGATTCAATGATAGGTCCTCACTTTCGATCAGTGGAGAAGTCCGCCATCTGGAGCTCGATTCGGAGCTTTACGACTGCCTGCCCGACGCGATGAAAAACGAATGGCTGAAGTTCTTGCCTCGCGGGTCCATTCACTGCGATTTCGAGGGACTGATCGCCGCGAATCGTTTTCAGCATCTCGAGGCGACGATTCGCTTGCTCGATACCTCCTTTACCTATTACAAAACGCCGTACCGAGTCGACCACGGCCGCGGAACGGTGACGTTCAATAACGGGACTTTCGGAATCGGTATCACCGCCATGGCCGGCACGGAACCGGTCCGGATTACCGGTGAAACCCGATTGGAAAGGGGCGTCGCGTGCGGCCGGCTTGAAATCCATGGGAACGGCTTGATCATCGACGAGAAGGTTCTCGCCGCGCTACCCGAGAGACCGCAGCGAGTCATTCGGTCGATGCATCCGCAGGGGACGTTCGATTGCTCGTTCAAGTTCTGGCGAGACTCTCCGGATACGGAGCCGAACACCCATTTCGTAGTGGCGCTGCGTCGAGGGATGATCCAATTCGAGCGGTTCGCCTATCCGATTTCCGGCATTCGCGGAAACGCCGAGAAGCACCCCGACGGACGGTGGACGTTCCGGGGCTTTGACGGCCAGAACGATACCGGCCTGATCTCGTGCGAGGGACATCTCGTGCCGACTCCGGAAGGGAGCGAGCTGAATCTCTATTTCACCGCTCGGAACCTCACATTGGAGGAGGAACTCCGCGCGGCTCTTCCGCCGAACATGCAACGGCTTTGGGGGTACATCCGGCCGCGCGGCGGCATGGACATTCACAGCCTTCACCTGAGATTCGTTTCCGACGAATCCTCCCCGGAAATCGTGCTGGTCGCTTCGCCTCATCGGGATACGGTTTCCATCGAGCCTTTGGCGTTTCCGTACCGTCTGGAAAAGCTTCAAGGGGCGATCGTCTATCGTGACGGACTGGTCACGTTCGACCGATTCCAGGCGAGGCACGAACGGACCCGGATTACCGGAGGCGGGCAGTGCCTGTTCGCTCCGGACGGCTCATGGGATTTGGAGCTGCGAGATATGTTCGTCGATCAGTTCCAGTTCGACCGAGAGCTTATTTCGGCCCTTCCGGGGTCGTTGCGGCAGGTCCATTCCACCCTGGGTCTCCAAGGAGGGATGAACCTCCGCGGTAAGCTCCGCCTGGCTCGCGAAAGTCGGCCCGAGGCGCCGTTGCGGACGAATTGGGATTTTAATCTCGGGATTCATCAGGGGACGATGACCTGCGCGGTCGGGGCGAACAACATTAACGGTCAGGTTCATGTTTGGGGATCGTCGGATGGGGAGACACTCTCGTCGCGCGGAGAACTGGCGATCGATTCGTTCATGTATCGCGATGTTCAGGTGACGGACGTTCGCGGTCCGATTTGGATGGACGCGACGCAGTTGCTTCTGGGAAAGTGGGTGGACCGGCGCAGCGGCGCCGAAAGTGCCCGGACGCCGCGGTCGCTTTCCGGGATGCTCTTCGGTGGACGCGTTTTCGCCGACGCCTGGGTACGCCTGGGCGCGGAACCGCGTTTTGGTCTGCGGGCGACGTTGTCCGAGGCGGATTTGCATCAATGCGCGACCGAGATGATCGCCGGTCGGCAGGAGTTAAGCGGAAAGATCTGGGGTAATATAGACCTGAGGGGTGCCGGTTGCACGATGAACTCCGTTAGCGGCCGAGGGCAAATCCAACTCCGGGAGGCGGACATCTATGAGCTTCCGGTGATGATTTCGCTTCTGAAAATCCTCAGTATTCGCGTGCCGGACAAGACGGCCTTCAGCCAGAGCGACATCCGGTTCCGAATCGAAGGAAACCATGTCTACTTCGATCCCATCGATTTCAAGGGGGACGCCGTGAGTCTCCTTGGAAAAGGGGAGATGGATTTTCAGCGGAATGTTCGCCTGACGTTCTATCCGGTCGTCGGCAGAGACGAGTTGTACGTTCCTCTCGTTCAGCCCCTGCTCAAGGGCGCGAGCCAGCAGGTGATGCTCGTTCATGTCGACGGCACGCTCCAGGAACCGCGGACAACCAAGGAAGCCTTCCCCGGCGTGAATCAGGCCCTCAGGGAACTCGGATTTGATCTGCAAGATCCGATCCTCAACGGAAGACGCCCCGGCGAGGGACGCCAATCGGCTTTGTCTCCCCTCTTCTCGACAGAACGCCGGCGATAGGCAATACTTATAGGAGCGTTTCCAGATGAGCGGTATTTCGCCCAAGCGACCTTCATTCCGCGGAGGACACCGTCATGAGTATCGGCCCCACTAATCCCATCGCGGCCGGCGCCGCCGGTTCGCCTTTGGCACAAACCCAGGGGGCGGATAAGGAACGTACCGAGCAGTCTACCGGCGTTCAGCAGCGCCAACAAGACGCCGAACTCAAGGCCGAACGGGCCGCCGGGATCGGCGAAACGGATGGAAACGACCATGAAACGCACGATCGGGACGCCGACGGCCGCCGCGTTTGGGAGATTTCCCACGGCAAACAACACCCGGATGAGGGGGGCGACTCCGAGGCCCAGGAAGCACCTCGCGCCAAGGACACCACCGGCCAGCGGGGAAATCTGCTCGATTTGACCGGGTGACGGCCCCGGCAGACCCTACCAATTGGAATGCGAACGAGACCGAGCCATGAACCGATTCTCCCGAAATGCGTTGGCCGCGACGGCGGCCACGGTCTTAACCTGGACGACGATTTGCGGATGCGGGAAATCCCAAGCCGAGAAGAAACCGGAAGAAATCCCCCCACTGCCGACTGGGATTCAATCCAGCGATCCGGGCCAGCCCTCGACGATTCCGATCGACAACCCGCGGCGCCCGCCCGGTCGTGTTCCGGTGCGATAGTATTGCACCGGAACATGGGAACTTTGCCGGACACCTTCGCCCGGTGTATTATTTCTTTAGGAAAGACCTATTGCTTCTTGGGCCGGGATGTTCTAACCTTGTCGCCAATGATCGAAACCCCTGTCAATCGACGCATATTCTCCCTCGCAGCGGGGCTAGTGGGGAGGACTGTTTTGATTGTGATCCTGTGCGGGGTGGTTTTGCCGCCGCTTACCGGGTGTGGCTGCTCGGAGGAGCGAGGAAGAGCCGCGGCGCCCAAGTTCGTGGCGAGCGAGGGAACCGAGGGGGAAGCTGCCGCAAAAGGAACCGCCGGTAAGAGTACCTCCAATGGAACTAAACAGTCCCCACCAGAGGATGAGCTTTTCGGGCTTCCGTTGGATATCATGTTCGAAGACCTCCCGACCGCCCCGGAGGTGCTGGTACAACCTACCCCACTTTCGGTGGTCGAGGGCCGGTGATTGTGTCGCCCCCTGTGCCTCAAGGGACCGCGTTCCATGACCGAATCCAGACCATTCCAAGCGCGACGCGGCCGGGGATTGCTGCGCGGAGCGCCTTTGCGGCCGTTTCTCGTGACTTTAACGGTACTTTCATCCACCGTATCGGCGGAGGCGGCTAAGGTAACGCTCGAATTGGGTCGGGCTGAGAACGTTGTTCTGGTGGGGGCCCTGGACCGGTGGGACGAGGATGGAAACGAACGGCGCCCCGTCGATACGAAGGCCAAGATCGACGAGCCTCACGTCGACTTCGTCGCGAAACCCACGGGGAATGGTAAGTGGGTATTCGATGATCTTCCGCAAGGGAAATACGACTTTCTGATTTTAACCAGAGACAAGGTCCGCATCGAGGGTTTTTACTATACCCCGGTACTGGAATTCGATCCCATTTTCGAATCGGATGCCGACACGAATGAGGAAACCCGGGACTATATACTGGAGCACATCCAGCACTCGCGCCACTATGAGAACAAGGTCGTTCCCTTATACATGGGGGGCGATGAGAAGGCGGTCCGGGTATTGGTGATGCTTCTCCGCGACCTGCCGACGAGTTACACCCCGGGCGCCGGCACGATCCGGCACGAAATCTGGCAATACACGTGGAATTATGGCGGTTGGAGTAAGGAAAAACGTACCCGCGTCCTCGACCGCATTCTCATGCAGGTACACGAACTGCGTCGATGGACCTGGCTTTGGGAACCGAAGCTAGGTGGAATCGCAGTGAGTGGGACGCCAGTGACGCTGAAGTATGATCTCCCGAACCCGGGAGACACGAATCCGAAAGGGCTTCGTCCATACTGAATCCGATCTCGTCGGCACCCGCGAATCGTTGTGATTCGCGGCGGTCCGGAGTGGATCGTCGCGCTTCGGACTACAAGCTCTATTGAGTCTCCACAACCGCTCGGGAGATTATTGCCGCCAGCGCGAGTACCGCGGTCTCCACGCGGAGAATCCGCGGGCCCAGCGATATTGGTCGCCAGCCTCGTTCACGAGCCGACGCGATTTCCTCGGCCGTGAAACCTCCCTCCGGTCCAACGGCGAGGTATATTGGCGAGGCATGGAAAAGAGACCCCGATATCTGCCACTCTCCACCGGAATCCGCCAGAAGTCGATTCGCGGAATTGGGTGTCGTTTCGAGGAATTCCTCCCAGTCTCGCGGTTCCTCGATCTCCATGAGCTTATTCCGTCCGCATTGTTTGGATGCTTCGACGACCCATCGGCGGAATCTCGGAAGCGTCTCACTTCTCGGCTGGGCGATGCTCCGCCGAGTTCGAAGGGGGACGAAGCTGGTTACACCCAGCTCCACCGCCTTTTCGACCAACCAGCGTTGACGATCCCCCTTCGGAAGGGGGACGGCGACGATTAGACGGGTTGGCAATTCGCGGTCCACTGCGTGAACGGCGGTGACGTTCAGAACGACGCCGTGCCGTTTCGTGGAAATGACGACGGCGTCGTATTCCACGCCTCGGCCGTCGAAAACGACGACCTTCTCACCGATTTTCCCCCGCATCACCTTCATGAAGTGGTTGGCCTCCGATCCGGTCAGTACCACCTTGGGCGGGACGATTGGTTCTTCGCAATAGTATCGCTGTGTCATAACGGAAGCGTATTCTCGTGGCGTTCCACCGAAATCGCTAATGTACCGCGCCAAGGGAGCCACCTCCAGGCCGGACCGGAAACGGAGGTTACGTCATCCGTGGAAACGAATCTTTACGAACTCAGCGGCAAGTGGATGCGAAACGTGCTGCCGGCCCCTGGTTCGCTCTCAACCGAAACCGAACCGTTGTGGATCCGCGAGATATGCTTAACGATCGCGAGACCCAGACCGGTGCCGCCGAGGCTGCGGCTCCGCGCCTTGTCGACCCGGTAGAACCGCTCGAAGAGCCGTGGGAGATGCCTGGCTTCGATACCGCAGCCTTGGTCCACGACCTGTATGACGATTCCGCGCGGGTCCCTCTTGGCTTCGACCGCCACGTGGCTTCCGGCGGGACTGTAGTTGACGGCGTTGTCGATCAGGTTTACGACCGCTTGGTTGAGCATCCGGAAGTGGTAAAGGGCTTCCAGCCCCGATTCGCATTCCATGGAGACAGAGATTTGCTTATCCTCGGCCCTGGTGATACACATCTGAACCGCCGCTTCCAAGACGTCGCGGATGTTTCCCTTGACGAGCGGCACCTGATCCTCTTCGGACATCCGCTCTATCCTCGCCAGGCTCAAAATGTCGCCGACGACCGCATTGAGGTGGTCGGCCTGCCGGAGAACGACCTTCAAGAAACGTTCGGAATCGTCCCGGTCGTCGAGGGCTCCATCCAACAGGGTTTCAACATAACCCTTAATGGACGTGATTGGAGTCCGCAACTCGTGCGTCACGTTAGCGACGAATTCCCGACGGATGTTCTCGAGCTTCTGGAGCCGCGTGACGTCGTGCAACACCAAGAGCGCACCGATTTCCTTGAGTTCGCCGTCGCGAAGTTTCGTCCCGTGCGCGTTGAGGTACCGGTCTTCCTCTTGATGAATGACTAGTTCCTGCTCGTGAAACCGGCTGGGGAACTCCCGCGACAGGACCTTTTCGAGAAAGCCGAGCAGGTCCGGATCGTTGATAACCTCGAAAGCACTGCGGCCGACCATCGCGGGAGCTTCCAGGTGAAGCATCTTGCCGCCGGCCTCGTTCAAACTGAGAATCACGCCGTCGCTGTCAACGGCAAGAACCCCCTCGACCATGCTCGCCAGGACGGCGTCTCGTTCGTTCCGCTCACGGACGATCTGGCGGATCCGGTCATCGAGTTGCGCCGCCATGGCGTTGAGCGAATCCGCCAGCTCGTTGATCTCCGCCGCCCCCTCCACCCGCAGACGATGTTCGAGACTGCCCGAGGCGAACCGGCTGGCGACCGAAGTCATGATTTCCAGAGGGTGGCTCACCTGGCGGGCCAGGAACCAACTCACCGCCGTGGTAAGGGCGGCGGCCAGGATTGCCCCAACCGCGATCCGCTGCTGAACGACGGCGAGGGAGACACTCAGGTCGGTCGTCGGACGCGCCGCGCGGACCACCCCGGTAATGACCCCCGAATCGGATAGTACCGGAAAAGCGGTGTACATGTATTCCTCCCCCAGAGTACTGCTCGTTCGTGTATCGGAGCCGGGTCTTTTTTGGTTGATCGCGATCCTCACCTCGCGGCGATCGGCATGGTTCGCCATGTTGGCGGGGCTTTCCTCGGTATCCCCGAGAACCCGCCCGTCGGTGCCGACCACGGTGAAGCGCGTCAAAGTCTGCCCGCCGAGGAGCTTGCACAGGCGGTCAATCTCGGTGTCACCATTTTCTCCACCGGGAAGGAGCGGCTCCACTCGAGAAGCGAACAGACGCGCCTCGGACCGTAGGGCATTTTCGGTTCTTTCTTCATAAAACGTCCGCAATGCCTTGTTGGCGAACCAAGCGACGAATAACAGAACCGCGAAGGTGATGAAGAGAAAAGAAGGGAATAATTGCCAAAATAGTTGCATCCAACTCTCTTGCTCTATCTATCTCTG
>CAZFQG010000220.1:0-9525 GCA_964520785.1 uncultured Planctomycetaceae bacterium | reverse complement strand
GTGAACTGACCGTGACCGTTGGGGAAAAGGTCGCCGGCATCCACAGTATCTTCGTAGGCGTTCGGCAGGATGACGGAGCCCAATGGGATACGCAGCTCGTTCCGATCTTCATCTCTCCCAACGCCCCGACCGGCCTGTCGTTGGACGCGTCCAACGACACCGGCATCGCCGACGACGACGGGATCACGAAGATAGATCATTTGCTCACGTTCACTGTCGACGGGATCGTCCCCGGGGCGAAGGTCGATCTGTTCGCGGGGGACGACCTGATCGGTACCGCCACCGCCGGCGCAAGCGCCACGTCTGTGACGATCATCACCAGCGGCGACTATACGTTCGCCGAGGGAACCTACCAGATTACGGCCAGACAGACATACTCCGATACGGAGACGGTCGGGAATTCTGAATACGCGGAGGACCTGCAAAGCGAGCCCTCGGCGGTCTTCGACCTCACGGTTGATACGACCGCGCCGGTGATCACCTCGACGCCGTCGACGGATACCCTTTCCGGCGGAGTTTCTTACAGCTACGACGTCCAGTCGGATGACGAAACGGCCGGCAAGTCCGTCCGATATAGTCTTTCGACGGCGCCACAGGGAATGACCATCGATGCGGATACCGGCCTTATTTCGTGGACGCCCAGCGGCGCCGGAGAACCGACCGTCTCGGTCACCGTCGTGGCCACCGACGTAGCGGGCAACGTAACGGAGCAATCGTTCGAACTGACGGTCGATCGTTCTCCGGTCTTCGACGCGGTTCCCGACCAGACCGTCAACGAACTGGAGTTGCTCGAATTCACCGTCACCGCGACCGATCCGGATTCAACGGCCGTCACCTACGCCCTCGGCGACGATGCGCCCGAGGGGATGACGATCGACCCGGCCACCGGGAAGGTCTCCTGGACGCCGACGGAGGCGCAGGGCGCTCCGGGCGCGGCCGGCGTCTATACCTTCACGATCACCGCGACGGACGCATTCGGTTCAGTCGGCTCGGTCGAGGTGACCGTCACGGCGAACGAGGTCAACCAAGCTCCGGTGCTCGGCGAGATCGATATCCCCCCGATCGACGAAGAAGCCCCCTTCTCCTACACGGTCCAAGCCACCGACGCCGACCTCCCGGCCCAGACCCTCACCTTCAGCCTGGACGGCGCCCCGGCCGGGATGACGATCGACCCCTCGACCGGTCAGATTTCCTGGACTCCGGACGAAACGACCGGCGGTCAGAGCTTCACGTTCGACGTCATCGTCGAGGACTCCATGGGGGGAACCGATACGCAATCGGTGACGATCTCGGTGACGGAAATCGACAGGGCACCGATCTTCGACGCGATGGAGGATTACTACATCGCCTACTTCGGCGAGACCGTAGTGCTGGACTTCAAGGCGACCGATCCGGACGACCTGGCAACGTCGATCAAGTATGCTATCGAGTCCGGTCCCCAAGGCGCGACCATCAACCAGGACACCGGCCGTGTAACTTGGAGTATACCCGGCGACCGAGACGCGGGGACGGTAGAGCTGACGGTCAGGGCGACCGAGATGACCAACGGCACGGCGGGACTATCGTCCACGATTTCCACGGAGATCCGCGTTACGGCGCTTGAACAGCCCGGGACGGCCGTCTGGGGTCTCGATCCGCTCCGTCCCGGAGAGCAGGCCCTGTTTATCACCGGAACCGACGGCAACGACCGAATCCATATCACGCAGCTCTCGGCCACGCGGATCCGCGTCACGCTCAACGGACGTCTCATGGCCGAAGCGGATACGCCGAATCCGGCGGCCTTTATTTACGTCAACGGTGGAGACGGGGACGATCAGATCATCGTCCACGACTCGGTGACGCTGGATTTCTGTTTGATGGGCGGTCCCGGCAACGACGTCCTCCGCGGCGGCAGCGGTAACGACCTCCTGTTCGGCGGACCCGGGAACGATTGGCTCTACGGCGGCTGGGACGGGCATGACATTCTCGTCGGGGGCGCCGGAGCCGACTGGCTCGAAGGCCACGACTCGGCCAATCCCTACCCAAGCGGTTCGAGCGACCTGTTGATCACGACGCAAACGGCCATGGACGCCTCGATGCCGCTCCGGGCCGGTATGTGGAACGACGCCGTCCGCAATATCCGTTACCTGGTGGAACAGTGGACCGCCGACGTCCCCTACGCTCAGCGCGTCGCCACCTTAACGGCGGCCTTCGGTCCCAACGGCACTGGCGAGAACGATCCGGTCGCTTCCGAGGACGGCACGATCGACCGCGCCATCGGCAATCATGGCACCGACTGGTTCGTCGGAACCGGCGGGCAAGACATCTTCGACCACTACTCGGACGAGATCATCACGAACTGGTGGAACCTGAGGGCCGGCGGCGATTACGTCGAGGATCCGAACGACGCCCCGGTCGCGGTGGATGACGCGTTCGAGACCTCGGAGGATACGCCCCTTCAGATAGACGCGGCCGAACTTCTCGACAACGATACCGACGCCGACGGCGATGCGCTCTTCGTCACCGCGGTCGGCAACGCCGAAAACGGCACGGTCGGCCTGGCCAACGGTCTGATTACGTTTACCCCGGCCGCTGGATTCGTCGGCACGGCGACCTTCGAGTACACCGTTTCCGACGGCGAGGCGACCGATACCGGTACGGTCACGATTACGGTGGTAGCTTCGAACGACCCGCCGGTCGCGGTGGATGACGCGTTCACCATCAACGAGGGAACAATCCTGGTAATCGACCCGGCGGACACGAGCGGAGCGAGCCTCGTCGAGAATGATACCGATCCGGACGGTGACACCCTAACCGTGACCGCCGTCGGTAACGCCGTGAATGGAACGGTTGACCTTGACGAAACCAGCGGCATCGTCACCTTCACGCCGACCGCCGAATTCACCGGCACGGCGACCTTCGAGTATACGGTTTCCGACGGCAACGGCGGGACCGACATCGGCACCGTCACGGTAACGGTCAACGGGATCCCCGTCGCCGTGGCCGACGCCTTCACCACGAATGAAGACGCGCCTCTTGACATCGACGTCGACGATTTGTTGACCAACGATTACGACGCCGATGACGACGCGCTCGCCGTCATCGCCGTCGGCAACTCCGCGAACTGCACGGTCCAACTGGCCGACGGCCTCGTGAACTTGACGCCCGACGCCGGATTCACCGGCGAGGCCACGTTCGAGTATACCCTTTCCGACGGCAAGGGAGGAACGGCCGTGGGTACCGTCGTGGTGACGGTCAACGCCATTCCGGTCGCGGTCGATGATGAAGGTTTCCAAACGTCCATGGGTTACGACCTCGAGATCGACGTCGCCGATCTGCTTCAGAACGATACCGACGCCGATCAGGATACGCTGACGGTTACCGGCGCGAGCAACGGGGACCACGGGACCGTCGTCTTCAACGAGGCCACCGGCATTATTACCTTTACGCCCGAGGCCGGGTACGTCGGAGAAGCGACCTTCCACTACACGGTCTCCGACGGCAGGGGAGGGGAAGACACGGCGACCGTGACCGTGACTGTCCTGACCCTCGATCAGCAGACCGGTCCGATTCCCGGCGACGTGGACGGCGATGGAATCGTCGGTTCCAGCGACCTGGACACGGTCCGCGCCAACTGGGGAATGACCGTGACGCCCGGGGACACGGCGGCCGGTGATCTCAACGGCGACGGTCTCGTCGGTTCGGCCGATCTGAATATCGTCCGCGCGAATTGGGGAGTGGTGGTACCCGCGGCCTCCGTCTACGCCGCTCCGCTGGCGGCGCCGCAAACGGCCGCCGTCGCGGAAACCGTCGCCCAAACGGCTTCCACCGGCCCGCTCGTCGGACCGAAAACGGCCCAAGAGCACCGTGAACGACTCGCGGCCCCCGGGAACGACATTCGCGGCCTGGCGGAATTGGCCTGGGCCTATCAACTGGAGCAACTGCGCCACAAAGACGACTCGGCGAAAGACGCCGAGAAGTCGGCCGTCGACGCGATCTTCGCGGAATACTGAACCGAGGTTAAGCAATTACACCAGCGGTAGCGGCTTTCGACACGGCCCGCCCCGAGGAACGTCCAAGGGGCGGGCCTTTTCCGTGACGGGGAAAAAGAGGCTCCGACGGAGACCCGAAGCACCAAGCCTTGGATCAACCGATCGCGCCGGCGAGATAAAGAGACAAACCAAAACTACCTCGCGACCCACGAAACGGCCGCTCGGCGAATGGAAACACTACCTTTGGAGCTTGCTCAAAGGCGGGTAAACGGTGATGGCGTCCGTTTCGGGACAGACGTAGTAACAGGTGGCGCAACCGATACAGCCCTCGCCGACGTATCGGGTGGCGAGATAACCGTGGACGTTCACCCGCGTACCGGGGCGGAGGACCTCCTTCAGGCAGTGTTCGATGCACAGTCCGCACGCCTTGCACTTGTCGGGATGCAGCGTGACGCTCGGCCGGGACTCGCCGCGGCGCTGCCGCCGCTCGAAGACCTCGATATCAACGGCGAGCATTTCCCGGGCGATCTTCCGGAGTTTGTATTTCTGGACCTTACCGTCGGACGTCAATGGATAGGCATCGACGATGAAGATGTACTTGGGGATATTGTGCTCGCACAGCCGGCCGCGGATATGCTCGCGGATTTCGGTCGGGGTCAACTCCGAGTCTTTTTCCAGAATAAGGAAGGCGCCGACGACCTCGCCGACCTCCTTATCGGGAATTCCCACGACTTGGACGTCTTGTACTCCGTCGACGGTACGGATCGCCCGTTCAATTTCGTGCGGGTAGATGATTTCGCCGCGGCGGACGATCATGTCGCGCAGCCGGCCGGTAACCTTGCAGTAACCCTCTTCGTCGATCTCGCCCAAATCGCCGCTGTGGAACCAACCATCGGCGTCACGGACCTTTCCGGTCTCCTCGGGCTTGTCGTAGTATCCCTCCATGACGTTGTAACCGCGGCAACACAATTCTCCTTCGGTGCCGGGAGGGAGGGTCTCTCCCGACTTGGGACGCACGACCTTCACTTCCACGTGGGGAAGCGGCTTGCCGACGGTTCGGGTGCGCCGGTCCAGCGGATCGTCGGCGGCCGACTGGAGGAAGACGGACGAAGTCTCCGTCAAGCCGAAGGCGACGGTAATTTCCCGACAGGGCATCTCGGTCGCGACGCGATTGAGGATTTCGCTCGCGCCCGGTCCGCCGGCGATGATTCCCGTGCGAAGCGACGACATGTCGAACATGCCGAACATGGGGTGGTCCAGCAACGACGTGAACATCTCGGGCGTGCCGAGGACGGCCGTACAGCGGTCCTTCTGAATCGTCGCCAGCGTGAGGAGAGGATCGTATTCCTCGATCGGGACGAGAGTTCCCCCCTGAGCCAGCGAGGCCATTGCCCCGAGGATGAAGCCAAAGCCCTGCGAAAGGGGGACCGGTAGGCAAACCCGGTCCGTTTCCGAGAGGTTCATCCGCCGTCCGACGGAGAACGCGGTGTTCAGGAGACTCCGGTGGGTGAGCATCACCCCCTTGGGAAAGCCGGTCGTCCCGGACGTGAACTGCATGACGGCGACGTCGGTATTGAAAACCTCGCCCTTGACCGCCTCCAGCCAACGGTCCTCGGCATGCTCGCCGAGGATGAGCAGTTCGCGGATGTTATACATGCCGCACTGTTTGTCGCCACCCAGACAGATGACGTGTTCGAGCCAGGGGTAGCGCTGAGGCTTCAGATCGCTGCGAGGGTCCTTCTTGAGTTCGGGCAGGAGTTCGTAAAGCGTCTTCACGTGGTCGACGTCGCGGCAGCGCTCCGCGAGGGCGAACGTCCTGAGGTCCGCCTGGGTGAGCAGGTAGTCCAATTCGTGGCCGTCGCAAACGGCGTCGATCGGCACCAGCACCGCGCCGATTCTGGCGGTGGCCAGCGCGAAGACAAGCCAGTCCGGAACGTTCTTCGCCCAGATGCCGACGTGTTCTCCCTTTTCGATTCCGATGGCGAGCAATCCTTTCGCCAGCCGGTCGACCTTCCCGTTGAACTCACCATAGCTGACTTGGAAACCCCGGTCGGGATAGCTCAGGAAGGGACGATCCGACCCAGCGGCCGCCTGGGCGTCGAGAAATGCGCCGAGCGTAAGATCGGAGAAGGGGGCCGCTTCCGAGCAAGGCGGGTTCGCCGCTCCCCGCGAGTGGTCGGCCGCGGATGTCGACGTGCCGGGCACACTCGCGGAGGCCGCGATTCCCGAGTGTTGTTGTGCGCATTTTTCCATCGGAAGCGACCTCCGGGGCTCGGTCCCCCCCCACCGGGAAAACCACGGAACCCTTTGGTGGAGTTCCGAATCTCACCAGAATTCAACTGCGTTTTAATACTCAATTATAGATATTCTAACCGAGTCCTCAAGACCCGACCACCGGATATGAGCCGGTCGCGTTGACGGCAGCCGATTGATTTTTTGGCAATGCATTGCCCCACCAACAGCGGCGCGCCCTCGACCTGCTCGGCGCCAAGCCGTAGCCAGAACCGCGACACCCGCCCCCGGCGCAAGTCCTGAAATTCCCGCAAGTTCCGCTCTCCGAACGGGGAAAAGTTTGGACTAGAAATGGTGCCGTGAACCGAATCCTTTCAGGAAAGCGAAGCCGAGAGTGACGGCGATCATGACGACGATCAGATATTCCTCGTACGTCATTGTCTCAACCCAGTACATGCCCCTGTCAAGCAAATTCCCTAACATGGTTTCCAGCTCGATACGGGTTTTCTTATACCTTCCATTACTACTATAGCATTGAAACGGACGTGAGGACGGACACGCGCTGATCCGCGCGCGATCTATTAGGAATTCGTACGTCTACACTGCCGCCTCGGTCCCCTCCTTCAGACGGGACTTCTCTGCCCACATTAGCAGCTCCAGCTCCCACCCCTCGTTCCGTATCCGCTGGTCGAGGTAGGAGAGAAACCGTACGACCGCCAGATACCCGACGGCGATCCATCCGGCGGCAAGAATGGCGCAGAAGACGAGGACATTCGACCAGATATCGTGAAAGTCGAGGATCCACACAAGCACCAGCAAACCGCTGGAGAGGGCGGCGGTGAGGGCCGCGGCGCCAAAAAGGCCCAGCACGGCTCTCCCGAACAGGTCTCCCGAGCGATGGGTATGAAGTATTCTCCGACGCCGCTCGGTGGAGACGCCGGCGCCTCGTTCGCGGAGGGGAGTCCGTTCCAAGAGGATGATCTCGCTCATGAAGACCCAACTCGAGCACCAGAATATCCATAAAACCCCCGAAACGAGGAAGATTCCTCGCAGTAGAACCTGGTAGACGAAAAGTTGCGGAAGCGCGGTCAGCAGGCCGGCGACGAGGGACCGCCCCCGAACGCGGTCGACGAAGAGGACCTGGCCCAGGTAGAGAGTCACCGGGGCGGTTGCCAACGGGGCCTCCCAGGTCATGAGAAGGGCGTGCAGCAACAATTGGTACGTGACCGTATTTTCCGACGCGAACGAATCCGGCGGGGGCAGAAGGAAGAGGTTCAAAACTACCCACGGACCCGCACCGATCGCCAACAGGACGAAGAACGGGACGAAGTGCTTTCGGACGACCCACAACGCCAGATCGAGAATCTCGCCGAAAGACCTCTCTCGGATTGCGATACTACTTCGGTCAAATCTCACCGGGCCGCTCCTTGCGGAAAAGACCCAGTATCAGCGCGTAGAAGGCCATGGCCGCGAGACTGAAGATCGCGACGCCGATCTTCACCGCGTAGGGGATCGGCGAGGCGGAGATGAACCCTTCGATCAGCGCCGCCAGAACGAACAAGATGGTGAACGCCCACATGACGGGGACCGCGCGGGCGGCGGCCATCCGCAGGGCTTCGAACCGGCCGTATCCCTGGGTGTCTATTAAAGCGAATCCGAGTCGCATTCCGGCCGCGGCCGAAAGGGCGACCGCCGTCAGCTCGAATGGTCCGTGAGCGGTAACGAACTCGGAAAAATTGCTCCAATGGGGCGTGGTCGTCATGTGGCCGAAAACGCAGCCGAGAACGGCGGCGTTGTAAACCAGAATCGGCAGCCCTCCCACGCCGAAGACGAGCCCTGCCGCGAAGCACCGCAACCCGATGCCGGCATTGTTGATGATGTAGAAACCGGTCATCAAGGCGTCCGCTTCGGGGTCGCGTCCCGGCGGTTCCTCGTACATCTCCTCGATGCGGGCGACGTGGTCCTTTCCGAGCAATTGTTCGGGGAAGGCCCCGTCTCTCGACGCCAGGAAGAAGAAGAGGAGAAACACTCCCCAAAAAACGGCGAGCGCCAAGTGAAGGCACCGGTCGCGAACGAGCCGAGGGGGCGTTTCGACGAAAAGCGACTCCAGCCATCGCGACACGGGGAGGCGACGGCCGCGGTAAAGCAGGTTGTGCGCCCGGCCCACCAAGTGATGCAGATACTCGGTCGTCTCCCGCGGCAACCGGTAGGCGTCGGCCAGGGCCAGATCGGCACAAGCGGCGCGGTAAAGCTCGGCGAATCGGGCCAAGGAGGAAGACGTCAGCCGGCGCGACCCCAGAGGGCGTTCCAGCTTCGCGCAGAGCCGCTCCAATTCTTGCCAGTTGGCGCGGCGCGATTCGAGCAGTTGGACCGTTTTCACGCCGTACCGTTCCCTTCATCGATTTCCGCCAAAACCATCGCCTCCACGACCGGAGTCTCGGTGGCCGGCTCCGGGGCGAGCGGCTTCGCGTTCGCGAACGGCGATCCGGCGGGCCCGGGCGTCGTGCCCGACACCGCCACGCCGAATGTCTTGCAATACACCGCGCACAGCAGCAAATCAGAGTCGGTCCCGCGCGGGAGTCCGAATCGTTCCGCCAAAACGGGGCCCAACACGTCCGCGATTTCCTTGCGACGCTCCGGCGAGAGAATTGCGCGACGCGAGGCATAGTTCGCGAGCGCTCCGGCCAGCGAACGATTCGGCTGGAATCCTTCCGGAAGCTCCGCCACCATCGCCGCCAGCCCCGGAAGAAACACCTCCGCGACACCGCCGATCAGTTTGCGTTCTTCGATAACGACCATCGTGGAACAGGCCAGATCTCCCAATCGTTGGTAGCGGCGGTTCATTACGGTCGACAACAGACCCACGACGTAGAACCCCATGAAGAAGTCCACCACCGGCAACGAGTCGACCACGCGGAGAACATTACGCATTACCGCCTGCCCCACGTTAATCGGCAACCCGTCGGTGGTCAATACCCTCAGACCCAACAGCCGCTTGCCGGGCGTCTGACCGTTCCAAGTGGTCTCGAAATAGCCGCCGTAGAACCAGGCCGTCAGAAACCATAGAACGAGGGTGATCCCCAGCCCGAGTTCCTCCAGACCGACCCATCCGAAGAGCGTGAGGAAACCAATTAGCGTAGCCACGGCGAACGCGAGGCGGATTCCGAGGTCGATTAGATAGGCCGGCAGGCGCAGGAACGGGCCCGCGAGCCGGTAGTGAAACAAGATATTCTCGGGCGTCACGATATCGATGGTTGAGTCGAGGGTGTCGCGTCGCGCCATGGGTTGGGGCTCGTACGTCGTGCCTGTTCTGGTTGGAACC
>CAZFQG010000219.1:0-9786 GCA_964520785.1 uncultured Planctomycetaceae bacterium | reverse complement strand
CCATGCGTTCCTTACATCGCGGGCACTGAATCCAATTCCCGTGGTCGCACTCATCGCCCCCCATGTGGACATACGGACCGGGGAATATCTCCATCACCTCATCCAACACGCCGAAGAGGAATTCATACGTCGACTCCTTCCCGGGGCAGACTTCGCTTCCTCGCAAATGGATGTCCGGTCTCCCTTTCTCGCAAAGCATTTCGGGATAGGACGCGGTGATGGCCCCGGCGTGCCCCGGCATTTCGATTTCCGGGACGATCGTAACGTTCCGTTTCGCCGCGTATTCCACCAGGCTCTCGAGCTCGTCTTGGGTATAGTAGTAACCCTCTTGCTTGCCGGGAACCACCGGAACAATCCTTCTAAGATCCTTCGTCCGTCCGATATTTTGAGCGCCGACGGACACGAGCTTCGGGTATCGCTCGATCTCGACCCGGAATCCATCGCAGTCGGTAAGGTGAATCTGAAGGCGATTGAGCTTGTGTATCGCCATATAGTCGACGTAGTGTTTCAGCTCCTCGATGGTGTAGTAGAACCGCGAGGCGTCGATCAGCAGGCCGCGCCAGGCGAACCGGGGCCGGTCCCAGACGGAAACGCACGGAATACTCATCCGCTCGACCGGCTTCACCGTCGACAGATTGGCCCGGTCCCACTCTCGCTCGTATTCGACCTTCGGCGCACCGCCGGGGACGCAATCGACGATGGCCGGCTTGCGGAACGCAACCGGCGGCATGAGCTGCAGGAGCGTGACCCCTCCATGGAAGGCCCCGGCGGGTCCGGCGGCGCGGATCACCGCCCCTTGCGGGGTAACCTCCAAGGCATATCCTTCGTTCCCGAGGTCGGAATCCGTGATCTTCTCGATGGAAATCTTCCCTTCGTCCGGGTCGTGCGGTCCCATGGTTCGCGTCAGCACCGGTGCGTCGAACGCCTCGCCAAGACGCTCGGCCAGGTAGGCCGCCGCGTTTTCGAATCCGCTTGCGTGGATGATCTTGGTCGCCGGGGTGATCACAAGGGTTTTCTCGTGCCGTTCGAGTCTGACCGGCCGGGGAATCAAGTCAACGGTGGCCGCGATGTTCCCGGCGCAATTGCACCAGGCAAGGGCGGCGGTGGTCAATGCAAGTCGTCTGAAGGTCGTCATGGTATTCTCGCCAATGGAGTTGGACGGACGGGGGAACCCCCCGGTCACGCGGTAAATGATTTTCAGTTTTCCTATTCTACCCCGCCTTCTTGAGCGAAAGCAGCGCCGCGACCGAATTCGCCAGCGCGTCGATCCCGCTCTCGTCTTCCAGAACGACGGAAAGCCGCAACCGTCCGGATTCGTCTTTCTCCAGACACCTGGAGAACTGTTCCTTGAGCTCTTCGGCGATGGCCGCGGACCGGGCTTTCGTTTCCTCGGCCGGCTCGGGGAGGAGTTCTCCCAGGAGCGTGAAGGCGGCGCCCAAGAGTTGTCCGCCGGCGGCTTCGACGCGTTCCTTTTTCGCGACGCGCGCGGCCTCGCTTTCGGCGGCGGCCAGTTCCGATTCGTCGAGGGCCGCCTCCGGCTTGGCGCCGAGAAGAATCTCCAGTCGCCGCTTGAGTTCCTCGATCCCGGAGGTCAGGTCGACCTCGTCGACGTCGCTTTCGGTATCCAGGGCGGCAAGGTAGAGTTCCTTCTTCGCCGAAATCGTCATGAGCATGTTCTCCTCGATCGTCTGCTCCGTTACGAGGAGATAGACCTGGACCGGCCGCTTCTGGCCCATGCGGTGGGCCCTGGCGATGCGCTGCTCCAGGACTGCCGGGTTCCAGGGGAGGTCGACGTTGATGACCGTATCGGCCGCTTGCAGATTCAGCCCGGTCGAACCGGCGTTCGTCGTGATGAAGACCTTGCAGTCGGGGTCCTTCTGGAACCGATTGACGAGGCTCTGACGCTTTTTCTGGGGGACGGACCCGTCGAGGCGGACGTAATCCATGCCGAGCCGCTTCAGGATCGGTTCGATCAGCCCCAGCATCGTGGTCCATTCAGAGAAGAGGACGATCTTCCTCCCCGTCTCCGCCGCAAGCCGCGTCAGGAGGGCGTCCAGTTCCTCGAGCTTGGACGAATAGGCCGGTTCCTCCTTCGTAACCAGGAAGGTGCTGTCGGCAGCCATCCGGCAGATCAGCAGGGCCTTCTGCAATCGCATCAGGTCCACTTCGGTCAGATACGCCTTTCGGACAATGGAGCTGATCACGTGCATCTGTGTCTTGTTGATGCCGAACTGCTCGTCCGTCGGGGGAATGCGGATGATCTCCGTCGTCCGCGGCGGGAGCTGCGTCATGACCTGTTCGCGGGTGCGGCGAAGCAGGATGGGCGAGAGTTTCTCGCGGAGTTCATCCAGGTTCTTGTAGCCGAGCGTGCGCCCTTTTTCGTCGACGACCCGGTGGCGGTTGAGGAAGCGGAAGGCGGGTCCGAGTCGGCGGTCGTCGACGAACCCGACGACGGTGAAGAGTTCCTCCAGGCGGTTTTCCAGAGGCGTTCCGGTGAGGGCCAAGGCATAACGCGATTTGAGACTCCGGACAGTGCGGCTGGTTTTGGCCTCCCAGTTCTTGATCCGCTGAGCCTCGTCCAGAATAATCAGGTCCCAAGGCTGCTTCTCGATGTGGATCAAATCGCGCAGGACCTGTTCGTAGTTGCAGACCGTGAAGAAGTGGTCGTTGGCGTATTGCGCGGCGCGTTCCTTCGCCGGGCCGACGATCAGGTGGGCGTCGTGTTCGCTGAAACGGCGGATTTCCGAACGCCACTGCGATTTCAGCGACGTGGGACAGACGATGAGGACGCGCGAAATGCCCGCCTCGCGGCGGAGGACCTCCGCCACGCCGATTCCCTGGATCGTCTTGCCGAGGCCCATGTCGTCGGCCAGGATGGCTCGGCCGGCCCCGGCCGCGAAGGCGACGCCGTCCATCTGGTAGGGGAGCAATTCGGTCTTGAGCAACTCCTTTCGCCAGGGATGCGTCTTCGGTTTCCGGCGGATTTCCTCGCACGTCGAGGCAAGATGCTCCTGCTGGAGCCGTTGTTGCATATACTCCTCGGCGTCCGGATAGATGAGGACCTCCTCGCCAAGGTTCTCGATCTTCCGCACCGCCTGAAGCAATCGGTGGATGTTGCCGACGTGGCCGTTCGAGACCGGATTCAGAATGCGCTGGATTTCGGGCGGAGTCTTCTCGGGAGTGAGAACCCGCAACTCCAGTTCGCGGCCGTAGTGCAAATGCACGGCGATCCGATTGCGCCGGTAGGGCTTCCCCCTGGTAGCGGCGCCAAAACGTCGGGCCGCCTTCTGAGCGACGTGCATGATGTGTTTGCACGTTCCCAGCGTGTTCGTACGGTAGTCGGGGCACGTGCAGAACGATTCTCCTCGCTCCCACCCGCGGAGTGCTACGCGGTAGGTCTTCCCCGACTCGGGATTCGTAACAAGATAGTCCGTCCACAGGACGTCCGGTTCGAGAGAGCGGACCTTCATCCGTTCCTCGACGGAGCGCACACGGCGGTCCTCCAACGCCCTGGCGACGAGTTCGTCGTCGCTGAGGCTTTCGACCGGAACGCGTTCCTCCGGCGGTTTGGAGAGGCCCAAGAGGAGCTTTTCTTCGAGAATCACGGAGACCGCGGCGCCAATGTGCTCACAGACGGTAGAGCACTGGTCGCAGTGGAAGTGGAGCCGATCCCTTCGTTCCGCCATGAGCGTGATCGTGACGGTCGCCTCCTCGACGTCGATGCGGAACAGGTCGTCGCAAAGGTAGAATGCCTCTTCAAGGTTCTCGAAGCATCGCTTTCCACCCTCGGCGATCATGCGTTTCCCTTCCTCGCCCAGGAGCTGGCACGCCCGGGTATAAGTCAAGCGGGAGAGGCGATCCCTCAGTGTCAATCGGCTACTCTTCTTCGTCACCATATCGAACTCCTTTCCTCCTCATTGGGGTACTTCAGTTCCGCGTATCCCGTTCCTCGCGTCCCACCGGCGCAAAACCGCAATTGCAGGGGTAGGACGCCTTGATTAACCCCTCTAAAAGGTGGGTGAATTTTGCTCCTTCGACGTATTTCCTCCCATCCCGCGCCGGTTCACCGTGGCGAATCGTGGAACCACGGAAGCCCGTTGGGGATCGGTAATCCACGCGGTTAGGGATATTTGTACCGATGTGAGCTGAATTCGCAAGAGGAACCGTCTCCCTGCTTTGGAAGAAACCGAGAAACGGTTGCGGTTTGCCGCGCCTTCTCCGACAACGGATTCTATTCCCCGAACCACCGCCGATCGGGGATTTCGGAGTGCAAACTGGAGTCGGGCCGACATGAAACATGGGAGCTGAAAAGGAAGGACCGCCGTTTCTCACGGCGGATGGCTTCCCACGTTCCCCAACGCGCGTTAAGATCGTCCGTGTGACTGGCTGAGAACGACCCGCCGTTGTCAACGGTTTTCCGTTCCCTCAGTCGTTTTTTGTTGCAGGGCGCGTCCGTGGCCCCGCAATCACCATCAGCGCCGCAAACGCGGCTGCGCATGGACTTGCGGCGGGGCCTTGTTTCGCCGGCGGCGCGGCGCCCTGAAATTCCGCCGTCTTTTCACCCTCAGACGAAAGGATTCTACCTATGGCAAATCAGGTTCAAATCGGGGTAATCGGCGCGGGGGGGATTGCCCATCGTCGAACGATTCCGGGGATGCTCGATGCGAAGAACTGCAAGCTCGTGGCCGTGATGGATCCGGTCGGCGTGGAGAAGATCGCGGAGGAATTCGGCGTGCCCGGATACACGACTGAAGCGGAGTTGCTGGCCGATCCGAACGTTCAGGCGGTCTATATCGCCTCGCCGGTGAATGTTCATCTGCGGCAGATCAAGGCGGCCGCCGAGGCGGGTAAGCACGTCTTGTGCGAAAAACCGCTCACGCTTTCCGTCGCTGAAGCGGAAGAGGCGGTCGCGGCATGCGAGAAGAGCGGGGTTTTGCTCCAGGAGGGTTACATGATGAAATTCCATGGAGCACACAAGAAGATCAAAGAACTGATCGACGAGGGTAAGCTCGGGAAACTGGTCTACATGCGGGCACAACTGGCGTGTTGGTATCCGAAGATCGAAGGGGCGTGGCGTCAGGACCCGTCGACCGGCGGTGGCGGGGCCCTCATGGACATGGGCACCCATCTGATCGACTTACTCGAGTTCTTTGCCGGTCCGATCGCCGAGATCGTCTCGCTCACCGGCAATTTGGTCCAGGAATACGAGTCGGAAGATGCCTCGACAACGATGATCGAATTCCGGTCGGGAGCACACGCGTCCGTCGACGCGTTCTTCTGTATCCCGGACGAAGCCAGCCGCACCCGGCTCGAGGTATACGGGTCGCGGGGCGCGGTTCTCACGGAAGGTACTATCGGCCAAAGCACCGGCGGAAAAATGGAGGGGATACTCGGTCTGGGGGCGGGTGCATACGATGCGCAACAGAGCAAGGATGTCGCCCGCGAGTTCGCGGAAATCCCCTTCGACGCGATCAACCCCTACACGGCGGAATGCGAGGCCTTCGCGGATTGCATCCTCTCCCAGAAGGCTCCCGAAATCAACGGTCCGGCGAACGCTTTGGCGATCATGAGGGCGACCGAAAGGGCATATGCTTCATACCGGGAAAAGCGGATTCTAAAGTTGTAGTGTCGCGCGGTGCGTTTGGATTCTCGGTAATGCTCCTGATGGGCGGGTCGAACCCGAACCCGCAAGGAAAACCGGGAAACTCAACGGCCTTCCCTTTCCAGAAATCGAGTTGCCGGTCGTTCCCATCGTCAATAGTTTGCGGCGAGAATCCAGCGTCTCCTATCAACACCGCCCCCATGAATACCACAAACCAGAGAGGACGCGCTTGCCCGCGCTGGAGCCATCAAACGACTTCACCGGCAAGACCGCGTTCAATCCTTACCTGAAGTCCACCCAATCCGCCCAGGCTTCCTCGCCGACCAAACTGGTCTTGTTCGGTTGGAACGGCCTTTTTACAATGCCATTTTGCCTTCCCTTGGCATCCGGCTTTTTTGAGGAGTTGAATGCGAGCGTCGACCGTCAACCTAGCGCGCGGCCTCTTCATGTTGGGCTGCTTGATCGTGCTGCCCGCGATCGCCGTTTTCGGCCTGCCGATTTCCGATCAGGTGGCTTCCCTCCTCAGCCGGTTCGGTCAGGTTCCAGGGGGGGAGGTTTCCCGTTCCGGTCCCCCGGAAGAGCCGTCAGCCGGCCCGGAAACATCCGTCTACGCGGGGGGAACCGATCCGGGAACGTCTGTTTCTCCAGGGGGAAACGTCTCGAACTCGATTGCGGAGCCATCCCCCCAAATGGCTTTCGACCCAAATCTATTCCCGGCGAGTTGCGACGCGCCGATTTACTCTCCACGATCGCCTGATTCGGAAAAAGGGGTTGGGTTCTTCCGCGGTATTCAGGAACGGCTACGCGATCTGGGAGCAACCTACTACCGGCTGGAGTCGTGGGGCGAAGGAGGGGAGTTCTTCCATTTCCAGTGCCGCGTCGCGGTCGACGGCCACACGAATTTCACGCGGCATTTCGAGGCGACGGGAGACGATCCACTCAACGCGATGGATGCGGTGCTGCGCGAGATCGAAGGCTGGAAGGAACGCAGCGGCCCCATGGAGACCGGAGCGTATTCCCGGTGATCGTTTCCGTTCTTTCCGCGTCTGAGCGGCCAAAATTCGCGCGCCGGTTCGATGGACTTCGAAAAAGGCTTGCACTGATGATTGGCGAAGGGGCGCAGGCCGGATAACGACATCCGTGGGCACGCGCGGCTACTTCGACCCCAGTCGTGTTACCCGTTCCGGGGCGATGAGCGCGTCGAATTCCTCCGGCGTCAACAAGCCCTTCTGCACCGCGACGTCGCGAATGGGCAGCCCCTCGGCCGCGGCCGTCTTCACGAGCAGCTCCGCCTCTTCGTAACCGATCTGGTCGATCAGGGCCGTCACGACGGCCGTGCCGGTCCGGACGTGATGGCGGCAGCGGTCTTGGTCCGCCTCGATGCCTTCGATACACAGTCGTGCGAAGATGTCGCATGCGCGGTCGAGCAAGTCGATGGAAGTGAGGAGTGCGTCGGCGACGAGAGGGAGGAATTGGTTCAGGTCCAGATTGCCGCAGGAGACCGCCTGGCAGAGGGCGTGGTCGTGGCCGAAGACGGCCATCGCCGCTTGCGAGACCGCCTCGGGGATGACCGGGTTGACCTTGCCCGGCATGATGGACGAACCGGCCTGCCGCGCAGGGAGGCGGATTTCGCCCAGCCCGGCGTTGGGGCCGCTGGAGAGAAGCCGCAGGTCGGTGGCGATTTTGAAAAGGGTGGAGGCGAGGGCGCGGAGGATGCCGCTGACCTCGATGAAGACGTCCGCGTTCTGCGTCGCCTCGACGAGGTTCTCCGCCCTCGCGAGGCCCAGGTTCGTGATGCGGCGGAGGTGCTCGGTCGCCTTGAAGATGTACTGCCGCGGTGCCCCCAACCCCGTCCCGACGGCCGTCCCGCCGAGGTTCACGACGCGGAGCCGCTCCTCGCATTTGTAGATTCGCCATCGGTCGCGCGAGACGGCCTCGGCGTAGGCGGACATCTCGCGCCCGAGCGTGGTGAGCACCGCGTCCTGCAACTGCGTCCGCGCCACTTTGACGACGTGGGCGAACTCCTTCTCCTTCGCCTGAAACGCTTCCAACAACCGCACCACCCGGCGTTCCAACTCCCGCACCCCCGTCACTGCCGCTACCTTCAGCGCCGTGGGGTAAGTATCATTCGTCGACTGGTGCAAGTTCACGTCGTCGTGCGGATTGATCGAATCATAGTCGCCCAGCGGCCGCCCCATGATCTCAAGTGCCCTGTTCGCGAGCACCTCGTTGACGTTCATATTCGTCGACGTCCCCGCCCCCCCCTGCAAGGCGTCGACGACGATCCACCGTGTCAGCTTCCCCTCGATCATCTCCCGGCAGGCCGACTCAATCGGTGCGAACTTCGCGTCCGGCAAATAACCCAGCTCATGATTGGTCCGCGCCGCCGCCGACTTCACCGCGCCGTACGCCTCAACCAGCCGCGGATTCACTGGCCGCCGGGTGAGCGGAAAGTTCGTGAGCGCGCGGACGGTATGTACCCCGTATAGGGCGTCGGTGGGAACCTCGACGGTTCCGAGCAGGTCAGTCTCTTGGCGGTATTGGGGCATGGCGGTTTCGCGTTCAGGTCGATTGCACGGGGGGTTGAACATTGGAAGGATAGCGGATCCAAGGCCGCGATTCAAGATGTACGGCGGACGAAGCCGCGGTCCCCGTCCTCCGGCACGAACGTCGAACGCGAAGTAGCGGTTCGTTCACGGCGAATACTCCCCTCCCGCCAATTTGACGCGAGGAGCTTCGACGAGTAGATTTGGACACCGGTTCGTTGACGCGGCCTAATACCCCTTATCCCAATCCACCTCGATCGGCTGGGCAATCGTCTCCGAAACCCAAGCTTGCGAGGGAACGAGCTGAATGATCGAATCGGGAACCAACGGAGTGACCGGACCGAACAGGGCAAGCCGCGCGATCAGCCGCTGCCAAGAGGTCGCCGTGCCGTGGACCCCAATGCTGTAGAGGCCGATGCGGTTCTTGGCGGAAAGGAATTGGGCCGGGCCGATGGTGGCCGCTTTCGGTGGAACCTGGGCGATGTCCCCGCTGGAGCCAAAGCTCCCGTGCAGTGAATTCTGGGCCAGGGTGAAGGGACTGAGCGTGACGATGCTGGGACCCATTTGCTTGAATTCTTCCAGGTCCTTGGGGACCTCCGGGGCGTCCGGCTCCACGAACGCGAGGTGGCCGGTCCAGCCCGGGCCGCTGTAGCAAATATCCGCTCCGCCCAGATCGGCGATCCGCTCGCCATAGTCCTTGAAGGTCTCGTTCGTCAGTCCGATCATCTGGTTTTCCGGGGGGCGGAGGGCCGGATCCAACTTCGAATAGAAGTACTTCTTCAACGCGTGGGTAAAACCGAAAGGCCAGGATTCCGGGGCGATTTCACCGTCCTCGTTGGCATATTCGTCCATGTTGAAAGTATAGAGGTTCCGACAGTCGACCTTGTCGCGGTTGAGCATGTAGGCCACCTTCTCGTAGAGCGGCCACGGCTGCGGCAGGATCATCACCAGCTTTTCGCCCGCCTCCATCGCCTCTTTGATTCGGAAGTAGATGTCCATCATGAAGAAGAACCAGACGTCGAAGTCCTTCATGACGCGGACGTCCAGGTTCTTATTCGGGTGGTTGAGGAAGTCCTCCCGAGTGATCTTCCTCGCGGCTTCGAGGGCCGCCTCATCGCGAAAAGGAACATGGTGGGACGGGGAATAGCGGAACTCGCTCATGGGAGACTCCTTTTGTGAGAATTAAAGTAATAAAAAAAGTGCTTTATGGTTTACTATGCGCAGTGCGGGGCCTTGCGGGAAACCGTCATGGCTTGGCCGGTGCATCTAAGACCGGCTACGATTATGGCAACACTCGATTTGAGGTTCAAGACGGGGTTTCTTTGCGTGTATTGACGGCAACGGGCGGGAGGAGGACAATGGCCTCATGTTCGCTTTTTTCAAAATGCGGCGATGTTTGTTCGCCGCGAGTGTATCATACTCGGCCGCTGGTATCATATCGCGGTCACTTGGGAGAAGACGTCGGCCGATCAGATGGAAATGACGATGTACGTGGACGGCGAGATGGTCGACGACAACCCGACCGCTTGGTGGCAAGCGTCCGGGAACACTTTCTATCTCGGCGGCGGCAACGACGGCAATACGTACGGCGTCGGTATCTGGGATGAAGTGGCGATCTGGAGCACCCGACTCGACGCG
>CAZFQG010000218.1:0-9814 GCA_964520785.1 uncultured Planctomycetaceae bacterium | reverse complement strand
CCAACTTGGAGACCTCCCCGAGCCACAATTCACCCACGAATTCTGGTGAGGAGGCGAACTTGAATACCCAGAACGTTCTCGCCCGGCTGCAACTGGGCCTTTACCTCTTCGGCCCGAGTGCCGCCAAAACCGAAGCCGGAACCGCATGCCCGGCCGTTGACGAAAAGGGAACCGCTGTCGTCCGCCGCGATAAGGAACCGGGCCGAAGCGATATTGCGGTCTTCCGGAATTTCAATCGTCTTGCGGAAATAGCGGATCCCCGGGGGGGCCGTCTTCGCCTCGGCGCCGGCATCGGGATACCAGAACCAGGCGCAGCCCTCAAAGTTCAATGCCTTGGCCGCCGGATCGCCGAGTTTCGCGGGATGAATCAGCCGTTCTTCCAGTCCGATCCACTTTCCTTCGATGGCATCGGCGTCGAGGAGTCCCATCGTCCACAGGGCGGGCGCGCTGTACGCCGTCGGTTCCCCCTCGGCATCCCAAATCCGCACCTTCCAGTAGCACCGGTCTCGCGACCGCAACGGTTTGCCGGAATAAACGATTTGCGTGGAACGGTCTGACTCCACCTTGCCGGAATCCCACAAATCGGCTTCCTCTCGCGCAAGTCGTTGGGCGGTGGACGCAACGAGAACCTGATAAGCGGTTTGCTTGGCACCGCGGCGTTCATCCTGCATCTGCCACTGCAGACGGGGTTGCGTTACCTGAATCCCCAGTGGATTGGTCACGTATTCGCATTGCAGTCGGTTGACCCTTGCCGGGCTCTCAGCGGCAGCAGGCGTCACAAAAGCCGCGAAAACGACAAGCAAACACACCAAACGGATCAATCGCATTCTTCCCTCCTTGTTCGAAAGATATCACATCGGGCATTTTCGGGGCGGTCGTGGGCCGCGCGCCACATGTTGGACCAATCGCGACGGATGCAACACCATCGTGTGCCAGCATCCGCAGCGTTTCTCAATATAACTCACCTTCGCCAGCATGAGAACCCCCCGGTAGAAACTGGTGGCTCCCGGGGGATTCCACTCCGCCGGTTCTGGCGTGCTCCGGAAGACCCGAGTACCTCCTCCCCAGACCATGTCGTTCGTTTGCCAGGGTCGGACCCCTCGCCGTCTTCGTCCAGAAGTGGTATAGTATGTAGTGTGAACCGTTCGTTTGTGTTGGAACGTCCCGCGGGCCGGCACGCTATCCGCGCCGTCGTTTAAGGGTCGGCTCGCTTCAATCGCACGGTTTCGCGAACGAAACACGGATGGGAGCCCGCCGGCCGAGGCCCCCCTTTTTGTGGATTTCTGGAAGTGTGGGCAATAATGGCAATGCCGCTTTCGCGGGATGAGCCGACATAGGTCGGCTCACGAGCGGTTCGCGGCGACCCGAGGATTTCTCCAGCGTGGAGGCATGTTTTGGCAAGTAAGGTTTTATTTCCGTGTGACTGCGGGCACAAAATCCCGATCGAGCCTTCGCAGGCCGGTCGAACAATCACGTGTGAATGCGGCAAGACTATTGAGCTTCCGTCGCTGCGGGAAATCCGGGAACTGGAACCGGCACCGATGGAGAAGTCCTCCAAGTCGACACGGCCACCGTGGGGGCTGCCGGATCAGTTGCTTCTTACGGGGATTATTCTCGTCGGCCTGGGCCTCCTGGGTTGCGGTTTCTTGTGGTATTCGTGGCCGATCGTCCCACCGGAATGGCAGTGGGACCTAGACCTCATCCGGGAACGAGCCCAGGAACTAAGCCTCGACGATAGCATGAAACTCTGGGAACGGCTCGGCAAGGAGAAGTGGGAACGCGAGGACATCCCTTACGTGCTGTACTATCGCGCGACGGTGGAATCGTTTAATCGGTGGCTCGTCGTGTCGTTGGTCATTGCCGGGCTTGGGGTCGTGCTCCTGGTTCTTTCCTTCGTCGTTCCCTCCGGCGCATCCGCGCGACGCGAGCGGTCACCCGGCGATGTCCCGGAAGATGCCGCGGCGTCGTGATTCGAGTAACCCGCCGGGTACGTTACGCGTTTCCTTGACTGGTGCATTCTGATGTTCGGTCCGACAATCGCGATGCTGGTCTGGGCGGCAACGGCCGTCCCTGAAACGGCGCCCGCTTATCCGAACGCGGTCGAGCTGTATTCGTGCCGCTTCGAAGAAAAGGACGACCGCAACTTCGACCGGTGGCCGGACGCATGGCGGCGCCGTCAAGGCCCTGGATACCCCGGTTACGTCAAAATGGAAATCGAACCGGCGACGACGCCGGTCGGCGGCGCCGCGTTCGTAATCCGAGCGAACGGCGCCGCCGCCGAAATCGCCACGCGGATGCTTCCGGTGGATACACTTCACGCGTACGTGCTGGAGTGCTGGGTTAAGACGGACGGCCTGAAACGAGATCGGATTCGAACCGTCCTCGATTTCGTGGATATCGAGGGTAGACAAGTTCGTTCCTATCCCTCGGAAGAACTGCGAACGGACGGCCGATGGGAACAGATCCGCGTTGGACCGGTTCGAGTGATCGATGACGAAGTGGCGGGAGCCGTCCTCCGCTTCGAGCTTCTGAGCGAGCCTCCCGGCGACTTGAGCGGCCGGGCCTTTCTCGCGGAAGCGAGGTTTCTGCAAACACCACGACTCGAACTCCGCTTCGACCAGACCGAGCAGGTTTTCTTCGAGGGAGAACCCACGGTCCTCGTCGCTGATGTTTCCGGGGTATCCATTTTGGAGAAAAAGATCGAGTTCGCCGTGGAGGAGCCGATTTCCGGAAAGACGGTCCGCGGGGAGGTGCCGGTCCGCCTCTTGGGCGCCGCGAAATCAGCGCAAGCGGGGCATTCGGCTGAAACGGGCGGCATTGCCGGCCCGCAAGGCGCATGGCAGGTCGGAAAGGCAACGTGGGAGCTGCCGAGCCGGGAGGTCGGTTTTTATCGGCTCTCGGCGGTCCTCTCGGGAAAGCAGGGTTTCGAACAGCGCGCCGAGACGGCCTTCGCGATCATTCGTCCCGCCCCGGTTCCGGAGTCCGGAACGTTCGGGTGGACCCTTCCTCGCGGCATGGCGCCGCTGTCTCCAGCGGCCATGCGACGTCTGTTACTCAAGTCCGCCATTCGCTTCGTAAAGATCCCTATCTGGTTCTCGGACGACGCCCGGGTCGCGGAGATGAGCGATTTGCTTGATTTTACGGAATACCTGATGAGTAGCGGGATCGATACGGTCGGAATGCTGAGCGATCCACCGACCGAAATCCGCGAACGGCTGCGCGGCATTGGTCCGATTACGGCCGCCTCGGTCTTCTGTTCGGAGCCGGAAATCTGGTATCCTTCCGTGGAGAACACGTTTCTCTATTTCGGTACGAGGGCGGACTACTGGCAACTGGGAACCGACGAGGGCATCGATTTCTGCGCGGTCCGCGACCTGGATAGCCGTCTGGGCCGGGTGAAGGAGCGCATCAGCCGTTTCGCGAAGCACGCGCATCTGGGAATCGCGTGGAACTGGATGATGCCGCCCCCTCGGCAATCCGCCGGTTCTCCGCTCGACTTCATCTCCCTCTCGGCGGATCCACCCCTGGCGGAGACGACCCTCCGCCGGATGCTTGCCGACTCCCGTCCCGAAACGTCGGGAACGCTTCCCCGGCGCTGGCTGGCCCTGAAGCCCATTTCATCCGGAGCGTATTCCACCCAGACTCGCACTGCCGACTTAATCTTGAGGATGGCCGCCGCCCACCGCGAGGGGATAGACCGGGTTTTTATTCCGAACCCCTTCGACGCCGACGCGGGGTTGTTCCGCGAGGACGGGACTCCGGGAGTTTTGTACCAGCCGTGGCGGACGACGGCCCTTC
The DNA here is from genome assembly GCA_964520785.1 of uncultured Planctomycetaceae bacterium. Classification (GTDB taxonomy): domain Bacteria; phylum Planctomycetota; class Planctomycetia; order Pirellulales; family Thermoguttaceae; genus CAZFQG01. The sequence goes on along the minus strand of CAZFQG010000218.1, from coordinate 6,016 downwards.
TCCTGGCGGACACCGCGGAGCTGGGGAGTTTTGAACTCTCGGCGGACGTTCGCAATGTGGTTTTCGCTTCTCCCGCGAGGACCGTCCTCCTTGCCTGGAGCCCGCGATCTTTGGAGACATCGATTCTCTCCGGAGACGATCTGATCCGCGTCGACCCTTGGGGGCGCGAAGAGCCCGTTCCGGCCAGCGGGGAACACCGGTTGCTCAAAACGGACGAGGTCCCGGCGTTTTTTTTGGGCCTCGATCCCAGGGTCGCGAAGATGTGCCTCGGCTTCACGCTGGAAAAAGACAGCGTACCGAGCATTCCGGAGAAGTCATTTTCCAACGCGTTCGAGTTCACCAACTCGTTTTCTCCTCTTGCCGTTGGGACGATCCGGCTGAAGGGTCCGCCGGGTTGGAAGCTCAACGGCGAGGAGCACGCGTTCCAGTTAGCGGCCGGGGCATCCTTCCGGCGCCGTTTTGACCTCTCGTTTCCCTCGGAGACCGTCGAAGGGCCCCATTTCATCACGGCGGAGATCCGACTGACGGCGCCGGCGAGGCGGAGCTTCGAGATCCGGCGGCGGATCACCGTCGGCGAAGGAGGCCAACGGATTCTCCTATGCGGAGTTCTTAACGAAAACGGCATGTTGGACGTATTTCAGTTCATCTGCAGCGACCGGCCGCGGCCGGTTCGTTACCACTGCCAGTTGTTCGCCCCGGGCCGCCGTCGGCTGACCGCTGAAGTAACGTCTAAGCCATACGATTTCGTGAAAACGGTTTACCACCTGGAAAACGGGCGCGAGCTTGTTGGACAGCCGATCTTTCTCCAAGTCCAAGAAGAAAACGACCCTGAAATTCACTTGCGACGAGTCATCGTGGGAGAATAGCCACCAATGCCGACAATTCGCGACATTACCCGATTTCTGGACGCGTTCGCACCGAAGTCTCTCGCCGAGGATTGGGACAACGTGGGGCTTCTGGTTGGAGATCCGGGCCGTCGCGTGAAGAACATCCTCACCTGCCTCACGGTGGGGCCCGCGGTAGTCGACGAGGCCGTCGCCGGCGAGGTCGACTTGGTCGTCTCGCACCACCCTTGCCCATTCCATTCGCTAAAACGGATCACCTCCGACACGACCACGGGCCGTCTCCTATTGAACTTGATCCGCGCGGGAATCGCCGTCTATAGCCCCCACACGGCGTTCGATTCGGCAAAAACCGGAATCAACCAGTTGCTTGCCGAGGGGCTTGAGCTGAAGGAAATCGGATACCTCGTCGAATTGCCCTGCGGTGGCGGCGCGGGAAGGATCGGCCGGCTGATGCCCCCGGCACCGCTGAAAGAAGTGCTGGACAAGGTGAAACGCTTCTTGCGGATTGAAACGGTCGCCTACGTGGGTGAGCTGGAGCGTCCGATCGAACGCGTGGCGACGGCGTGTGGCGCGGCCGACTCGTTCCTGGACGAGGCCGTCCGCGCCGGATGTCATTGCATGGTGACCGGAGAAAGCCGTTTCCACACCTGCCTGGAAGCGGAAGCCCAAGATATGGCCCTGATCATGCCGGGGCACTTCGCCAGTGAACGGTTCGCCGTGGAGTATCTCGCGGAAGAACTCGCCGGCGTATTCCGAGACGTTACGGTCCGACCCGCGCGGACGGAGCGAGATCCGGTTCGATTCGGATAGCGGCCAAGTGCTTTGTCAAACGGGAATGCTCTGGTCGCCGTTTCTGTTTCATTCGCGCGATTGCGGTGCTTCGCCATGTTGCCAACCCGAAAATCAAGTGTTGACAGAACACTAGTCGAATCGCGCCAGCGGCCGCAATGCCAATGCGCCGAGGAGGATGATTCCCGCCAGGGCAAAACAGATGCCGAGCGATTCCAACGGGTTAAGCTCAGAGGCGTCCAGAAAGGTCCCATTCGACACGGCGACAGGTACCCCCACGGTCGCCGGAGATGCTTCGGATGGCGCGAGCGGCGCGGGCCTTTTCGGGGATTCGGCTACGGTGGATATGGCGGTATCCGCCTCGGCGACCGTTCGCCACTCGCGTTCCACACCAATAGGGGGGAATCTCTCGGCGAGTATTGGGACGGAGGTCGGAGTCGGCGCAACGGCGTCCGCGGCGGCAATTTGGCTCACCTCCGGGATGGAATCGGATACCGGCCGCAGTCGAGGATCGTTCACAAATGGGGCAACGAACCGGTGCACCGGTCCGCAGTGGCTACCAGTCGTTTGACGGCGATCCGTTCCAAATAGGACGCCCGCTAGTTCCCCCCTCGCGTTGATCATCGGTCCCCCTGAATCACCATGCCGTGCCGGGGTAGATATCTGTACCATTTCAGGGGGCAGGCTGCGTTTCGGCGTGACGTACTGAGATACGCGACCCGTGGCGGAGCGGTACCAGCCGGAGCCGTAACCGGCGATGGTCAGCGACTCCCCAAGTGAGGGTATCGTGGATGAGAGCGGGATGGGTTTGACACGAGGACGCCATATCAGAAGCGCGGCCAGGTCCCAGTCACGGTCGGTCCGGAGGACTTTGGCTCCGGAACGAAACCCGTCGGGAAAAATGACCAGGATTGGCCCGGCGGCATCGCGTACGACGTGCCAGTTGGTAATTACCAGCCCATGCCGCGGACCCGCGGCGATCAGTGCGCCCGACCCGCACGAGGTTCCGCTTCGTTCCTGGGCGATAATGCGAACCACGGCGGGGTGAATGACGGTCGTCCCGTGCGGAACGGCGGCAACGCCGAGGCCGGCGAGAAAGACGATCGATGTCGTGAGAGACGCGAACACTGTGGAAAAAAACCGCGCGGCTGGGTATCGGGCCCACCAAGGAACCGGAATTGTCGAAAAACGCCGCGGACGCCCGCTGCCGGCCGCCGGAAAAGCCGGTGCAGCGGCACCGCCGGCGCATAAAAAAAGTGACGGAAGGCTCTTCCAAAGGGGGAGGAACAATCGGGAGAGCTGCGCAAGGACGCATGAGGGAGCGGCAATGGAAGAGCTTTCCGCCGTTAGAGATAGATCGGCTCCGGCTCGACAATCGTGAAGGAAACCGTGGCAAGCTCGTACGTTCGGCGTTTCGGGCACGGCTGTTACGACCGACGTGGTACCGAGGAAACACGGATACCGTGCAGGTGATAGAAATTGGACAGACGACACAACCGCGACGAACGGGAGAATTGAACCTGACGCCCGTTGCGGTTTTTTGCGGCCTGGCCGCCGCGATCATGACTTCTACCGCTATTGGAGCGACTGGAGTAACCGATCGAGCGTCGTCTTGGCGTCTCCAAGCATCATGATCGTTTTCGGATCCGCGTATAGAGGGTTTTCCACCCCGGAATACCCCGGACGTTCATCCAGATTGCACACCACGACATGTTTCGCCTCGAAGGCTGCCAGGATGGGCATCCCCGAGATGGGCGTCTTTTCGGCCGTGTTCGCGGCCGGGTTGACGACGTCGCAGGCTCCCACCACCAGGGCCAAATCGGTCTCTTGGAATTCGGTATTGATCTCGGGAAGATCGAACAGCATGTCGGGATCGACCTCGGCCTCGGCCAGGAGGACGTGCATGTGCCCGGGCATTCGTCCGGCGACGGGATGGATCGCGAACCGAACCTTCTTCCCTTGTTTCGTGAGCAGCTCGGCGATCTTCACCGTCTCCCACTGCGCCTGCGAGAGGGCCATGCCGTATCCTGGAACGACGATGACCGAGCGAGACTCTTTCAGAGCGTCCAGCGTCTGTTCGAACGCCGTCCCTCGCGCGGAGGGAGGGGATTCCTCCCGGGCAACCGGTTCGGCGGAAGGGCGTTCGATCTCGCGTGATCCGGAGTCGGAAGTGGATGAACTGCGATATCCGGCCAGGAGCACGGCGGCCAGATCTCGATTCATCGCGCGGCACATGGCGTGGGTGAGGATCGATCCCGACGCGGCCACCGCGGCGCCGCATACGATAAGGAGGCGGCTTTCGATGACCATTCCGCAAAACGCGGCGGCGGCGCCCGAGCCGGCATTGAGAAACGAGATCAATACCGGCATGTCGGCTCCGCCGACCCGGGCCGCGAAGACCACCCCGAGCAGCAATGCGCACGGAATCAAGGCCATCAAAACCCAGAAGAGAGGAATTCCGGTGGTCCATTGTGCCAAGGTTGCCAAGAACAAGCTTCCCGCGGCCACAGCGGCCAGGATCGCCCCGTCCTTATGGAGTCGCGTGGGGGCCTGCGGCAGCCGGCCCGCGAGTTTCGCGGCGGCAACCATGCTGCCGCTGAACGTCGCCGCCCCGACGATTGCGCAGAGGATGCCCGAGGCCCGTTCGACCGGGGAGATTACCCCGTCCGGGCCGGTCAATTGCACGAAGGAGACGAGGAAGGCGGCCAGCCCTCCGGCGCCGTTTTGAAGGGCGACCATGGCGGGTATCTGCAACATGGTGAGGCGAGAAGACACGTACCACCCCCCGGCGGCGCCCAAGGCAAGAGAGAAGGCGACCAATTCCGCCGCGCGAAGCGTCTCGCCGAACACCACGACGGCTACGGCCAGGAGCAGTGCCGCGGCGGCCGTCAGGTTCCCGAATCTGGCTCTTGACGGCGAGCGGAACTGGGCAATCGCCACGAAAAGCGCGACAATGATAACGCTATCGATCGCCAGTAGCCAAGATTCCGTCATGGGATGGGAAATATTGAACCGGGAATGGTGAATGGTTGCCCTATTCCGTGGAGTGCTCGGAAACGGCCGACGCCGGGTCGGTCATATCGGGGGAAGACTCCTTGCGGCGGAACATTCTCAACATCCGGTCGGTGATCGCGAAACCGCCGACCACGTTGAAGGTCGCGAAGACGATGGCTGAAGCCCCGATCCCCTTGCGCATCATGGTGGTGTCGCTCGCGAAAAGGAGAATCCCTCCCAATATCGTCACTCCGGAAATCGCGTTCGTCATCGACATGAGCGGAGTGTGCAACCGCGGGGGAATTTGGGTAATCAGGCGATATGCCACGGCGAACGACGCCGCGAACACGCCGAGCATCAACAGGAGATTGGCCATGACCGTATCCTCGTTCGTGATGGCTCTCGCGATTAAGTCCTGTTCAAGGCCCTGAGAAGCCCCGCGTGAACGATCTCGCCCCGATGCGTAACCATCGCGTTCGCGACGATCTCGTCCTCGTAGTCGGGGGCGTCCAGACCGTTCTTGAAGAGGTTCTCGACGAAATGCAGGATGTTGTGCGAATAGAGCCAACTGGCATGGACCGGCATTGAGCCGGGGATATTCCACAACCCGCACAGATGAACGCGGTGCTTCACGCAATCGCGGCCGGGCTCGGTAATCTCGCAGTTACCTCCCTGGTCGATGGAGACGTCGATGATCACCGAACCGGGTTTCATCCCCTCCACCATCTCTCGCGTGACCAACGTGGGAGCCACTTCACCCGGGACGAGGGCGCAGAGAATGACCACGTCCGCCTCTTTCAGATGGGGCTCGATGACTTGCCGTTCCTTCTCAAGCCACTCGTCGGGCAGGGATTTGGCGTATCCGCCATGACCGACCGCCAGCTCCTCGGGCACCTCGAAGCCGACGACTTTCGCGCCCAGACTCGCGGCCGCCTGGCGCGCGTCCTCCTTGATATCCAGGGCCATGATGGAGGCCCCCAGACGTTTCGCCGCGGCCAACGCCTGCAAGCCGGCGACCCCGATGCCGATGATGAAGAACCTCGCCGGCTTGATCGTCCCGATCGCCGTGCCGAGCATCGGGATGAACTTGGGGCACCAGTGCGCGCCGATCAGCACCGACTTGTAGCCCGTGATCGTGCTCATGGAAGTCAGGGCGTCCATCGGCTGCGCGCGAGAGATCCGCGGGATCCCGTCCATAGTCAGCGCGGTGACGCCATTTTTCGCGAGCATTTTGACCATTTCGCGGTTGGGGGGCGCGGCGGGATGAAGGAAGGAGATCAAGATGCTTCCGGGACGCATCATGTCGGCCTCGTGTTTGCCGAGCCGGTCATTGAACAGGGGTTGCTTGACTTTCAAGATAACGTCCGACGTGGCGAACAATTCTTCCG
>CAZFQG010000217.1:0-9864 GCA_964520785.1 uncultured Planctomycetaceae bacterium | reverse complement strand
ACCTCGTCGCCCGACTCGATCCGTTCGCGTTCTATCTCGGCCTCAACGGGATCATCCTCTTAGCCTACATCGTCGCTATTCCGGCGAACGAAATCGTCATCCCAACGATCCTCATGCTGACCGTCCTCATGACCGGAATCTCGAACGTCGGCGAACAGGGGGTCGGGGTGATGTTCGAGGCTTCCGAGGATTCTATCGCCGATATCCTCACCGCCGGCGGTTGGACCCTGTTGACCGGAGTGAACCTCATGCTCTTCAGTCTCGTCCACAATCCTTGTTCCACCACGATCTACACGATCTGGAAGGAAACACGAAGCATCCGCTGGACTCTCGTCGCGACCTTTTTGCCACTGATCATGGGGTTGGTCTTCTGTTTTCTCGTGGCCCAGATATGGCGGGCCTTCGCGTAGAGAGAAATCGGCGGCTACCCGTCGAGCCGTTGCGACCCCTCCGAGCGGCCGTCCGATTCGAGAAATGCCGAAAGCATGAGGTGCGCGGCGACCTGGTCCATACGCTTCTTCCGCTGCCGCCGGGTAAGATTCGCCTCCCTGAGCACCCTTTCCGCATAGCGGCTGGTAAAACGTTCGTCGAAATAGCGGACCTCGACTCCGGTTTCCGCTTCCAGCCACTCTCCAAACTCCCGGGCCTCCAACGATTTTTGGCTTTCCTCGCCGTCGCAATGGATCGGCAACCCGACGACGAAGAGGACGACCTTTTCCTCGTTGACGAGCCGGCGAAACCGCTCGGCGTCCAGGTTCGGCGTCCGCCGGGTGTAATTCTCATAAGGACCGGTAAACTCACGATTCGCGTCACTAATGGCGATGCCGATCCGAACCGTGCCGTAGTCGATGCCAGCAACCCGTCCGGGGGGTGGGCGAAATGATTTCGGCCTTGGGTCCAAATCGAATACTCCGGGGTCTCTCGAAAACAAGCTCGTATTCGTAGATTAGGAATATCATCTTCCGCTCCTTCAGGCAAGGAGCCGGAAAGAAACAGGGTTTCGAAGGTCTCGCGAAGTTAAATCCCAATTTCCCGGGTTCTCTAACTTATCGATTTTTTCATATATCATAATTCGGTCTACGTTCGAGGATGGTTTTGGGGCATTTCGGCGCCGCGGCGATCCCCTCTTGCGGGACGGTGGCCCTTGCGGATAATAGCGAGTACTTGTTTTTCCTCCCCTCTCACACAGATTGCGAAAGGACTCCGGGTCATGACGAAACCTTTGAACGTTGCCGTACTGGGGTGCGGATTCATGGGTCGCACGCACGCGAACGCCTATTGCCAGGTAAATCACTTCTTCCACCGCGAGCACAAGCCTGTATTGAAGGTCTGCTACGGACGCGAGGAGGATCGCGAGAAGCTCGAGGCCTTCGCCGCGCAGTGGGGATTCGAGGAATTCGTGACCGATTGGCGCGAAGTGGTCGAGCGGGACGATATCGATCTGGTCGATTGCTGCGTTCCCAACCACATGCACCACGACGTTGTGATCGCCGCCGCCGAAGCCGGCAAGATGATCGTCTGCGAAAAGCCGCTGGCCATGAACATGCAAGAGGCCGCGGAAATGGTCGCCGCCGTCGAGAAGGCGGGCGTGCCGAACATGGTCTCGTTCAACTACCGCCGCGTGCCGGCGATTTCCCTCTTCAAGCAGATTATCGACGAAGGGCGCGTCGGCCGGCCGTTCCACTACCGTGCCACCTACAACCAGGACTACACGATATCGACGAACGTCCCTCAGGGAGGGCTGGGTCTGTGGCGGCTCGATTCCAAGGTGGCCGGCTCCGGAGTTACGGGCGATCTCCTGGCCCACTCCATCGACACGGCCGAATGGCTCAACGGACCTATCCAGAGGGTCGTGGCCCATACCGAGACGTTCATCAAGGAACGGGTTCACGCCGAGACCGGCGATAAACAGAAAGTCGATATCGACGACGCCTGCATGTTCCTGGCCTGTTTCGAGAACGGCTCCATCGGAACGTTCGAAAGCACCCGCTACGCGAGGGGACGCAAGAACTACAGCTCGATGGAAATGAACGGTGAATACGGCGGCGTATTTTTCAATCTCGAGGAGCCGGAATACCTCCAGTTTTTCCGCTACGCCGACCCCGAGACCGGGAAGAAGGTCGAGGACCACCTTACCGGCTGGCAACGGATTCTCGTCACCAACGGCGAGCATCCGTATATGAGCCATTACTGGGTTCCCGGAACGACGATCGGCTACGAACATACGTTCATCAACGGCCTGGCCGACTTTCTCGAGAGCATCGAGGGGGGCGAGAAGTTCATGCCGGACGTCCGTTGTGCCATGCGGACGCAAAAGGTGTGCGACCATGTCCTGCAAAGCGCCAAGGAAGGCCGATGGGTGGAGATCGAGTAGTTGACCGCCATGCCCGGCTCTCTCCCCGAATCGATCGCCGCAGTCCTTGGCCGCGGAACCGTCATTCCCGCCTGCCCTTTGGCGCTCAGCGCGGCTCGTTCCCTTGACGAGCGCCGCCAGCGGGCCCTGTTGCGTTACTATAGCGCCGCCGGGGCGGGCGGGGCCGCCGTCGGGGTCCACACGACCCAGTTCGCGATCCGCGACCCCAAAATCGGACTTTTCGAACCCCTCCTGGCACTCGCCGGAGAAGAATTCGACTCGCTCGACGAGCGCCGCGAGGAACCACTGGCGCGAATCGCCGGAATCTGCGGCGCCACCGCCCAGGCCGTCCGCGAGGCGACGGTCGCGCGGAAGTGCCGCTTTCACGCCGGGCTCTTGAGTCTAACCGCCTTGAAGAGTGCCTCCGTCGGCGAGTTGATCTCCCATTGCCGCGCGGTGGCCGGGGTGATTCCCCTGGTCGGGTTCTACCTGCAACCGGCCGTCGGCGGGCGGGCGCTGAACTTGGAGTTCTGGAGACGATTCTCCGAAATCGAAAATGTCGTCGCGATCAAGGTCGCCCCGTTCAACCGCTATCAGACGATCGACGTCGTCCGGGGTCTGGCCGAGTCGGGCCGATCGGATATCGCTCTGTATACCGGCAATGACGATAACATCGTCCTCGACCTCGTCACTCCGTACCGGATCGGCGGCCGGGAGTACCGCTTCGTCGGCGGGTTGCTGGGCCACTGGGCGGCATGGACCCGAAGGGCGGTCGAGTTGCACGCGATGTGCCGCCGCGACGTGAAGAGGGGTCTGGGCGCGTCGGACGATCTCCTGCGGTTGGCCGTCGAAGTGACCGAAGCGAACGCCGCGCTCTTCGATGTCGCCAACGCGTTCCGTGGCTGCATCGCCGGAATCCACGAAGTCTTGTTCCGCCAGGGACTGCTCGAGGGAACCTGGTTGCTCGATCCGAAGGAAGCGCTGAGCCCCGGCCAACGAGGGGAAATCGACCGCGTGTACCGCCTGTATCCCCATTTGACGGACGATGATTTCGTCGCGAAGCACCGCGGCGAGTGGTTCCGCTGACGGCCGTGTCGAATCGGACGAGGAATGCCTTCAGGCGGCGCCGTCATTCCGCTTCGGCGAAACAATCGTCGACCAGGCGGCTCAACCGCTTGAGGACGGATTGACGCCGCTTCGGATCGGGGATTTCCTCCAATAGAATCTGGACGATGCGCTCCAAGGCGGGATGAAGACGTCGCGAGTCGGAATCGGCGTGCAAGCGCCGCGGCCCGTAGCGTTCCGGGTCGATCCGTTCGAGAACCCAGACGGCCGCTCGCCAGAAGCGTTCGTTTCGCGACGCATTTCGGATATTGGTGATCAGATCCACCTGCGCCCGGGTCTTCGCCTTTTCGAGCGCTTCGCGAAACGACGTGTAACGCTTCGCCGTTTCGTGGAGACACTCCAGTGGCCGGCCTACGTAGGCCGCGGCCAATTTTTCGTCGCAGCCCAAGCCGAGCACGGCCAGGACGTCGCGGCGTTCGTCGAGGGAGAGGAGGGCGACGGAGGATTGGCGGGACATGGGAATCGTCGGGGGGGGGAGATGGATTTCAACGATGGGAGCGAGCGCCGCTTACCTTTCAAAACACCCGCTCATGAACTCCCGGCTCGATTGCCGGCGGGGGGCCGCTGGAGGCGGGGATGGTGAGACGGCGGCTGGGGGCGAGGCGCATTGCGAGGCGGCGGTAGCCTTGGGGGCCGAGGTTGGAAAGGTGGTAGCCGCCGTTGTCCCACTGGTAAACGTAGAACGGATCGAAGCCGAGCGCGATGGGATCGGCCTCGCTGACGCCGGCGGCGCCGAATCGCTTCGCCAGGCCCTGATCCTCGCCGTTATCCATCCAGGGGTAACCGCTCACCATTTCGAACGCCTCGCGCCGGTACGCCCAACCGCCGTGAAACAAGCCCAAAGTCTTATGCTTGCGGAGCGTGCCGGAGGGCTGTTCGTGCAGGACCAGACTCGGGCGCGACCAACGCGCCCGGTCCACTGCGGCCGCACTTGCCGAAAGGGCCCACGGCAGGTACCGGTCGTCGTCGTCCCAGATCACGAACCCTTCCGACTTTGGCGACGCCAGCGCGGCCACGGCGTTGCGTTTCTGCCCCAACGTCGCGAACCGCCGCGGAACCGACACGACCCGCCACCCGTCCCCCGACTCCCCCTGATACTGTCCCGCGTCGTCCAGGATAATGAGTTCCCGCATCCGGCAGGGGTAGTCCTGCTCCAGGAAACAACGGACCAGCCGTCCAAGCGATTTGGGACGAAGGTAGGTGACGCTGAGGACGGAGAGGTGCATGGGGGGAGGAGGGGGAGGGACAGAGGGGTTAGGGTATGCATGTGCAGTTCAAAACGCCGGTCTGCTACCACTATCTACTTTTTCACTTCCGACTTCGTGTTCTACTTCTCCGTCACCGTGTCACCGTGTCACCTTGCCCCTTTTGTCATTCTGCCGCTTTGATTTCCCTTACCACACCCACTCCTCCTCGCCGACGAAATCGGCCGCTCTGCGCAACTCGGTGTCTTGGGAATCGCCGAGGGCGGAATTGCCGATGCCGGCGTGCTGGACGAGGCTGGGGGTGTGATACCAGGGGGTAAGGCCGCGGGACTTGGCCCAGCGGCCGACCTGGGCGTCGATGTGGCGGAACGATTCCGTGCCGTCGAACGTGCTGGCGATTGCGCGAAGGGTTTCCGGAGGAAACGCCCAGCAAAGGGAACCGACGAGGTACTCGCCCCGGTTCTGGGGATGCCATCCCTCACTCGTGGCGATGTACGGCGCGGGGGAATAGGGGGAACACAGGGCGACGCGATCCGGCGCGTCGGGCCAGAGCGTCCGCGCCAGGTGGGCTTTCAGGCCGCGGCAGAAGAAGGCGTCGTCCTCGCAGAGGAGATAGACGTCGGCCTCGGGTTCCGCCTGAAGAAGCGACTTGGCCGCGCGGATCCACGTCGGCCAGGAACCCCTCGACGTGAAGTCCTCGATCACCCGGACGCTCAAGAATCCGGCTCGCGCCAGCGATCGGAGCGTCCGCTCCCGGGTGGGAATCGGCCGCGGCGCGGTGAGCATTGCCGCGGCGAATCGCAGGTCGCGGTACTTGGCCGCCTCGGCCCGCATCCGCCGGGCGTTCTCGCGGACCTGCACCGCGTGCCGCGTGAACTGGCTGGAGGGATGGCCGACCCTCTTGAGGTACAGCGTCCGTGGCACGCCGCGGAATTCCACCCCCTCCACGACTGCCCGGAGGAGCCAGGCGTAGTCCTCCGAAAGGGTCCACCGCTCGGGAAACGGCCCGACTCTGTCGAAGACGCACATCGGAATCCAAATGCCGGTGAAGCCGATCGGCCCGTCGGTTTGAAACGGCAAATCCTGGAAGTTTGTCGGCGATACGCGGGGCCCGGGGCGCTCTCCGAGGACGTTCCCCTTCGCGTCGATGACCCGGCCGTCGGCGTAGATGACGCAGTCGCTCCCGAACTGCCGCGCCGCGTCGGCCTTCCGCTCGAGCAGGTCCGGCATCCAAACATCATCGGCCGGGCACCAGGTCCAGACGTCCCCCTTCGCCTCGCGGATCGACCGGTTCAAGACCTCGGCCAGAGATCGTGCTTTCTTCAGCCGGACGGCGCGAATCCGCCGATCTCGCCGGGCGTACGCCTCCATCACCTCCCACGTCCGATCGCTGGAGCCGTCGTCGTAAAGGAGGTACTCGAAGTCGTCGACCGTCTGCGCAAGCACGCTGTCGATCGCCGTGGAAAGGAACTCGCCTTGATTGTGGCAGGAGGTAAAGATGGTGAGCATGGTTTGGGGATTGAGGGTCTTGACCGGGTTGAGAAAAGGGCGTTCTCCGCCACGACTCCCTTCACACGAACCTCTTGTGCCGGACTTCGACCATCATGCCGGCCAGCAGTTCGTTGTACGCCGCGTATGAGCAGCGGCGGCAGGGGGAACCGTCGAAGGGGGGCGCGAGATGGAATTGGGACCAGTGGCACGCGCGGCATTCGATGGGGAGTTTGCGCGGGGGTGGGTCGACGGCGTACTGGACGCCGCAACAGGGATAGACATGGCCGTCCGCCCCGACCAAGGGGCGGAGCCGGGAGATCAGGCAGCGGTTCGTCCCGGGGACGTCGCGGTCCCGTTTCTGGAACACGGCCTTCCGTGAAACGGCGGCGCATGCCTCTTGCACACGGCGGAAGGCGAGCGAATTGGGGTGGAGGATATCCTGAACGAACCGGACGTGCGTGACGTTCTCGGCCTTTGCGGCGGCACGGCAGACGGCGGCGGCAAGGTGGCAATCGGCCGCGGCCGTGACGGTAAAACTGACGCCGACGTCGACGCTCGGCAGGTTGTCGGCGAACCGGACGATGCGATCCGTCTCGTAGGGGCCCTCCGGGCGGACGACCGACAGCCGTGCCCAGCGGAGCATTGCGTCGGCCGCCGCCAATTGCCGGCGGGTCTTTTCGGACCACTCCAGACCGTTCGTGACCAGCCCGACCTCCATGTCGAGCGACCTCGCCAGAGCGATCGTCTCGATCAGCCCGGAGTGGAGCGTCGGCTCACCTCCTCCGGTGAACGTCACCGCCTTGGTTCCCAGCGCGGCGAAGTATCGCAGGATGTCGCCCATCTCGTCCGTCTCGAGCGACTCGCTCCGGTTTACCTCGGCGCACGAGCACCAGCGGCATCCGCCGTTGCAGCGGTTCGTCGGGATGAGCTGCAAGTGGACCGGCCGGATCGCGCCGTTTGCGACGGCCGTCTCATGCCGGAGAAGTTTCCAAGGGAAAGTGTCCGCGGCGGTGTAGCTTTTGGTTAGCATGGGGAGACCATTGTCGGGTTTGGGGGATAAGAGGGAGGGGCAGAGTGACGAAGTGACAGGGGTATCGTGCAATGAATCGCGCTACGCTCCAACACCCTCTCCCAGCCCGCCATCGCCTGTTCCGGCTCGGCGAGTTCCTGTTCCAGACAGTGGCGAGCGTGTCTCGCGATGTTTTGGCGGAGGGGTTCGTCGTCGGCGAGGCGGGCGAGGATGGCGAGGAGGTCGGCGTCAGTGTCGGCCAGGAAGCCGGTGCGGCCGTGTTCGATCATTTCGCGCCAACCGCCGCGGTTGTCGGCGATGACCGGCGTGCCGGTGGCCAGCGCCTCCAGGCCGGTTCGCGGCCAGTTCTCGCTCGTGTCGGAGATCTGGACCATCGCGTGGAGCGAACGGAGGAACGCCTGCGGCGACTCGGCTCCCTCGGGGAGGCATTCGGCCCAGGAGGGGGGCGGGCCGGTTTTCGCGGCGACCCGGGGAGTGAATCCCATGACGCGGAGTCGGACATCCATGCCACGCCCCCGCATCAGCGCGACGGGTCTCCACGGGTCGGCCGGGAACTTGTCGGCCGCCCCCCTGCTCATTCTGCCGAGGATCAGCGGATCGGACGGCTTCCTTCGGCGCGGGGCGAACGGGAAGTCGGCCGCGTCGAACGCCCCGCGGATACGGAAGCAACGGTCCTCCATCTCGGCGAATCGGGCCAATTGCGGCTGAAGCTGCTCTTGTTGGTATTTGCTTTGAAAGACGTACGCGTCGAACGGCCCGTGGCGGAGGCAGAACAGCCGCTCGGCCGGAAACAGCCACGTCATGCAGTTCACCCACACGAGGCGGCAACCCATCCGGCGAAGCCTCGGGGCGGCTTCCAGGAAGCGGCTGTTGCAGAACCCCGCGACCGTTCCACCGGCCAGGCCCGGCACGTCGCCCAGCGATTGCGGCGTGGCGGAGACGACCTTGCATCCGATCTCGCGGACCCGCTTCTCCCAACGTGGGTCGGCCTTCCACGTCGGAACGCAAGTCACGTCCACCTTGAACCGCCGCCAGAGCTTCAGCGTGTGCCACAGCTCCGTGTTCGCCCCCCCAACGTCCCCGGGTAGACCGAGAACAAACAGACGCAGGCAGGGCGAGACACCGGAGGCATGAGGCATAAGGAACGGACACGACGGGATACGATTCATATTCCACCATTGCGCTTCCGTTCCAAGAAGAACCGCGGAGGACACAGAGGGGACGGAGAGGATGGAGAAAGGAAAATGGGGTGGAGATGGAGGTGGTAATGGGGAAAACGGTGCGAAACATCCATATTATTCGACGCCTTTGTTTCCGGGGTTTTCGTAGGGTTTTTCCGGATTAGGGACACCCGCAAGTGCTAGTGCTCATAAGCCGGTGGACATCTTTTCGCGTCCTCTCCATGCTCATGGTATCCGTGGTAGCGTTCTTCCGTTTGGTCCCGAACGGTCACGGACCGGCCGAGACGAAGAGCCGCGCGAAGTCGCCGGCGTCGTAGAGGCGGGTGGTTCCGGTGACCGGCCGGGTCCAGCCGGCCGGGTCGGCGCGGAGGACGTGGTTCCAGCCGTAGACGGCGCCGCCGTGTTTGGCGGCGCGTTCGAGGAACGTGTAGGCGATCTGCCAGCAGAACTCGGAGGGGCCTTCGTCGAAACCGCCCCGGTAGAGCTTGTTCGCGCCGGCGCCGTCGAAGAGGAGCGTTTCGGCCGCGCAGCCGATGAACTCCGCTTCGTTGACGCACCCCTGCAAATCGCGGATCGCCTCCCAGGGCGGGTTGACGACCTTCTTCCAGGTGAGAATGTGCTCGGTGAGGGAGAACCGCCGCGTGATGATATGGATGTCCGACACGCTCGTGCCGGGGGAGTCCTCCCAGACGAACGCCGCGCTGGGGAGGACCGCCTCTTCGCCGAGCCGGCTCATCCGGTAGCTGATCTCCGTTCCCGGCTCGTTGCCCGGCCCCTGCGGCAGGTCGACCGCCGGGGTCGTGGCGTATTCTACCGTCGCCTTCGCGAAGCCGGGATACGTATTGAGCCCCTGCTCCAGGGATGCCAGCGCCTGTTCTTCCGGAACGGCCGGCTCGAACGGCTCGAGCCGCACGCGGACGGCCGTCACGTCCGGCTTGCCGGGGTACGCGGCCGGAGAGGCGTTTCCGAAGACCGTCGCGCGGCCCAATGCCGCCTGGGCAAAGGCATCCCGCTCGCCCCAAGGGACGAGAAAGACCCGCGTCGCCGCGAATCCCGCGGCCGTGTATTGTTCCCGAGGGGAGGATTCGAGTTCGAACATTGGTTTCACGCGTGAAACGGGGGTACGTGGAATCAACAACCGGTTCCTTCGTCAATTGTCCTACCCACTACTCGACGTCCCCTCCTCCGGCGTGATCGTTCCGACGAGGACCAGGTCATACTCCGCTTGCGCGTCTTGGGCGGTGATCCGGAGGTCGCGCGCGGTCGTCGTGACCGGCCAGCCGGGGGTCGGGGCGGTGAGAAGGAGGGCGGCGCCGGGAGGGAGGAGGAGGGTATCGGCCGCATCGCCGAACGGGCCCCGCCACGCATTACTGGGCGCGGCGCCGATGCGGAGGGTCGCCGCCGCCGAGCGGTTATGGACGAACAGGACGCGGATGGTCAAGAGAGAGACATAGAGCGTATCGCCGAAGAGGGACCGTT
>CAZFQG010000216.1:0-9944 GCA_964520785.1 uncultured Planctomycetaceae bacterium | reverse complement strand
GGATGAAAGGGGTCACCGTCAACGGCCAACCCCACAAAGACTTTGATCCCGAAAAGGAAACCGTCACGATCGTTCCGGAAGGAAAGAAGATCACCGTCCGCGCTGAATACGCCAAATAGTCGCCACCCTATGAACTCCCTAGACATCACCATCATCGTCGGCTCCCTCGTCCTGGTCGTCCTCGTCGGCCTCTGGGCCTCCAAAGGCCAGGACAAGACGGCCAAGGGCTACTTCCTCGCCTCGGGGAAGATGCCCTGGTGGCTCATCGGGGCGGGATTCGTCGCGACCAGCGTGTCGAGTGAGCAGATGGTTGGAACGGTGGGCGCCGCGTATGAGCATGGCATGGGAATTGCCAACTGGGAGTGGTTCGCTCCGAACAAGTTCATCATCATCGCCGTTTTCATTCCCATCTATCTGCGGAACCGCATCACGACGATTCCCGATCTGCTCAACCGGCGGTTCGGTCCGTTGTGTGCCGACCTTTACAGTTGGGTGATGCTGGTCGCCTACATCTTCATCTTCCTTCCACCGGTGCTCTACGGTGGCAGCCTCACGTTCGCGCAACTGACCGGCTGGCCGTTTTATGCCGTCCTGTGGTTGTCCGTGGCGTTGGTCGGACTCTACACCGTCCACGGCGGACTGAAGGCCGTCATGTGGACCGACGCCCTGCAATGCGTGATGCTTATCGGCGGCGGGTTGTTACTATTCTTCGTCGCATTGGCGAACGTCCCGGGTGGATGGTCGGCGATGGTGGAGGCGAACCCCGAGCGGTTTCATCTTTACCACGGCCCCGCGGATCCGATGGCTCCCTTCCTCGGCTTCCTGGCGGCGACGGTCGGATTGTTCCTGTTCTACTCGGCCGGCAGCCAGGTAATGATCCAGAGAGTACTTTGTGCCAAGACGACCTGGGACGGGATGATGGGGATTCTCTTTTCCTGCTTTATCAACCTTCTGCGGCCGCTCGTGACCTGTTTTCTCGGACTGATCGTATTCCACTGGATCCACGAGATGAATATGGCCGAACCGCTTGCGAATCGGGATCTGGCGTTTCCTCTCGTGCTGGAGAGCCTCACGCCGGAATGGGGGCTCCGCGGAATCGTCCTCACCGGATTTCTCGCGGCGATCATGTCCACCATGAGCGCGTTGGCGAATTCCACCGCGACCATCTTCTCGTTGGATGTCTATAAGAAGGTCATTCGCCGAGACGCCAGCGAAGGCGAGATTGTCTTGTCCGGCAAGCTGATGTCCGCCGCGGCGCTCATCGTGGCGGCGTGCGTTGCGCCGTACATCGAAAAAATCGGGATGTTCAAATACTTCCAGACGGGCGTTACCTATCTCGCCACTCCCTTCATCTCGACGATTCTGATCGGTCTGTTCTGGCGGCGCGCCAACTATGCTGCCGGCCTATTCGGAATCGTCGGAGGGATCGCGGTTCAGGTGGGTATCGTAGTGGCGTTTCCCGAATTCCATTGGCTGTACCAGGCCTTTATCGCCCAGGTCATCATTATGATAGGGATGATCGTGGTTTCCCTGTTCACGGCCCCGCCCGATCCGGAGGCGGCCGAAGCCTTTTTCTGGAAACCCTCCCTACTTCGCAACATCGACGGCGCCGAGGGCCGCCCCTGGTATCAAAGCCTGTCATTCTGGAGTATTGTTTTCATCCTCGTTTGGGGAACCCTTTACTGGTGGTTCTGGTAACCGCCGATTTCCTGACGTGTCAAACCAATTCAACAAAAACGCATGAACCAAAAAAATGGAATGGTCGTTTGTCCCGAACCGCTCGCCGCGGAAGTCGGGGCACAAGTGCTACGCGACGGCGGCAACGCCTTCGACGCGGCCCTTGCATGCGCCTTCATGGAAATGGCCGTCAACCCCATCCAATGCGGGCTGGGCGGCTGGGGCGGCGGACTCCTTTACGACGCGAAAACCGGGAAGACCGAACACCTTGGCTTTTGGGCCCGGATCGGCTCCAGAATGTCGCCCGATATGTGGCTTAAAGACCTCAAGGGCTACACCGACATCTGGCATTTCGCCCTCTTCGACGACCACCGGGCCGTCATGGGCTACACCTCGTGCATGACCCCCGGCACGGTCGCTGGCTTCGCCGAGATTCACGCCAAATACTGCACCAGGCCGTGGGGCGAACTCCTCCAGCCGGCCGTCGACACCTGCCGAGACGGATTCCCCCTCCCCCACTACATCGCCATGTACCTGGGCAGCGCATTCATTCCCGGACTGCCGACCTTCCCCGAAATCCTCGCCAAAACGCCCGATTCGAAGGCCCTCTGGTACCGCGGGGACCGGTTGATCGGCCTGGGCGACCACTACGCGAACCCCGACATGGCGGCCGTTTTGGAACGTCTGATCGAAGTCGGCCCCGGCGATTTCTACAACGGCGAACTGGCCAAACGAATCGCCGGCGAGTTCGAAGCGAACGGCGGTTTCGTCACCGGAGACGACCTGGCCAATTACCGCGTCGACGTCGAGGAACCCATCCGCGGAACCTACCGCGGCCACGAATTCCAAACGGCCGTCCTCCCCGGTGGCGGAATCATGCTCCGCCAGATGCTCGGCGCGCTCGAACGATTCGACCTGGCCAGCCTCGAGCACAACGGCCCCGAACACGCCCGGCTCCTCGCCAGTGCCCTGGCGTGGGGAGCGAAAACCCGTTTCGCGCACCTGGCCGATCCGAAATTCACCGACGTCCCCCTCGACCGCCTCCTGAGCGACGCAACCATCGCCGAGATGGCCGACAAGATCGCCGCCGGCGAAATGCCCGAGCAAGAGGGTGAATTGAAACCGGGCGGCACCACCCACCTGTGTACCGTCGACGCCGAAGGCAACTGCGCCACGCTCACCCACACGCTCACCATGTACAGCGGCGTGATCATGCCCGGTCTCGGCTTCTCCTGGAACAACTGCGTCAGCCTGATGGACCCCGAGCCGGGCCACAACAACTCCTACGATCCCGGCCGTGCCCGGGCCAGCGCCCTGGCCCCGACGATCCTGTTCAAAAACGGCAAGCCCTGGATCATCCTCGGCGCCGCGGGCGGCTGGACGATCACCTCCGCGGTACTCCAGGCAATCGTCAACATCGTCGATTTCGGCATGTCTCCCGTAGAGGCCCTGTCCGCGCCGCGGTTCCACAGCGAGGGCTCACCCCTGTTCTGCGAGGCGAGAATGCCCCGCCTGACGACCGACGCGCTCGAGTCCCGGGGAATCCGCGTCGAACGGAGCAACAATGCCTATCATTGCACGTTCGGCCGGCCGCAGGTCATTGTGGTTGAAGATGGAGTCGTTGCCGGCGCGTCGGACCCCAGGGGAGACGGCGGCACGGCAATACGAGCTTGACACGAATTCCGGCCCTAACGAATTCCTAACAAACCTATGCCCCCTTTGACACGAAAGAAAGCGATCATCTCCGGAGCCTCCTCCGGCATCGGCGCCGCGACCGCGCGCCGCTTCGCCGCCGAAGCATACGACGTGTGCGCCACCGCGCGGAGAGAGCAACGGCTGACCGAACTGGTCGCGGCCTTTCCAGAAGGGGACCATCTGGTCGTCGCCGGCGACTACAGCGATCCGGAGACCGCGGAGAAGATCGTCCGGACGGTTTCCGATCGCTGGGGCCGTGTCGACGCACTGGTCAATTGTGCCGGAATCTCCGCCGGCGGCGACCCGGTCGCGCTTCCGCTGGGAGAGTGGCGAAAACCGTTCGAGACCATGTTCGGCGGCGCGGTCCTGCTGTCGCGCGCCGTGGTTCCTCTCATGGACGTGGGGGGGCGCATCGTGCATATTACGTCGATCCATGGAGAACGGGCGGAAAAGGGATTCAGCGCCTATGCCGTCGCCAAGGCGGCGATCAACCAGTACTGCCGCGCGCTGGCGCTGGAGCTGGCCGACCGGGGCATCCTGGTCAATGCCATCGCCCCCGGCTTCATCGACACGCCGATGAGCGTCCGCCCCGACGGCGTGAACGAGCTTGAAACGGAATGGTTTCGGCGGAACTACGCGGAGGGACACCACCTGCCGCTGCGGCGCGCCGGCACTCCGGACGAAGTGGCCGGGGTAGCGCTGTTCCTTGCCGGCCCCGACGCGTCGTACATCACCGGACAAGTCATCACCGTGGACGGGGGATTGACGATCACTTTTTGACGACAATATAGAGCGCTCGATACGTCCTTCCGACGTCCGCGCTGCCTTGAATTTCCGGAAATCCTTATGAAAATCGAATCCGTTGATCTATTCTATCTTGCAATGCCGGTCATCCGCGACATTGGCGACGGCTCGCAGGATGCTTTGCTGGTCCGGGTGCAAGCCGGAGGCTACACCGGCTGGGGTGAATGCGAGGCCTCGCCGCTGGTCTCACTGGCGAGCTGGATTTGCCCTATGTCTCACAGCGCCTGCAAACCCCTGATCGCGTCGGTGTTGGGGCAAGAACTCAATGACGTATCGGATATCCATCGGATCAACGCCTTGGTACGGGAGAACAGCTACGACCTCCTGCAAACCGACCACACGCTCTCCGGCATCGACATCGCTCTGTGGGATCTGCTCGGGTGGCGGCTTGGGGAACCGGTGTACCGACTACTCGGCTACAAAACCGCCTTTGCTAAAACTCCCTATGCCTCTCAGTTGTTCGGCGATGATCCCCACGAGACTTATGAACATGCCGTCGCGGTTCGTAAAATGGGCTTTCGCGCCGCGAAATTCGGCTGGGGGCCGTATGGCCGCGGCGACGCGGAGACCGACCGCCACCATGTCGAGGCGGCCCGCGGCGGTTTGGGAGAGGACGTGACTCTCCTGGTGGACGTGGGAACCGTTTGGGGAGAGGATGTCGACAGGGCCCGCGCGCGAATTCCGGCTCTCGAAGCCAACGGCGTCGGTTGGATTGAAGAGCCCTTCGCCTGCGGCGCTCTCGATGCCCATCAGAAACTCGCCGCTGAAACGTCGATTCCGTTGGCCGGTGGAGAGGGATGCCACAACATCCACCAGGCGAAGACGATGATTGTCCACGCCGCCCTCGGCTATATTCAAATTGACGCCGGGCGCATCGGTGGTATCACGATTGCCAAACAGGCCGCGGATTACGCCTCCGCGAGGGGAGTCCGATACGTAAATCACACCTTCACCACGCACCTGGCATTGAGCGCATCGCTCCAGCCCTATGCCGGACTCGAAGGTGACTGCTTCTGCGAGTATCCCTTTTCTCCATCCATCTTGGCAAGGGAACTGACCAAAGAGAGTCTCGCGCTCGACCCCCAAGGGAGGATACAGCTTCCCGAGAAACCGGGCCTCGGGATGGACATCGACTTGGAGGTCGTCGCCAAGTACGTCGTCGACACGGAAATCCGCGTCGGCGGACGACTGCTCTACAGAACCCCGCAGATCAACGGCGGGGGAGAACATGGCCACTTAGGCGCCCCGCACGCCGCCTCTTTGACGGCTCCCCGGTTTGAGGATGGGTAGTCGGACGAGGGATTCGCTCGCCGAACCAAGCAACCTGAACCTCGGGAGAACGACGGCCGAATCACTCGTTCGGCAGGAGATCCCCTCCAGCGTGCGTGAAAAGCGTTACGAATATCTCCGGATCCATCGATTGGTCGTGGAACTTAACGCTGCCGTCCCCGTATAGAAACTGGCTGCCACCCGGGTGGAAAGCATATATTCCACGATCGTTCGTGCAGTTGATGAACCGTGTTCCGTCGCAAAGAGCCCACTGGGGGAATGCCGTTCTGTTATCGGCCCAGTGACCGCCCATCGGTTCGATCTCCGCGGAGGGCGCTTTGTCTTCGTATCCGCCCGGCTTTCCTGCGCTTTCGAAATACAGGAAGGTGTGAGACAAGCCGTCGATGCAATCCCCCGGGGCGCGCCCGCCATTGACGGCGAGAAGCCCGTAAAGCTCGAGCGCGTGTCGCTCCGAGACGTCGCCGCGTTTGGCGAGTTGTTCATAGGAGGTCGATAGAATAGCCGTACACGCGGCATAATCCGCGATCTGCTCCCTGCCACCGGGCGCCGTGGGACAACGCAGATTCGGGACGTCGTTGAGGATAGCCGGCTTGTTTTCCGGATCATCCCAGTCCAGACGCATATCGAGCCGACCCACGATATCGTTGCGCTCCATGAACGGCAAAAAGAAACTAACCGAGTTATGGCTCGGGATGGGGAAATAATCGGACCGCACGGTGTGGGAAGGAGGGAAATACCGGTGCCGGGAAACGAACTGCCCGATTGCCGAACCGATCTGCTTCATATTGTTCGCGCACTGAATTCGACGCGCCGATTCCCTCGTCGACTGCACCGCCGGCAAGAGCATGGCAATCAGAATCCCGATGATGGCGATCACCACGAGAAGCTCGACCAACGTAAAACCGCCACGGGACACATTCAACTTGCGCTGGTGAGACATCACCCTCAACCTCTTGGCTCCCTCGAAATGACTCCGGATCCAAACATCGACGATCGTTTCTTGCCTTGGCCTGGGCCCTTCCCCCGCCAATTCCTTGTGCAAACCTTGGAAAACCGCATTCATCCCAATTCGCTTTATGATCGAAAATCCCTTAACTAAAGAATACGCGCGATTTGTAGAAAATGCAACATCTCACTCGCCAGGGTCGGCCGGTCCGCCGGCATGTTTCTCGGCGAAACCCGTTTGTCGTGAAGAACTTCGGTCCGGACAAGAGGGGCATTCTACTTCCGTGCGGAGAAGAATCCTGAACCGGTCATCTACCCGGACCGCGTTACCCCACGCTGCTCGGCTGTGGCGGGCACTTCGCCGCGGAATTGACGAAAATCAACCTTGGCGCTACAATCCTGGGTGTGGCGGCTCGCGACGTCCGCCACGTACGAGACTGCTATCCATTACCCCTCGAAGTAGATCAACCGGAGGCCCCCTGTTATGAGTGAGTTAGTAATGCGCCGTAAGGCGAGTGACAATACCTACTTGCACAAGGATTTCCACGGGGCGCTGAGCGTGGGGCTCGAGTTCCTGCGGAAGAATTACGGGGAAGACGCCGTCCGCGACTACCTCCGGCAGTTCACGAAGTCATACTTCGCCCCTCTGAGGCAGGAACTCGTTACGGAGGGCCTTTCCGCCTTGGCAAGGTACTTCCGGCACGTGTATGAGACCGAAGGGGAAACGGTCGAAATCAAGCAGTCGGAGAATGAGCTGGTAGTTAAAGTGGCCGCGTGTCCAGCCGTGACGCACATGCGAAAACAGAATTACTCGGTCTGCCCTCTCTTTTATGAAACGACGAAGACCGTCAACGACGCCCTTTGCGAGGACACGCCCTATGCCGCGGAGTTGGTCGAATACGACGAACAAACCGGCGGAAGCGTCCAGCGATTCTGGAGGATTTCCGCATGATCTCGTGTACCGATTTCATCCCGGCCTATAGCGAGCTGTTCAAGTTCTTGCACCAGCGGGGCGGAAAGGAAGGCGTCGTCGCCTTCTGGGAGTACATCTCGGACGAGTTCCTGGGGAACCTCCGCGATCTGGCCAAGGAGAAGGGTCTTAGGGGCTGCTGGGAATACTGGAGCCACACTCTCAACGAGGAGGCGGCCGACTTTACCATGCGGCTCGATGAAGAAGAGGGCGTCTTCACCATCGAGATGCACCACTGCCCTTCCATGGGCCGGCTCCTGGAACTGAAGCATGTCGAACCGTACGAGGACTACTGCGATCACTGCGAAGTGCTCTATTCCAGGGTCTTGAAGCCGTTGGGTTTCACCTACGAGATCGAGATTCCCAAGCCCTGCAACGCAAGCTGCCGTCTGACGGTTCGTAACGGAACGCCGCAATAGCGGACGCTGAGTCATCTAACCGGGCGGTTTACCCCGCTGCCGCCGCGCCTCGTAGAAGAGGACGGCCGCGGCGGCGGAGATATTCAGGCTGTCGGCCGTTCCGTGCATCGGAAGTCGCACACGTTGCATCCCCTCCGCGGCCCACGCCGGAGAGAGTCCCTCCGCTTCGTTGCCCAGAACGATCGCGGAGGCACCGCGGTAGTCGGCCGTTTCGTACGAAATCGACCCGTCCACCCAGGCTGCGAAGATGGAGATATTCCGGTTCCGCAGCCATTGAATCGCCTCCGTCGTCGAGGCGGTCGCTACCGGAACCGTGAACAGCGTTCCTAAACTGGCGCGAATCGTATTCGGGTTGAACAAATCGCTCCGCGGATCGGCCACGATCAGTCCGCGGAGCCCGGCCCCGTCGGCGCTGCGCAACACGGCCCCCACATTTCCCGGCTTCTCGATCCGTTCGATCACCCCGATGAGCGGTGTCTCCCCCAAAACTGTTCGCTCCAACCGCTTAAGCCCCCACGAAGGGGTCTCCGCCACGGCGACGATCCCCTCCGTCCGGTCCCCGAAGGCCAGCTTTTCGAAGACGGCAACCGAGACCCGAGTGATTTCCGCCCCTCTCAATTCGCGAACCAACCTCGCCACTTCGGCCCTTTGCCCCTCCGTTCCGATCTCCTCGCAGATGAAGGCCTCAGCGAAACGGATTCCCGCCCCCAGGGCCCGACCAATCTCCCGCACCCCGTCGACCACGAATCGCCCCTGCTTCTTCCGCCCCCGTGCATCGCGGAGTCGCGCGGCGGCTTTGATTTTCGGATTTTGAGGGCTGGTAATCATCGGACCGAAGGCTACTCGCCGTACCCGCGAATTGCCTCCTCAAGCTCGGCCAGCAACTGGTGTGGCGTCTTCTCGTTCTCGGCGCACTTCTCCACCCACGGCCTTCCAGGATGCAGGAGGTCCCAGGACGACCGCTTCTGCTTGTAGCGTCCCCTGCCCGGGTCGTGATTTCCAAAACCATCGAGAACCTTGTTCCACACAGGCGAAAGGTTCTCGATAAGCAGTGATTCTCCGAGAGGAATCCAGATATCCTCGACGACAAGATACCGACAGCGGAAATCCGAAAGCTCTAAATTGACCGCTTGCTCAATTGAACGAGCATGTTCGTGAAGCCGCTGATATAAGACCTTTCCGGGATTGATTCCGAGTCCGAATCCCCCCTTTCTCGCGCCGGCGGGAACGGCCTTACCAACATAAATCGGCCACCGGTACTTGCCGCGCCGGTTCGCATCGCCGATTCCACGATACGGCTCGAAATCCGTCCCTTGATAATAGATCGCGTAGATTCCCGCGCCGTTAAACGGCTCATTCGGAGGGAGATTCGTCACGGGTCGCTCAAGCAGCGCGTCGGCGACGCTAACCCCCAGGTTGTGCTTATCAAGAGGATTGAAAAGAGGTTCTTCTTTCAAGCCGATTTCTCCAATACCGAGGCGATACTCGACGATACGACGTACGCAAGCTTCACGGGCACCGCGTTTCCAAGCTGTCGCATCGCTTCCGTCCAGGATCCCGCGAAAAAATAACTATCGGGGAAGGTTTGGAGCCTTGCGCTCTCTCGCACCGTGAAATATCTGATTTTTCCATCGGGATAGAGAACCATATTCTCGCCCCCGGGGACACCATGGTCTCCCGCCTTTAGAGTCTTGGCCGGCTCATCCAGCGGACTCCCGGTATGGCCCGCGTATTGCCGAGCACCGGGATTATGCGTATGGTTGAGAAATCCATTCCTCCGCTTAGGGTCGGGAAGGTCCGAAATGGCGTCTCGTACCGTGTTCCAAGGTTCCGCTTCCAAGGGAAAGAGCCAATCTCGCAACCGATTCACTCGTTCAACGACGCTGGCGGGAATACTCGGCCGCGAACGCTTGGATACCGCATGTCTTTCCCAATAGTCACCCGTAACCCACTGATCGTGAAGAAGCGAGTCCAGTGAGTGCGTAGGCTCTGGGAAAGCCCAGTTGGCGGAAATATCGCCGCGAAACGCCACGATGAACACCCGGTATCTGCGTTGCGGAACGCCGTAGTCCGCCGCGTTGAGGCAACGATACACCGGTTGATAGAAGAGTCCCCGCTGTTTCCCCTTGGTGTGGAAGCGTTCA
>CAZFQG010000215.1:0-9975 GCA_964520785.1 uncultured Planctomycetaceae bacterium | reverse complement strand
ATTCTGGTCTGCTTCCTGGCCTACGTCCTCTGGAAGAGTCTCTATGAGATGGCTATGGCCGCCGGCCTCGGCGACGAGCCGCGTCGAATCTTCGAGGAACTCGGCACAATCAGCCTCGTCGACGTCGTGCTTCCCACCCGTCGCGGGGTGGATATCCGTCGTCGCTGTATCACCCGGCCGACCGAACACAAGCCATTCTGCTGGAGTATCTGGGCCTCTCCCTCCCGACCCAAATAAGAAACTGAACGAAATGTAGTGAAGACTTTCGAGGCTCGGGCCTACGAAATAATGGGTTTCAGGGTCGCGGGTGTGGAACTTGGGTTAGCCAAAGCCGTGCGTCGCGGGGGTGGAGGGCTCAATACTGCAGGGAGTAGAGGATGACGTTCAGGCTGATTTTCGCGGCGTCTTCGCGGAGGTAGCCCTTGCATTCCATGGAATCGTGCTTTTCCAGCGCGCAACTGATGTCGATGTCCGAAAAGATCACCGCCCAACGGTCTTCCAGCTTGATGCCGTGGAGCATGGGCGGGCTCTCGCGAACGTCGGCCTCCAACCGTTCCTCGGCCGTGCCGGGGCGGGGGACGCGACGACGGACCTTCCTCAGGTCGAAACCACCGTATTCCTCCGTCCAGATCGGGTCGTCCGGCGGGATCGGTTCCAGGGAACGATCCGGAAAAATCCGAGCCATTTCGCGGCGGAAGGAACCGAGGAAGGCCTCGTTCGCGCAAATCGCGTTCGCATAGAGCAGTCCCCCGCGGTCCAGGAAAGTCCGCAGACGCTTGCGCTCCTCCGGCGTGAATTGAAACGCCGTCCTCCCCTGCATGAACGCCATGTGGTAATCAAACAATACATCGTCCGCCGCGCTGATCCAACGCTGGCGGCGGTCGGCCGGCATTCCGAGTTCCTCCTCGGCCGCCTCGAGCAGATTCACCAGGGCCCTCGGCGCGGCGCGGCAGCCGCCGGCGTGCCGTATATGAGCGATGTCCAAGCGACCGCGGCGCGAGTCATGCGACAGGACGTCCGAACCGCGCTGCGCGAAGACCTCCTCCTTTCCGCGTAACTCGCGATTGGTCGCATAGGCCAAGATGTTCAATCCGGTCCACATCCCGGCCTCTACTTGCTCCTGTACCGGTTTCGCATAGGTGGTGTCCCTCGGCGGGTACGCCAGCTCCCACAGGCACGAAAGAGAAGGAGTCGGCGAGGCCCCTTTTTCTCTCGCCGCGTAAACCACGCTCGTCCGGCACCCGTAGTCGATTCCCAAGAGCGGCCGGATATGCTCTGGTGGAATCGCCTTCTCCGCCCGCCAGATCGGATGTTCCGGCGGTAACGGACGCAAACGGTATTCGGGTTCCGGAAAGGCCAACGCCATGAGTTCGCGAAATCCCTCGTCGAACCCCGCCTCCTGGCAGTACCCTTCCGCCAGAAGAAACCCGCCTCGGTCCAGGTAGCCGCGAATTTTTCGCGCCAGTGCCTCGCGGCGCGCCCCGTCCAGCGGCAGCGGGTTTTGTTCGCCGACCAGGAAGATGACCGGGGACTGGGCCAAGTCGTCCGGCCCCGCCGCTTGCAAGTCGATCACCTGCCACGTCATGTCGGTATTCCACTGCGCTTCGGCGAACCGGGTAAGATGGGCGACGTCGCTTGCGTGAAGATTCCAGTTGGACTCGTCTCCTTGAGCAAGCTTCGAAATCAGGATCGGTCGACGGCCCTTCGATAGGAACAAAAGCGCCAGACTGCTGGCGATCAGTTCGTTCTGTTCGATGGACGTTCCTCGCCAGTAGTCGCCGGTTCCCAGCATGGTGACGAGATGGTCCGCCCCCTCACGGTACCAATCGTGCTCTCCGATGAACCGC
The DNA here is from genome assembly GCA_964520785.1 of uncultured Planctomycetaceae bacterium. Taxonomy (GTDB): domain Bacteria; phylum Planctomycetota; class Planctomycetia; order Pirellulales; family Thermoguttaceae; genus CAZFQG01. The sequence continues at coordinate 8,128 of CAZFQG010000215.1, read as the reverse complement.
CGCGCAGAGAGCCGCCCGACCCGCTCCACCCCGTAAAGGTAGTACAACTCCCAGGTATTTCGTGGTCCGGGGTTACGCGACACGGAGAAGTTCCTGGCCAACCACTGGATGCCGCGCTCGATCCGCGCGTCGTCGGGCCCGCGGTCGCGGCCGCAACAGACGATACGATTTCCGACGACCGAGGCACCGGGCTTCCGAACCGCGCCGGAGGTGATGATCATCGACGCGATCCCGGCGCAGGTCATGCTTCCGGTCGGCGGATGCCCCGCCCGGTATCCCCAGCCGCCGTTGGGGTTTTGCGTCGCCTCCCAGTGCATCTTCGCTAACCGCCAGGTCTGAGGGTTGATTTCCACCCCGGCCCGCTCGGCTTCGTGCAACCCGAGCAGGGCGAACTGGGCGTTGGAGTTGTCGCCTCCTCCGGGGTATCCCCATCCGCCGCGGGGTTCTTCCGTTCGGTTCTGCGTTCGTTCCAGCCATGCCGCGTTCCGGCCGATCAGCGGCATATCCCGTTTCGGGTCGGCCTTGCAGAAGACCATCGTCTGAAGCGCCACCGCGTACGTCGTAGACGGGGTCGTCTTCCGCAGCCAGTCCAGGGCCTTGCCGACGTTCGGGTCGTCCTTATCCACGCCACTATTGAGCAGGGCCAGCGTACACAGCGACGTCATCCCCGCCAGGTGTTGCCCCGCGAGGTCGTCCCAGGAACCATCCGGCTTCTGGCGCGACTTGAGATAGCGGACCCCCTTCGCGATGGCCTCGCGAACATCGTTCGGCGTGATTTCCGCCCGGGCAGTTCCGGTAGAACCGCATAAGACGAGGATCAAGAAGACCGTGAGAAATCGTTTCATGAGATAATTGAGCGGATCATACGCGTTTCACCGGCGACGAGGGATATATCGCCGCCGACGGACGGGGCCACGATCGGGGGAAGACACGGTGGACGGGAATAATCCCCGCCGGGGGCGAGACACGGTCCCGGCATAAAAGGTATACTTATTGGCACATTTGACCAACTATACTACGTAACGAACGCCGTCCAGGACGACTCGGGCGGCGGGGCCAAACCGTCCAACCCTCAGCTCGGAGCGAACCATTGGGAAAAACACGGAATCTCGGCGAGGTCCTGCAGGAGTTCAGCCAGCACCGTCGCCTAATGCAGGAGGAGCTGCAAAAGGTCATTATTGGCCAAGCAACCGTTATTGAACAGTTGTTTGCCGCGATTTTTACTCGAGGCCATTGCCTATTGGAGGGGGTGCCGGGGCTGGCGAAGACGCTGATGGTCAGCACTCTGGCTAGAATCCTGGACGTACGTTTCAAGCGGATCCAGTTCACGCCGGACCTCATGCCCTCCGACATCACCGGGACGAATATCTTGGAGGAAGAAGAGTCGGGAAGGCGGAATTTCCGCTTTGTCGAGGGGCCGATCTTCACGAACATCCTCTTGGCCGACGAAATCAACCGTACCCCCCCAAAGACGCAGGCCGCCCTCTTGCAGGCGATGCAGGAGCGTGAAGTGACCGTCGGGCAGGCCACCTATCCGCTGCCGGACCCGTTTTTCACGATCGCGACGCAGAACCCGATCGAGCAGGAAGGGACGTACCCGCTGCCCGAGGCGCAGCTCGACCGGTTCATGTTCAACATCCGGGTGGATTACCCCACGGCGGAGGAAGAAGAGCGGATTCTCGCCGCCACGACGCGGAGCGAGGTGGTCGAGGTCCGCAAGGTCCTCAGCGGTAAGGCGATCGTGAACCTGCAAAAACTGGTCGGCTCGGTCGCTGTCAGCAAGTACATCGTCCAGTACGTTTCACGGCTGATCCGCGCGACGCGACCCAAGGACGATTCGTCCCCCAAGTTCATCAAGGAGATGGTCGATTGGGGTGCCGGCCCCCGCGCGGGGCAGTTCCTGATCCAAGGGGGAAAGGCGCTGGCCGCGATGGACGGTCGGTTCTCCGTCGCCATCGACGACATTCGTAAGCTGACGATCCCGGTCCTCCGGCATCGCGTGAGCACGAACTTTCAGGCTCAGGCCGAGGGATTCACCACGGAAGACCTGATCGAACGGCTGGTGCGAGAAACCCCTCCGCCGGTGATCCCCAAATACGAAAAGGGGCCCGCGGCGAGCTGATTGGTAAAAATAAAGCCGCCACCGAGGGCGGCAAGAAACGCCCAACATAACCCATACGAGCGGGAAGACCATGCCTTCCGCCGAAAGTTATCTCAAGCCCGAAGTCATCCGACAAATCTCCCGGCTCGATCTCCGCGCGCAGTTCATCGTCAAGGGGTTCTTGCAGGGCCTGCATGCCAGCCCGTTTCACGGGTTTTCCGTCGAATTCAGCGAGCACCGGAAGTACACCCCTGGGGACGATCCGGACGATATCGACTGGCTCGTTTATGCCAAGACCGACAAATACTATGTGAAGAAGTTCGAGGCGGAGACGAACATCACCGGTTATCTGGTGATGGACCTGAGCCGCTCCATGGCATACACCTACCGCCAGGAGCTGACGAAGTTCGACTATTCGATCTGCCTGGCCGCGGCGTTGGCGTATTTGATGATCCACCAGCAGGACCCGGTCGGGCTCTTGACATTCGACGAACGCATCCGCAGCAGCCTGCCCCCCAAGGCCGCCAGAAGGCACCTGGGGGACATCTTGAGCGTTCTGACGAAGCTGCAGCCCTCCGGCAAGACCGACATCGCCAACAGCCTCGTCCAGGTCGCCGCGATGCTCCGCCGCGCGAGCCTCGTGATGATCTTCTCGGACCTTTTGGCCGACGCCGACCCGGTCCTCCAGGCCCTCTATCGGCTGAGGCACCGGGGCCACGACGTCATCCTCTTCCACATTCTCGACGAGGCCGAAGCCGATTTTCCCTTCGCCGGCATGGTCGAACTGGAAGACCCGGAAAGCGAGCAGAGGCTCCAGCTCAACGCGGACGGTTTCCGGCGGGATTACTTGAACGAGCTGGAGTCCTTCCGCGACCGTTACAAGCGCGAGTGTTTTCAAGCGGGGATCGACTACGTCCCGTTGGATACGAGCATGAGATTCGACAGAGCGCTTACCGAATACCTGGTGACCCGGGCGGGGCGAGGATGAATCGGCGAGAATTCCCAGCACGAGACCACGATCGTACGGAATCGGGGATAGACAATTCCGGTCTGACCGGTGGAGTTGGAATATGATGCCTCCAATCATGTCCGAAGACAAGGCGCGGGATTGGGTGCCGGCGTCCGGAGCCGCAAGCGCCGCGGCCCCTGTATCCGAGCGAGAGACTCTTTCCCCCGGGTCCTTGGAGGTCCGGTGGATTCGCGACGTCGAGGGGCTCGACGCGCTGCGTCCGTGTTGGAATCGGCTTTCCGGCGGAATTCCTTTCCGGCGGTGGGAGTGGCTGGTTCCTTGGTGGAAGCACTTCCACGAGCGGCGAGACACGCTTTTCGTCTTGACGGTGACGGACGCCACCGGAGAGATCGTGGGGATCGCCCCCTGGTTCCTCCGCCATTCCGCGATATCGGGCCGCGTTCTCCGCTTTCTCGGCTCCGGAATGGTTTGCTCCGATTACCTGACGATCTTGCATGCCCCCGGTCGCGAAGCGGTCGTCACGGAGGCGCTGGCGAGCCAACTCACGAACCTCGGACCGGGATGCACGTGGATGGAATTAGGCGGCGTCTGGGCTCAAGACGCGGCGGTTCGGTGCTTCGTCCACCGGCTTCGCGAGGGAGGAAACACCGCCGACGAGCGGCCTCAAGAGAACTGCTGGCGGATCGAACTGCCCGACTCGTGGGAGGATTATCTCCGGCTCCTTTCCAAGTCGCGCCGGGAGAAGGTCCGACAGTTGACGCGGCGGCTTCTGGACACGCCGGCCGCGAGAATTCACGTGGCCGATTCGAGCCGGACACTCCGAGACGGACTCGCCGTGTTGAACGATTTGCACCAGAGGCGGCGGCGCAGCCTCGGCCAACCGGGATGCTTCGCGTCGAACGCGTTTCGAGAGTTTCTGGAGGAGACCGCCGAAGCATTTCTAGACTTGGGCCGGCTACGGCTGCAATGGATCGAGATCGACTCCCGGCCGGTCGTCGCGGAAATCGATTTCGCGGACGATGACACGCTTTATATGTATCAGACCGGCATCGATCCGCGATGCGCCGGACAACGGCCCGGCTGGCTGGGCACGATCGCCTCGCTCCGCCACGCGATCGACGCGGGTTACCGGGGCTACGACTTCCTCCGCGGCGATGAACCCTACAAGGCCCATTGGCGCGCCGAACCGAAGCCGATGGCGCTCCTTCGGGTATTTCCGCGTTCGCTCCGCGCGAGTCTCGTCCGAACGGTCGCCAGGAATTCCCTCGGACGGTCTCTGACGCGGGGTCTTTGTGCCCTGAAGGCCGGATTCGGAAAACGGCCGTCGGATGGAACATAAGCGTTTCCCCGATTCAACGCACGGGCACGTCTTTGGCGGACGCCGAAAGGACGATGCCCGGGAGTCGTTCCCGGAGGCGGAAGCAGTTTCTCGTCGGAAACGAAGGCGCCGTTTACAATGGAATGGGGTACACGCTGATACAGGCCCTCCATGTTGCACGCAATCGATGTCTCATGAATAGTATCTTTCGATCCTTCACCAAAGCAGTCTGTTTTACGTGGTTCGCCACGGCCGGACCGTTAGTTGCCGGGGGGCCGAGAGTAGCGGTCCAGACGCAAGACGGCCACTATCGGCTCGTCCGCGAGGGAGAACCGTTCTTCGTCAAGGGGGCCGGTGGAAGCACGCACCTTGCCCTGTTGGCGGAGGCCGGAGGGAACTCCATCCGGACGTGGGGGACGGACAACCTGGGTGCCGTTCTCGACGAGGCACGCAGGCACGGACTTGCCGTATGCGTCGGGCTCTGGTTGGGCCACGAGCGGCACGGGTTCAACTACCAGAACGAAGCCTCCGTCTCGAAACAGCTCGACGATTGCCGCGCCGCGGTCCGCAAGTACAAAGACCATCCGGCCGTTCTGATGTGGGGCATCGGTAACGAAATGGAGGGGGACGGCAAGAACCCGGCCGTCTGGTACGCAGTCGACCATATCGCCCGGAAATGCAAGCGGATCGATCCCGATCACCCCACGATCACGGTCATTGCCGAACCGGTCGACGACAAGGTGCGGAGCATCGAGCGTTTCTGCCCCAATATCGACATCATCGGCGTCAACTCGTACGGAAGTGTAGACACGCTGGCGGCGCGGTACCGCGCCGCCGGAGGGACGAAGCCGTACATTCTCACCGAGTTCGGACCGCGAGGTCCGTGGGAGGTCGCCAAGACGGCGTGGGGCGCGCCCCTGGAGGCAACGAGCACCGCCAAGGCGCAGGAGTACGCCGCGGCATACCGCAAGGCGGTGGCTTCCCAGCCGGGGCTGTGCCTCGGGTCATACGCGTTTCTTTGGGGACACAAACAGGAGACGACCGCGACGTGGTTTGGAATGCTGCTTCCCGACGGGTCACGGCTGGCCGCGGTCGACGCCATGACCGACGCGTGGACCGGCTCGGCCCCGAAGAATAGATGTCCGGTCATCGAGTTGCTCGTGGTAGAGAAAGCGCGGGGATTGAAGCCGGGCGAGACCGTCACGGCGCGGCTTACGGCTAGCGATCCGGATCGGGACCGGCTAGCGATCGACTGGGTCTTGCGGCGAGACTCCGTCGTCATCGGCTCGGGGGGCGACTTCCAGTCGGAGGAGGTCTCTCTGGCCGAAGCCGTAGCCACCAAAGGATCCGAGGCGACGGTGATGGTTCCGGCCGGCGGCGGTGCCTACCGGCTCTTTGCGTACGTCCGCGACGGTAACGGTGGCGCGGCGGTGGCAAACGTACCCCTCTTCGTGGACGCGCCGGTGATCCCGGTTGCCGCCCCAAGAACAGAACTGCCCTTCACGGTTTATGGGGATGGCTCGGACGGCCCCACGTAGGCGTCTTCCGGCTATAGGGGAAATACTTCGGCAATCCGGAGGACGCTCGATTGCACCGAGAATCCCCGCGCCGGCAAGACGTGATTGAAGCTGGAGCGCGCGGCAACCGCCCCTGGGGGGCGGTGTCTTGTGGCAATCGCCTCCCAGCGACTCAAACGGAGAGTACCCCAAACGGTATTGTCAACCGAATCTCGTACGCGACTCAGAACCGCACCTCGATCCGGACCGGCTCGCCGTTCGGAACACCGATTCCCTCCGCATACTTCCATGTCGCAGGCTGCGAATAGACATGCGTCGTCGTTTTCGAGGAGATCGTGCGACCATCCGCCAAGACCAACTCGACGCGAACATTCTTCAGTTTGAAGCAATCTCCCCCCGGGTTCTCGATCTCGAAAAAGGTCGTCTTTTCCAAGGCCGCGAGCGCTTCTTTATTCAGAGGGATGGCCACAGGGGCGAATACTCCCTCAACCTCGTTCCCACCGGAGGGCGGAAGCATACCAATGAGGGCGCCGCCGAGCGTGCAGGGACAGGCATACCGGCCGTCTCCCTCGATTCCAACGCCGTCGAAGCGGAGGGTCCCCGCCTTGGCATTTTTAAGCTCGCGAAGCGAAACGGCCGAGCCGGTGTTCTCCGCCGGCTCGTAGGCCAGCCGAACCGGCTTCTCATGCATGGTCATGACGAGGAGCGGCTCGGTCGAATTGAACCGTAAGTCCCCCCAATTGGCCCAGTCGCCGGAGGAATCATCCGCTGGGCCGACGTCGGCGATGAGCTTAAGATGAATCGTCTTTCCCGCGAAACGGCTCAAATCGGCCTTGAATGGGGCCCATGAGTGTGTCCCGTGGATTGTCTCGGCGATGGTTTCCTCCGTACCGTTCTCGTCCACGACGGAAACTTGGAAGAGAATGCCGTCGCCGGGATCACTCCCGTCCCCCTTGCCAATGGAACATGCGAATTCGATCGGTGGCGCCGAAGGGATTTCCAGCGGACCGTAAATGATGAACGCGTACCCCGGTCCTTCACGGTAGGGGGGGTGCATGAAGACCCCCTCTTTCTCTACCTCGCCGCAGGCCATCGGTCTGGGGCGGATGTCGCCGGAGTTCATCCGGTCCTTGGTTTCGCCGCGGAGCCGCTCGCCGAAGGCATACTCCTTGGGAAGCTCCAGCGGCTGGGTGATAGCGTATTCGGCCTTCAGGTACCAGGCTCGCTTCAGGGAGAACGCACCGGATTCAATCGTAAGAGGAAGCGTTTGGACCGCTTCCTGCTCGGGTACGGCCAGTGGAAAGACGATTTCCACCGGCGTCTGGGGTTCGAGGCGGACTGGCTGCTTGGCATCGCGCAGGGTTACGACCGCGTCGGTTGGGCCCGGCAGATGAGGGGTGAGCGAAACCACGATGGCGTCTTCTCTCAGTCGCAGTCGCGTTTCCGCGAGGGGGCGGACGCTGAAATCGATCCACGCCCCATCCAGTTCTCTCCAGAGCCGCGTTCCCGGTTCGGCGTCGGTGGGAATCGTGACGGTGTTTTCGCCCTCGCCCGAGACTACCGGGACCGTCTCCCCCGGCACGACGAACGTCCGAGGGCTGTCGATGGCCGCTTTCGGCGCCTCGCCGGGTGTCAGCCGGTACTTGAACGCCCCTTCCTTCGGAGTGATGTAAACGAATCCCCGGCTCAGCCGCGCCTCGGCCGGACCGAGTTCCTTGCCTTCGCGGTCCAGGGCCGTCGCGGCTGCCTCACGGCCGTCGAAGGAGGCCGCGAATTCCTTACACCGCCCCACCGGAATCACCTCCAACGCGCCGCCGTCGCGGCGGTGGGCAATAAGCGGCCCGTCGCAGGCCAACCGCGCAAAGCGGGTGAAGCGGCCGCGTCCGTCCGCATAGTAATACGCCGGCGACTCGACGTAGTCGACCCGGTGGCCGTCGTACAGGAGGCTTTCGGCGACGAGTTCCTTCTTGACCGGGTCCCTCACGAGCCAGCCGTTCGACGGTAGTGTCTGGCCGTCGACGGTCCACGGCTGGGTCTTGTTGCCATTGACGTAGACCTCCAGGCCGTCGGAGTAACGCAGGGCGAGTTGAGAACGTTCGAACGCGCCGGTGGCGACCGCTGCGTCGGTATCGAGCAGACTGCCGTTTTCGTCGGCGTAATGGATCGTGTCGATCGTGTCCATCGCATACCGCGCGTGGAGTTGTTGCAGGCCGAAGTAACTG
>CAZFQG010000214.1:0-10069 GCA_964520785.1 uncultured Planctomycetaceae bacterium | reverse complement strand
CGCTGTCGTTGACGTACGCGAGCTTCACGTCGCCGATGCGGCCGGCGTGAACCAGTTCGAACGCCTTGAGGTACTCCGGCGAGTTCCGTTGCTGCAGGCCGGTTTGAAAGACGCGGTTGTGCCGGCGGACGGTTTGGGCCATCGTCCGCGCCTGGCGGATGGTGAGCGAGATCGGCTTCTCACAATAGATGTCTTTCCCGGCGGCGGCCGCGCGAACGGTGATGGCCGGGTGCCAGCGTTCTCCGGTGGCGATCACCACGGCATCGATATCGGTCCGCGCGAGAAGATCGCGAAAATCGTTGTACTCCTGAAACCCGTGAAAATCACCGCCGGGCTGGTTGCGGCCGTAGATTTCCTTGAGGACGTTCGTTTCGTTCTCGCGGCGCCACGAATCGACGTCGCTTAGGGCAACCATTTGGACTCCGGGGTTCTCGGCAAGAATCCGGAAATGCCCACGGCCCATGCAGCCGACGCCGATCACGCCGACGGTGACGCGGTTGCTCGGCGCGGTTGCGCCGTCTTTTCCGAGGGCACGGGAACGGACCACGAACGGAGACGCGATCGCCGACGCGGCGATCACGCCGCGTTTGAGGATTTCGCGGCGATTGTAATGGGTCCTCTTCGGTCGGGTCATGGCGGCGTTTCCTATTGCGTGGGGTTCTGTTTTCGAGCTTCGATGTCGCGCAGGACCTTGTCGGTCTGCTGCAAGACGGCTTCATCCTTGGTTAATTCGCGGACCTTCCGGAGGGCCGGCTCGGCAATATCCGGGTGGGACTGGCTGAGGCCCTTGGCGGAAAGGAAGACCGCCTCGACCGCCCCCTCCTTCAGTGCCGGATCGTCGAGATAGGAAAGCAGGAGTTCCAACGAGCCGGGGGTGCGGACGGCTGCCAGTCGCGTCACGATCAAACAGCGGTCCTCATCTCGCTTCGCCAGGTCCATCGCCGATTTGAGCATCTCGAAGGCCTTTTCCGGCGAGAAGGCATCCGGCAGCGAGACGACGCGGGCATAGGCGCGGAGCGTCCAAATGCGGTAGGCTTCGTTCTCGCTGTTCTTGGCGATATCGAACAGCTCTTCGGCCACCGACGCGTCGGGCCAGTTGGCCAGCGCCCGGTATCCCGCGTCCCGAAGGCCTTGGTCGTCGCTCTTCATGGCCGCGTGGACGGTGGCCAGCGCCTTGTCGCCGCCGATTCTCGCGATGGAGGGGAGTATCGCCGCACGGCCGACGGAATCGGCCTTTTCGTAACCGGCGAAGAGCGGTTCGCTTCGCGCGGCCGGATCGGCGATCTTTTCGCACGCCATCCAAACCGCGCGGCCGGCGGCCTCGCGCTCCTCACCGGGCGTCGATTTCGCCAGAAGCGAGACGAGCGCCTCGGCTTGTTCGGGCGGAGCCATGACTTCCAGCGCTTCGAGCGCCGCTCTGCGAACCGCGGCGTCGGAAGATTCGGCCGCCGCGAGAAACACCGACGCAAACGCCGGCGAACGCCGGGAGAACGCCGCCCGGAGAAGACGAGGGGTTCGGGCCTCCTCATCGGAAAGCAACGCGAGGATCCCCGCCTCGGTTTCCGGATGTCTCATTAGCCGGAGGGTTTCGAACGCGGCCTCTTGAATCTCGAGATTCAAGTCGCCGCCCATGATCGCGGCCAACCGTGGGACGTCCTCGGAGGTAGCGGCGGAAACGAGTACTCTAAGTGACGCCTTGCGGACCACCGCGTCTTTCGAATCGAGGCCCGCGAGGGCCGCTCTACGGACGGAATCCTCCGTGCGGTCTTGCAGTGCGTGCAAGGCGGCGACCCGTCCGGGCACCGGTAGGTCCACCGCCGCGTCGGCAATGACGTCGATATCCTCCGGATGCCGAAGCGAGATAATGCAATCGGCCGCGACGGCCCTCTTTCCGCCGTCCTCATCCGCCAATCCGGCCAGAATGAGCGCGGCGGCTTGCTCCGGCTGCGAGAGAATCAGACCCCGGTAGGCGGCCAGTTGGACCTTCGCGGAGGTGCAAGAAGAAAGCTCCGTATAGGCCTTCAAGGCCGCATCGCGACTTCCCCCAAGAAGAAGTCGTTCCGCCGCTTGGAGTTCCGCGTTTTCAACGATCGGACGGATCCTCTCAGCCGCCCGAACATGAAACTGCCGGAGCGCGTCGAACGCATTTTGGGTTCCGATCCGCCCCAGGGCGATGACGGTCGCCTCCAGAACGTTGGCATCCGGGGAATCGAGAAGCGGGATCAAGATGACCACCGATTCCGAATCCGCCAACCGGCCCAAGGAGATCACCAGGCCCGCCTTCTGAAGACCCTCGGTCTTCGAGATTGCGTCGCGGAGCGCCTTCCTAGCCGCTTGGGTTCCAATCGCTTCGATCGCATACCGGGCCATGTAAGCCTGGCGCGGATGATTTAGTAGCCCGGCCAAGGTGTCCACCGCGTCATCCGATCCGACGAGTGCCAACTGCCGGCACGCGTAATCTCGGGCAAGGTCGGTGGACTCGGTCCGGAGGACGCCGATCAGACGCCGCTCCAAGTCTTCGCGTACCTCTTCGTTGTCATGTGAAAGCGACACCGCCTGTTCGATAGGATTGAGGATTCCAAGATTCTGTCCCAACTCGAGGGTTCGCAGAATCTGAAAAGCGTTGTCCAACGGGGACGAGGAATCGGTCTGCGCGGACCCGGTGGTGGCGGCCGCCGTAAGCAAAACCAGAATAGCAAGAAACGGCCGCCTTATCCACTTCGAGGCCGGCGACGAACGGGATGGAAAACCGGCTCGGCGCGACAGGCAATGGCGATACGGGGGGTATGGCTCCCGGGAACACATCCGTCAATCTCCTCTCTAGCGGGGACGTAAAAACGCTGGACGAATGAACGGCCGAGCATAAAATATCGGAGAATATATATATATAGAATCCGATATATGATTTAGCGGCGGGGGTTCTCCGCCGCGGGCCGCTTCGAACCGCGAACCGCACGCCCTCGACGGAGAACAGTTCAATAGTACCAGGTACGATTTCGGCCGCCAAGAACCCCGGGCGAACCTGAATCGGGAGCGGAGCCGGCCTTTTGCTCTATTGTCGCCCTTGTGCGTTGTTTGATACGATACGTTCCGAACCCATGGCTGTGCCCTGTCAATCATGAAGTTACAATAAAAATGAAAGAAATTGCGAAATGAGGGACTCCCTGAGATACTCAATCCGGCTTGCACTTGGAATCGTTGCTGTGCTTGTTGGCCTGCTGGTACTGGCCGGAATAATCGCGACGCTCGCGGGCGTGTTCTCCACGAAGATTGCTCCTGGGCACGAACCGGTGACCAGGAAAACCCTTCCGAAGGGGGATGATGTCGAAACGGTGGGGGAAATTGTCAAGCCCTATTTCGAGGAGGCGGTCGGAACCGTCAAGGCGGCCCAACGGACCGAGATTTCTTCTCGAATCCTCGCCCCGATTCAGGAAATCACTGTCCGAGCCGGGCAGGCGGTCGCCGCGGGCGAGGTTCTGATCAGCCTGGATCCGCGAGAAATCGAAGCGAGACTCCGTCAGGCTCAAGGAGCCGTCACCGCCGCCGAGGCCGCTTTGGCCAATGCCCAGAATGAGTTTGAGCGGAACAAAAACCTGGTCGAGTCGCGCGCGGTCAGCCGATCCGCCTTTGAAAAGGCGGAAACGGAGCGCAATGTCGCTCAGGCCAGGTTCGATCAGGCGAAGGACGCTTTACAAGAGGCCGAAGTGCTGCTTTCCTATGCCACGATCACCGCACCTCGGGCCGGTCGGATCGTCGACCGCCTTGCCGAACCGGGGGATACGGCCCGGCCCGGCGTGCCGTTGCTGGTTCTGTACGATCCGACGTCGCTGCGGTTGGAAGTCCCCGTCCAGGAGTCGCTGGCCGTGCAATTGAAACCGGGTGATACGCTTACCGTCCGCGTCGATGCGTTGAACCGCGAAGTAGAGGCGGATATCGACGAGATCGTTCCCCAGGCGGAAGCGGCCAGCCGTTCTCTCCTCGTCAAGGCGGCCGTTCCGCACATCGAAGGCCTCGTCGAGGGAATGTTCGGGCGGCTCCTGGTGCCCGCCGGCCAACGGCGCCACCTGTGCATTCCGACGGCCGCGCTCGTCCGGGTGGGGCAACTCGAGTTCGTCGACGTCGTCGCCGAGGACGGAACCCTTAATCGCCGCATGATCAAGACGGGCCGGGCCGGCTTTCCCGGCCGGATCGAGGTCTTAAGCGGCCTCGACGCGGGTGAAAAGGTCCGGGTACCGAACACGAAGACCGGCAACCCGGCGAACTAGTGCTCGGCCAACACTCAGGTTTTGGGTTAGCAGCACGCCGAAGTACCGTGATTGCCCGGATGAAACCGAAACGCCAATCCCAATTCCTGCGTTTGACAGAGCACGAGAAGGAATGGATACATGAACGACGCGCAACAACCGCTTTCTCCGCTTACCAAGATCGTCGATGTGTTCCTCAGAGGGGACGTGGCGATTCTCCTGACGTTCGTTTCGTGGGCGCTCGGCGCGGCGGCCCTTTATTTGACGCCCCGCGAGGAAGAGCCACAGATAATCGTTCCGATGGCGGACGTTTTGATTTCGGCCCCCGGTCTCTCGGCGGAGGAGGTGGAACGGACGGTGACGACCCGGCTGGAGAAACTTCTTTTTCAAATCGACGGCGTCGAATACGTCTATTCGATGTCGAGCCCCGGCCGGTGCGTCGTCACGGTCCGTTTCTAGTGGGCGAGGACCGCGAAGACTCGATCCTCAAGCTCTACAACAAGCTGCACTCGAACGTCGACCTGATCCCGAAGGCGGTGGCCGGGTGGGTCGTCAAGCCGGTGGAGGTGGACGACGTCCCGATCGTCAACGTGACGCTCTGGTCGGACCGGCCGGACCTTTATGGCGATTACGAGCTGCGGCGGCTGGCCGAGCAATTTCAGAACGAGTTGCAGGCGATTCCCAACACGAACCGGGTGACGGTCGTCGGCGGCCGTCCCAGAACGCTCCGCGTCGAATTGGACCCCGTACGACTGGCCTCGCGGCGGACCTCCGCCCTCCAGGTGGCCCAGGCGATTCAGGCAAGCAACGTCAACGCGAGTTCCGGTTCCTTCGAGCAGCAAAACACGAACTTCACCGTCGAGACCGGGACCTTCATCCGCGACGCAAGGGAGCTGGAAGGACTGGTCGTTCGCGTCTACGACGGCAGGCCCGTTTACTTGAAGAACGTGGCGACGGTGATCGATGGTCCCGAAGAAGTGGAGAACTACACGTGGATCGGCTTCGGGCCGGCCGATGTGCAGCGGCAGGGAAATGCCGAGCCGGGGCGGCTCTATCCGGCGGTCCATGTAGCGGTGGCGAAGCAGAAGGGTTCCAACGCGGTTTGGGTCGCCCAGGCCGTCGATGCGCGGATGGAACAGTTGGCCGCCGAACTCCTGCCGGAGGGCGTCTTCTACCGCATCACCCGCGATTACGGCGAAACGGCCAATGAGAAGGTGAACGAGCTAGTGGAAAGTCTGGTCATCGCCGTGCTCACGGTGATCGGTCTGATTGGACTCATGATCGGCTGGCGGGCCGCGCTCGTCGTGGCGCTGGCCATCCCGGTTTGCTACAGCGTCACGCTGTTCGTCAATCTGATGGTGGGATACACTATTAACCGCGTTACTCTTTTCGCGTTGATCCTTTCCCTGGGCCTCTTGGTCGACGACCCGATTACGGACGTGGAGAACATCGCCAGGTATTTCGCGATGCGGATTCTCCCGCCGCGCGAGTCGGTCCTCAAGGCGATCGCGGAAGTCCAGCCGGCCTTGATCCTGTCGACGCTGGCGATCATCGCGAGCTTTCTGCCGCTCGTCTTCATCACCGGCATGATGGGCCCCTATATGGCTCCCATGGCGATGAACGTGCCGCTGACCGTTACGATCTCCACCCTGGTGGCGCTGACCATCACCCCATGGCTGGCGATGACCGCGCTGGGATCCCTCTATCGGAAGAAGAACGGACAAGAGGAGTTCGACCTGACGAAGCGCCCGCTGTACCGGATCAGCGGGAAGCTGCTCGGACCGATCCTCGACCGGAAATGGCTTTCATGGGCGACCCTCGCCGGAGTGGTAATCCTGCTGTTCGGCGCGGTTCTCCTGCCGGCATTCCGGCTCGTCCCCCTGAAAATGCTCCCCTACGACAATAAGAACGAGTTTCAGGTCGTCATCGACCTCCCCGAGGACGCGACACTCGAACAGACCGATCGCCTCGCGCGGGAATTGAGCGACTATCTCATGGGCGTGGCCGAGGTCCGCGACGTCTCGACCTTCGCCGGTCTCGCTTCGCCGATGGATTTCAACGGCATGGTGCGGCATTACTTCCTGCGGGAATCGGCCAATCTGGGCGACATCCGCGTGAATCTGGCTCCGAAGGAACGCCGCTTGCAGCAATCGCACGGGCTGACGCTGCGAATCCGCGACGACTTGACGAAAATCGCCGACCGCCACGGCGCGGAGATCAAGATCGTGGAGGTCCCACCCGGGCCTCCGGTCTTGGCGACCGTTACCGCCGAGGTCTACGGGCCGCCCGGGGGGTCCTACGAGGACCTCATCGCGGCGTCCAAAATCGTCGAAGCCAGGATGGAACAAGAGCCGGGGCTGGTCGACGTCGACACTTCGGCGGCGACCCCCCACGTCAAATGGGTGTTTGAAACCGACAAGCCGAAGGCGGCCCTTTCCGGCGTTTCCACCGAGAATCTCGCAAGAACGCTCGGTCTCGTCCTCGGAGGCCTCGACGTCACCCATACCTACCCGCCGGGAGAGGTGAATCCCCTGCCGATCACGCTCCAGGTACCCCGCGATATCCGTTCCGCGATAGACGATCTCCGCGAGATGTACGTCGTCGGCGAGCAGGGCCAGTTGGTCCAGATCGGTTCACTGGGAACGTTTGTCGAGAAGCCGGCCGATCAGACGATTTACCATAAGAATCTCCAGCGGCTCGTCTTCGTCTACGCCGAGACTGCCGGAAGGCCGCCGGCGGACACGATTCTCGATATCGAGTTCGACCGCCTCGCGGACGGTACCGCTCCAGGCGCAGCCGCGCTGAGGCCGGCCGAGTCGCGGACTTGGCTCAATCCGGGCGGAGGAATCCCCTGGAGCGTGCCGGAGGGATACACCGTGAAATGGACCGGCGAAGGGGAGTGGCAAATCACCCTGGACGTTTTCCGCGACCTCGGCCTGGCTTTCGGGGCCGCGCTCGTCGGTATTTTCGTGATTCTCATGTTCCAGACCGGCTCACGGCTGCTTCCACTGGTCATCATGTTGGCGATTCCACTGACCCTCATCGGAATCATGCCGGGGTTCTGGTTGCTCAACGTCCTGGTAGACTACCCGATCGGAGGTTACGCGAATCCCGTGTTCCTGACGGCGACGGCGATGATCGGGATGATCACCCTCGGCGGAATCGTGGTCCGGAACTCGGTCGTTTTGATCGACTTCATTCAGATGGCGATCAGGGAAGGCTCCGATCTTCGCGAGGCGATCATCCGCAGCGTTGCCGTGCGGACGAGGCCGATCCTGGCGACCGCCGGGACGACCCTCCTGGGAAACTGGGTCATCACCCTCGACCCCATCTTCTCCGGCCTCGCCTGGGCGATCATCTTCGGCATCGTCACCTCCACGATATTCACCCTCCTGGTGATTCCGGTGGTGTACTGGCTGTTGTATGGGAAGAAGGAGGATACTCCAGTTTCCTGAACACTCCCACCACTGCCGGGGGGTACTCGCGAACGTCCCATTCTTCGGCGAGCGGCAATCGAGAGAAATCGGCGCGAATGTCTCCCTCGATCGCGAAGATGCTGTCCTTCGGAGCTGATTCGATCAATCCACCGATCAGAGCCAGCATTTCGTCCGTTCGGGTTGTGTAAAACTCGTAGGGTGGCGAACAGAACACAGCCCAGGGAACGGCTTGGGGAAGATCGGGTCCGCGTTTGAACCAGAGAAACGTATCCGTCGTAAGAATAGTCGTGGCCTCTTGCGCGCCGAGCGTTTCGACGTTGCGACGGAGGATCGCGGCGGTGGGGAAATGACGCTCGCAGAACACGGCCCGGGAAGCCCCCCGACTGAGTGCCTCCAGCCCGAGCGCCCCGGTCCCACCGAAAAGGTCGACCGCCAACATCCCGTCGATGGAGGGCCCGATCAGGTTGAATAAGGCCTCGCGGACGCGGTCCTTCATCGGCCGCACCGTCTGATCGCCACCGTATTCCAGCCGCCTTCCCCTGAAACGGCCCCCTACGATCCGCACGCCGAGCGGCTTCACCCGTTTCCCAGGGATTTCCCTTCGTTTTGGGAGCTTCGTCCGCGGCTTCTTCCGGGATGTCATGTGAATGCGATGGGGAGTAAGGCGAAGCGGCCGCGACCGTTCGCGAAACGGGGTGGAAACATCAGTTGGCATTTTCGCCTGGGACCCGTATTATAGGGAGCAATCGTTTGATTCCTACCACCTTTCGAAAGACGAGAGAGAAATGAAGCTTTTGAATCTTTTTTTATTTTCCTGCATTGTCCTGGTTCTTTTGAATTACCCGGTACTTGGTCAGCAGGATTTGCCCGGCGAGGCCGATTCCACGGATCCGCCGGCAGCCGAAGGCCAAGCGAAAGTGGAGTTTGATCGACTTTTTTACGAGTGGAAGGATCTTTTAGCGCAGATTCAGAAACTCTACAATGAGTATCAGGTCGCCAAGCCGGAAGACCGAGCGAGGATTGAAGAGGAATACCCACCCCTCCTGGAAAAGGCGACGGAACTCCGTTCGCGGTTACTGCTTTCCGCCGAAAAGGCTTACCAGGAAGCGCCGAACGTCAACAAGGAGTTGGCCGTCTTCCTCCGTGACACCCTCCAGCAGTACCTCGAGAAGGATGCCTATGAAGATGCCTTCCGGTGCGGCGAAATCCTCATTGCGGGAAAGCACCCCGACCAGCGAATCTACAATTGGACCGGCGTGGCCGCCTATGTCATCAATAACCTCGACGCGGCCGATAAGTATTTTAAGATCGCCGATGCCCAAGGCGTATTGGAGGGGCCGGGCCTGCAGTTCTCCAATAATCTGCCGCGGCAGAGACGCCTGTGGGCGGAAGAGAAGGCGATCCGTGAACAAGAGGCCAATGACGCGGACGATCCCAACAAGGCCCTTCCGAGGGTCTTGCTCAAAACCAACCGCGGCGACATCGTTATCGAGCTTTTCGAAAACCAGGCCCCGAACACCGTGGCGAACTTCATCAATCTCGTCGAGAAGAAATCCTACAATGGACTGACGTTCCACCGCGTGTTGGAGAACTTCATGGCGCAGGGCGGTTGCCCCAAGGGGGACGGAACCGCCGGTCCCGGATACAGCATCCCCTGCGAATGTCACACCGACAACTACCGGAAACACTTCCGCGGAACGCTCAGCATGGCACACGCCGGCCGGGATACCGGCGGGTCTCAGTTCTTTCTGACGTTTCTGCCAACGGCCCATCTCGACGGGCAACACACGGCGTTCGGCCGCGTCGTCGAGGGAATGGACGTGTTGCAGAAGATCAAACGGCGGGATCCCGATAAGGAGGACGCCCCTGAACCGGATAAGATTATCGAAGCCAGAGTCCTCCGCAAACGCCCGCACGACTACATCCCGACGAAAACCGGCCAGCGTTAGAGCGTGGTCCCCACCACGGGGTTATGCGTTCCGCAATTCAGGGGCGCGAATCGCCCTTTTTCTCTGACGACGCGGACGACCGCTTGTCAAACGGCAAAGGGATGTGCAGAATGGCGGATATGAAACGCCCGGTAGAGAGAGATGCTGATCGCTGATCGCTGATCGCTGATCGCTGATCGGTTTCCTGTTTCCGTCCATAGGGTGGTCCATGGATGGGCGGGGCCGTGTTTGTGGTAGGTCTTGTTCCGTTTCAGTTCACTGGTGCGACATGCACATGGAGTGGCTTTTATGATTCTTGGCGTTCCAAAGGAAATACTCGACGGCGAGTTGCGGGTCGCGGCGCTGCCGGAAACCGTGTCGGGATTCCTCAAGATGGGGTTTGACGTCGCCGTTGAGTCCTCCGCGGGTGAGGGCTCGCTGCACTCGGACGAGGAATACT